>DATHNI010000368.1:0-3702 GCA_035486135.1 Acetobacteraceae bacterium
ATGATCCAGGCCGGCACGCCGGTGATCGACATGGATACGCTGATCGCGCCGCTCGACAGCATCGACGTGCACAGCTTCATCGCGCCGGACAATGAGTTCATGGGCGCGTCGGTGACCCAGGCGCTGGTCGATGCGATCAACGGCGAGGGCAACATCATCATGACGCAGGGCGCGCTGGGCCATACCGGCGCGCAGGGCCGCGCGCGCGGCTTCCAGTCGATCGTGAAGAAGTATCCGAAGGTGACTGTGCTGGACACGCAACCCGCCGATTGGGACGTGACCAAGGTGGCGCGCATCTGGGAAACGCTGCTGACCAAGTATCCGAAGATCGACGCGGCGTATTTCCACAACGACGACATGGCGCTCGCGGCGTACAACGTGATGAAGGCGCATGACCGCACGTCGATCAAGATCGGCGGCTGCGATGCGATGCCGCCGGCGCTGGCCGCGGTAACGGACGGGCGGATGCTGGCAACGGTGCGCAATCCGTCCTGCCGCATCCATGGCGGCGCGCTGATCGCGGGCGTCGCCGCGATCACCGCCGGCGAGAAAACCGGCGAGGGCGGGATTCCGAAGAACATCATCGCCGATGGCCCGGTGGTCACCAAGGCGAATGCGCCCGGCATGATGTGGATGGAGGATCATTTCTTGATTTGAGGCAACGAAACCTCTCCCGCGAGAGCGGGAGAGGTCGATGGTGCGTTAGCACCGAGGGTGAGGGTGATCGGGCCGGCACGTAGAAAGCTGGAGCAGGGCGACCCGATCACCCTCACGATCGCCGCTTTGCGTCTCGACCTCGCCCGCGCAGCGGGAGAGGTAAGAATGGACGAACCATGCTGCAACTCAATGGAATCTCCAAAACATTCGGGGGCGTCGCGGCGCTGCGGCAGGTGGATTTCGCGCTGGCAACCGGCGAGATCCACGGCCTGGTCGGCGAGAACGGCGCCGGCAAATCGACGCTGATGAAGATCATCGCCGGCGTGCACCACGACTATGACGGCACGCTGACGCTGGACGGCACCGCGCGCCGCTTCGCCTCGGCGCGCGAGGCGCGTGCGGCCGGCATCGGCATGGTGCATCAGGAACTCTCCCCGGTGCGCACGCTGTCGGTGGCCGAGAACGTCTATCTCGGCGCGCAGCCGACCACCCGCTTCGGCACCATCGACTGGCGCGGCATGCGGCGCGGCGCGCGCGAACACCTGGCGCGGCTGGGCATCGACGTCGATCCCCGCGCCGAGATGGGCTCGCTGTCGCTGGGACTGCAGCAACTCGTGGAAGTGGCGCGCGTGCTGTTTTCCGGCGCGCGCATCATCATCCTCGACGAGCCGACCTCCGCGCTGTCGCCGCCGGAGGTGGAACGGCTGTTCGGCGTGCTGCGCCGGTTGCGCGATGCCCGGCACAGCCTGATTTTCATCTCGCATTTTCTCGATGACGTGCTGGCGATCTGCGATCGAGTCACGGTGTTTCGTAACGGGCGGGCGGTCGCCACGGATTCCTGTGCCGCGGTGGACAAGGCGTGGGTGATCGAACGGATGATCGGCGCCGGCCACGACGCGCTGGAGGAAAGCTATACCGGCGACCGGCGGTTGCCGAACCTTCCCGCCGCACCGGTGGTGCTTGAAACGGCTGGCCTGACACGCGCTGGCACATTTCACGACGTGTCGCTCAGCGTGCACGCCGGCGAGGTGCTCGGCGTGTACGGCTTCATGGGTAGCGGACAACTCGAGCTGGCACATTGCCTGTTCGGCAAGCTGCCGGCCGATAGCGGCGAGGTCTCGGTGGACGGGCGTCGCGTGCGGCTGCGCTCCACGACGCAGGCGCGCCGGGCCGGCATTGCCCTGGTGCCCGAAAGCCGCCGCAGCATGCTGTTCGCGCATGAGCAAGTGTTCAAGAACGTGACGATCAGCATGTTGCGCATGATCGGTGCGCTGCTGTTGCGGCCGTCGGCGGAGCGCGGCATCGCGCGGCGCCAGGCGGCGCAACTGGCGATCCGGCCGCCCGACGTTGACCTGCCGTTGCGCGCTCTGTCCGGCGGCAATCAGCAGAAGGTGGCGCTGGCGCGCTGGCTGGCGCACCTGCCGCGTGTGCTGGTGTTGAGCGAGCCGACGCGCGGCATGGATGTCGGCGCCAAGGACGACGTGATGAAGATCGTGCGCGGGCTGCGCGCGCAAGGCATCGGCATCGTCGTGGTGTCCACCGAGCCGGAGACCGTGTTGTCGCTGGCCGACCGCATCCTGGTCATGCAGAAGGGGCGGCTGGTGCACGAGTTTGCCGCTGAGGCCGTCAGCAAGGACCGCCTGCTGGCGGCGGCGTGAGGAGTTGTCATTGCGAGTTGGCCACCGGCCGGGCCCGACCCGCGCTGGATGAAACTGGCGACGGCGTGGCGCGAAGGATACTCCCCCTCCCCTTGAGGGAGGGGGTTGGGGGGAGGGGTCCGACGAGGCACGAACCCCTCCCCCCAGCCCCCTCCCTCAAGGGGAGGGGGAGTCTGTTTCTTGGTTGTGTTGTGGCGGCGGCATGAGGGGTCGGCTGATGTCGGACAAAGCGAGCGAGATGGCGGCGAGCGGGATGGCGGCCAGCGGCAGGACGCGCCTGGCGGAGTGGCTGCGCAGCCAACTGCGCAACATCGCGCCGTTTGCTACCCTGCTTTTCCTGGTAGTGTTCTTCTCGCTTGCCAGCCCGTCCTTCGCGACCGTCGGCAATGTCTGGAACATCCTGACCCAGGTTTCGGTCACCGGCATCATCGCCGTCGGGCTGACCTTCGTAATCCTGTGCGCGGAGATCGACCTCAGCGTGGCCGCCATTGCCAACGCCACCGGGATCGTCGTGGCGTTCTTCACCATGCAGGATGCCAGCGTCAGCATCGACAACATTCCGCTGCCGGGTGGCATCGCGATCATGCTGGCGCTGGCGGCGTGTTTCGCACTCGGCGTGGTCAATGCGTTCGGCATCACGCGGATCGGCATCCCGTCCTTCATCATGACGCTGGCGATGCTGCAGATCGGCGCCGGCATTTCGGCCATGCTGGTGCGCGGCCAGATCGCCTACGCAGTGCCAAAGCTGATCGTCACGCTGGGCAGCCAGTCGATCGGGCCGCTGCCGTGGATCGTCATCGTCGCGGCGCTGGCGTTATTGCTGGGGCACCTCGTGCTGACCTACACGCGGTTCGGACGCTATGTGTACATGGTGGGCGGCAATCGCGAGGCCGCCGAATATTCCGGTGTCAACGTGCGCGCGATCATCGCCTCGGTGATGATCATCTCGGCGGTGTGTTCCGGCATCGCGGGCATGTTGGGCGTGGCGTATTTCGGCAGCGCGCAGCAGAACGAGTTCGATACCTACCTGCTGGATTCGATCGCCGCCGTGGTGGTGGGCGGCACCAGCCTGTTCGGCGGCCAGGGCGGCATCGGCAACACGATCATCGGGTTGTTCGTGCTGGGCGTGCTGAACAACGGGCTGGACCACGTCAACGTCGATAGCTTTCTGAAGATCCTGATCCGCGGGCTGATCCTGCTGGTGGCACTGATCATCAACGTGTACGCACAGAAGATGCGGAGCCGCGCATAAGTAATACTCCCCCTCCCCTTGAGGGAGGGGGTTGGGGGGAGGGGTGCGAGCCCCGCCGAACCAGTGGGGTTCGCACCCCTCCCCCCATCCCCCTCCCTCAAGGGGAGGGGGAGTATTCTTCTTATTCCCCCCCAC
>DATHNI010000369.1:0-5834 GCA_035486135.1 Acetobacteraceae bacterium
CTGATCCAGCGCGCGCTGGACCCCCTGGCCGCCGCTGGCATCGCCGTTCGCGTGTTCTCCGACACCGTCTCCGACCCGACCGACACGGTGATCGAGGCCGGTGTCGCCGAACTCCGCGCCGGGGACGGCTACGACTGCCTCATCGGCTTCGGCGGCGGCTCGCCGATCGACACCGCCAAGGCGATGGCGATCCTCGCCGCTGACACGTCCCCTGGCGGCGGCAAGATGCGCGACTACAAGGCGCCGGTCGCCGCCGACAACGGGGCGCTGCCGATCATCGCCATCCCGACCACCGCCGGCACCGGCAGCGAGTGCACCCGCTTCACCGTGATCACCGACACGGAACATGACGAGAAGATGCTGATCGCCGGCCTCGGCGCGCTGCCGCTGGCGGCGATCGTGGATTACGAACTCACCTACACTGTCCCGCCGCGCACCACCGCCGACACCGGCGTGGACAGTTTTACCCACGCGCTGGAGGCGTACGTGTCCAGGCGTGCCAACCCGTTTTCCGATGCGCTCGCGCTGTCGGCGATGGAGCTGATCGGCAGGCACATCCGCACCGCCTATGCCGAACCGCGCAACGCCATTGCGCGCGAGGGCATGATGCTCGGCGCGACGCAGGCGGGGCTGGCGTTCTCCAACAGCTCCGTGGCGCTGGTGCACGGCATGTCGCGGCCGATCGGCGCGCATTTCCATGTGCCGCACGGGCTGTCCAACGCCATGCTGCTGCCGGCGATCACCCGCTGGTCGGTGCCGGGCGCCGAGGCGCGCTATGCCGAAGCCGCCCGGCGCGTCGGCTTCGCAGCCCCTGGCGATGCGGACGCCATTGCGGCGGCGAAACTGGTCACCGGCCTGGAAGCGCTGAACAAGGAACTGTCGGTGCCGACCCCCTCCGCTTACGGCATCAAGGAGGCGGACTGGAACGGCAAGATGGCGCTGATGGCGGAGCAAGCGCTGGCGTCGGGCAGCCCCGGCAACAATCCGCGCGTGCCGGATGCGGCGGCGATCGTCGCGCTGTATCGCGAGGTGTGGACCGGTGCGCCAGCCAACGCGTAGGCAGGACGATCCATTCAGCTTCCGGGCGGGAAGATGGTCAGCTCTATTCCGGGCGGGACAAGTCGGATCGCGCCCTCGCGGACGATGCGGGTGGTGATGGTACCTGCGTCATCGCGTTCATGGTGGATGACGGCACGAAGTTCGGTCTTGACGATCAGGTAGTGGCGCACCGACGGCAGACGAAAATAGTCCCCCAGTTGCTGCCCGAATCGCGCTTGTGCGACGAGGGCGAAACTGCTTCGACCACGATAACCGGATCGGAAAGCTCGGTTGCGTTGTCGTCCAGGCGCGGCCCGCAGCGGACCACCGCGCCGGGCTCGTAGACGGTCTCGGCATCCACACGGACCGCCATGCCGTCGCCAAACATCTCGCAATCCAGGTCGGCCGCCCTGACTGCTTCGGCAAGCCGGGTCGCCACGTGAAACTTGGTGCGTCCGTGGATCGCGCGCTCGGGCGCCATCGCCACCACCTCGCCGGCGACGAGTTCGTAGTGCTTGCCTTCCGGCTGCTCCATCGCCCAGGCGATGAACGCATCCGCGGTCATGCGGGTGGGTGCGGTCGCGCTCACGGTCTTCGCTGCCTCGGCTGTCGGCGTGATGGTCATGTTGGGTTTGCGCCCACCCCTGCGCAAGGCCGCGGGCCGATCAGCGCCGGGCAGCCATGCCGCCGCCCCAGTCGCCATCCGCAGCCTGTTCCATCTATACTTTCCCGGCACAAGGGAAGAACCGTCCGTGATCACCCGGGCCCTCGCCAGGCTATGCTCCGGCCGCCTGCACTATTCGTGGGTGGTGCTGGCCGTCATGTTCGTGTCGATGCTCGCGGGAGTCGGCGTGCGCGCCGCGCCGGGCGTGATGATCGTGCCGCTGCAGCGCGCGTTCGGCTGGGACGTCGCCACCATCTCCGGCGCCGTCTCGCTCAACATCATCCTGCTCGGCGCCACCGGGCCGTTCATGACCGGGCTGATCGACGTGATCGGCCTGAAGCGCACCATCCTGAGTTGCATGGCGATCATGATGGCGGGCACGTTCCTGTCGATCTTCATGACCTCGCCCTGGCAGCTTTTCGTCACCTGGGGATTGATGGTCGGCATCGGCTCGGGCGCCGGCGCGGTCGGCATTGCCGCCGCGGTGGCGAACCGCTGGTTCACGCGCCGCACCGGCCTCGCCATGGGGCTGCTGACCGCCGCCAACGCCGCCGGCCAGCTCATTTTCCTGCCGCTGATCGCCTGGCTCGCCAGCCGCTATGGGTGGCAGGCCGTGGCCATCGCGGTGACGCTCGCGGTCGGCGTCATGCTGCCGCTGGTCACACTGATGCTGCCCGAATCGCCGGCGTCCGTCGGGCTGGGAGCCTACGGCTCGGCCGCGGTGTGGGAGCCGCCGCCACGCCAGGGCAACCCGTTCGCGGTCGCGTTCACCGCCTTCGGCCGCGGCGCGCGTTCGCTCGACTTCTGGCTGCTGGTCATCAGCTTCGGCATCTGCGGGTTTTCGACCAACGGGCTGATCAACACCCACCTGATCGCCTACTGCGCCGACCACGGCATCCCCGAGGTGAACGGCGCCAGCTTCCTCGCGGTGATCGGCGTGTTCAGCCTGATCGGCTCGACGCTGTCCGGTTGGGCCTGCGACCGTTTCAATCCGCGCGTGCTGCTGTTCTGGTATTTCGGCCTGCGCGGCCTGTCGCTGGTGATCCTGCCGTTCACCCCGTTCGACACGCTGAGCCTGTCGGTGTTCGCGGTGTTCTACGGACTCGACTGGGTCGCCACGGGCCCGGCCATCTTCGCGCTGACCAACGAGGTGTTCGGCCGCCGCGACGCCCCGGTGATCGTGGCATGGATCTTCGCCGGTCATCAGGTGGGCGGCGCGCTGGCCGCACTGGGCGCGGGGGCGGTGCGCGACATCACCGGCACCTACCTGCTGGCGTTCATCACCAGCGGACTTGCCTGCCTGGTGGCATCGCTGCTGGTGCTGCGGGTTTCACGCGGTGGGCTGGTCGTGGCCGTAGCGGAGTAGCGGACGCGATAGCCGGCGTCTTATGAGTGTCTCGTTCCGCTGTCCGGGCAACTGCGTCGATTCATGATCAGAACATACGCGGCCGGCATGGACGGATTGTGGGGGTGCGAACCTGGCTGCGCAGGTACTTGTCGGTGGCTGGTATATTTATCGCTAAGGAAGCCAGAGACGCGAAGGTCGCAAAGAAGATTCTATTGATCCGTGCCGGTGGGTTGCTGCGGGGTGTTGCCTCGCAGCAGCGATGGTCCGGGTTGCAGCATATCATCGTGCCGGCACAGGAACCGGGGGTCGCGAGACCGTCTCTGCACTGCCAACCCGCAAATCCGCCGCCGCCCGCGAAGATTGTCCAGCCGGGAGCCGCCATGGCTGCGCGGCTGGTTCGCGCGTGCAGGCTGAAGCAAAGCAATCAAGCGGACACGGAGTTTCACGGGAGTTGGCACGGAGTTGCACGGAAAGCAAATCTATCAGCTTCAGGCGTTTTGGCCCTGATGCCTCACAGGGACTCCCGGCGATAAGTCGCTGCTCCGCGAAACTCCGTGCAAACTTCGTGGAACTCCGTGTCCGCTTGATCGCGAAGCCCCCGCCATCGCGAACATCCGGATCATGGCAGCAGTACAGCATCTCCCTGCTCCCGATTTAGCGGCACCTTTGGGCGCGTATCACGGCGTGATGATAATACCCCCCTGCACTAGCGTGTTATGGCCGGCAAAGGAAACCGATGTTGCAAAACTGGGTCACCGCGGCGCGGGAAGAATGGTTTCTCGCCGTCAGCATCGGCATCGGTGCGATCTTCCTCGGATTCGGCCCGGACCTGGCAGACGCGTTGCCGGCCCCACTCGGCACCGCACTGCTGTTCGTCGTACTGTTCTTCACCGTCCTGGGTGCGGGCCTGTGCGTCGTCCGCCACGCCGACCATCTGGCGATCCGCCTGGGCGAGCCATACGGCACGCTGATCCTGACCCTCGCCGTGACGATCATCGAGGTGATCAGCATCACCGCGATGATGACGCATGGCGCGCACAACGCCGCGCTGGTCCGCGACACGGTGTTCGCCGTCGTCATGATCTTGCTCAACGGCATGGTCGGCGTCTCGCTGCTGTTCGGCGGCTGGAGGCACAAAGAGCAGGTGTACAATTTGCAGGGGGCGAATGCTTATATGGGGGTGATCATTCCGCTCACAGTACTCAGCCTGGTGCTGCCGAATTTCACCATGACGACTCCGGGGCCGACCCTGTCGCCGGCGCAGGAGGATTTCGTGGCGCTGGTCTCGATCGGGCTCTATGCCGCTTTCGTGGCGGTGCAGACCAGCCGGCACCGCGCGTACTTCACGCTCGATGCCGCGGATGAAGCCGGCCACCACGAGGCACCGCACAGCACCGAGCGGCACCCGGCAACGCATGCGATCCTGCTGGTGGCCTACATGGTGCCGCTGGTGTACCTGGCCGAGCAACTCGCACACCCCGTCGAAGCGTTGCTGCAAACCCTGGACGCACCGGCGGCGCTTGGCGGCTGCATCATCGCAATACTGGTGGCGACGCCCGAGGCCGTGGGCGCGGTGCGTGCCGCCGCGGCGAACCGGCTGCAACGCTCGATGAACATCTTCCTCGGCTCGGTGCTGGCGACCATCGGCCTGACCATTCCGGCGATGCTCGTGATCGGCCGGTTGAACGGCGAAAGCCTTGTGTTGGGCTTGCAGAACGCCAACACCGTCATGCTGCTGCTGACTCTGGCGGTCAGCCTGGTCACGTTCTCCAGCCAGCGCACCAACGTCCTGCAAGGGACGGTCCACCTGGTCCTGTTCGGCGCCTTCATCCTGCTGCTGTTCCAGGGATGAAGGCTGCTTTAGGGATGAGGGCGGCGGCACGCTGCTGGAGGCGCGGGTTGACGGCGTTCAGAGTCGCGCGACGAGTGCCGCAAGCTGGTCGGTGCAGCGTCCCCAGCCGTCGTGGAAGCCCATCTTCTCGTGCGTTTCGCGATCGGCGACCGTCCAATGACGCACACGGGCGGTGTAGCGGGTTTTGCCGCCCTCGTCCTCGAACGTGAGGATCACCGTCATGAACGGCTTCGACGCCGGTTCCCAGGCCGAGGTGTAGGCATCGGTGAACACGATGCGCCGGTTCTCGACGACTTCCAGGTAGACGCCGTGGTTCGGGAATTCGCGGCCGTCGGGACCGCGCATCACCACGAGGCTTGCGCCGCCCGGCCGCACGTCGAGTTCCGCGCGCGGCGTGGTCCAGGGCAGCGGCGCGAACCACTGCATGAGCAAGGCTGGGTCGGTCCACGCACGGAACAGCTTCTCGCGTGGCGCATCGATGAGGCGGGTCAATACCAGCTCGCGGTCCGCGATCGGTGCGGCTTCGGTTTGTGGCGGCATTTGGTGTTTCCTTTCGATCGTTCGTTGCTTCGCCCCGTGTCTTTCTGTGTCATGGGTCGTTCTGTGTCATGGCCGGTGAAGGCCGGCCACCCACGACTTTGCAGCGTGCAACTAAGGAAAAGTCGTGGGTGGCCGGCCTTCGCCGGCCATGACACGAGGGACGCTGCGTGAGGGACGGTGCTTGAGGGACCGTGCTTGAGGGACGGTGCGTGTCAATCGTTTCCGGCGCCTGGCATCACTCCTGCGCGGCCCGCTGCAGCGCGGCAATATCGAGCTTCACCATCTTCATCATCGCCTGCATGACGCGTTGCGCCTTCGCCGCATCCTTGTCCTGCAGCAACTCCATCAGGCCAGCGGGAACGATCTGCCAGGACAGGCCGTACTTGTCCTTG
>DATHNI010000370.1:0-7632 GCA_035486135.1 Acetobacteraceae bacterium
ATGAAATGCGTCGTGCCCCTGATGGAACGCTCGGGAGGCGGCTCCATCGTCAACATCTCGTCCGTCGCCGGCCTGCGCGGATCGCCGGGAGCGATCGCCTACAGCGCGACGAAATGGGCATTGCGCGGCATGACCAAGGCCGCCGCGATCGACCTTGCGCCGCGCAAGATCCGGGTGAATTCGGTGCACCCCGGTCCCATCGACACCGAGATGCTGAACGTACGCACCCCGGAGCAAAACCAGCGGCGCCTTCAGCTCGTGCCGATGAAGCGCATGGGCACGGCAGAGGAGGTCGCGCGCCTCGTCCTGTTCCTGCTCTCCGACGAGAGCGGCTACATCACCGGTGCGGAAGTGGCGATCGACGGAGGCGCGACATTGTAAGCAACGCACGCCAGCGTTGAGCACGAACAGCAAACGGGGCCGGCCAACAGAACCGGCCCCACTCCGACCTCACAATGTCAGGTGTAATCGCCCAGCTTGCAGCCGAACGCGTCGGGCGCCTGCATCAGCGGCCCGCCCGGAACGATCTCCACGATCTCGTAGTAGTCGTCCGGATTCTTCATGTCGGCCTTCTTCTTGCCGCGCTCGATGATCACCGGCCGGATCAACTGGTGGTCCTCCGGACGGAACCGCACCTCGCCCACCGTGGACTGGGTCGGCTTCCCCGCCTCGTACGCCTTGATGACATCCGGCGGATAGAAGCTGCCCGCCCGCGTCACCGCGTCGGCCCACAGCGCGAGGGACATGTAGCCGGAGTTGGCGCTCCACTCCGGCTTGTAGTTGTACTTCTTCTCGAACGCCGCCACGAATTCCTTGGCCAGCGGATACTTGTCTTCCAGCGTCCACCAGAAATCGGTCGAAGCATAGACGCCCTGCATCAGGTCGGACCCGACATCGCGCGCCAGGAATGGCGTGTTGTACGCCACCACCAGCGTCGTCTTGTCCAGAACGCCGAATTGCTTCGCCTGCTTGATCGACTGCACTGCGTCGTTGCCGAAATTGATGTTGATGAAGACGTCGGCGCCGCTGTTAGCGATGTTGAGCAGATACGAGCTGTAGTCCGACGCGCCCAGCGGGCAGACCTGGTTGGTCGCCACGGTCCAGCCGCCTTGCTCCTTGGTAGCCGTCTCGAACGACTGCCGCACCGTGTGGCCATAGGTATAGTCGGGCGTCAGGAACGCGATCTTTTTGTTCTTGCCAAGCTGCTTGACGATGATCGGCGTCAGCGCCGCCGCGGCGGTCTGGGCATAGAAGCACTGGCGGAACGAGTAGCGCACGCAGTCCTTGCCGGTGGTGTCGTTCGACCCGCTCAGCAACGGCAGGTAGATCACATGCTCACGCTGGGCCAGCTTGTTCATCGCCACCGCTTCGGCCGACGACACGCAACCGACCAGCAGGATCGCCTTGTTGTCGTTGATGAACTTGGTGCCGTTCTGCACCGCGGTGTTCGGCTTGGCCTCGGAATCCGCCACGCCATGCTCTATCTGCTTGCCAAGCAATCCCTTGGTCAGGCCGGTGGCGATCTTGCGCATCAGCGGGTCGCCACTGTTGATGTGCTCTAGCGCCAGCTCGACGCCCTTGAGTTCGTCCTCGCCCTGCACCGCGTAGGTGCCGGTGCGCGGCAGCGAGACGCCGACGAACACCGAAGAGCCCGACACACCGGCCGGCCAGGTGCCGACCGGCGGATGATCCTCGGCCGCCAGGGCAGCGTGCGGCAGGGCGGGCAGCAGCGCACCCCCTACCAGCCCGGCGCCCGCCAGCAACACCTCGCGGCGCGACGCCGCACGTGACTCGTGGAATTTCTTGCTCATCCGGACTTCTCCCCTCGTGTTCTTTGGTCATTGCCGTCTTTGCGTCCGTTTGCCTTTTGACAAACGCCGATGGTCCGGGCTCGGCGAACGGACCTGTGGCGTCTGCTAGGGGAACGTTCGCCCCGGCGCAAGTCGGGTTGCCCCGAAAAACCGCTTGGCTGTTGTCGCGACGCACGGAGCCGATTATGGAACGGACGGCTCAGGGAACGCGCGGCAGGCAACGCCGCGCGGCGAGAGTCACGGAAGGAGCGTTCAAGCATGTGCATGCGTCCGGATCGGCGGCCTCGCCGGAGCCGTCCCGATCGCCGATCCGCCGCGAACTGAGGCGATGCCCAGCCTGCCCCTGTTGCTGTCCCAGGCGTTCAACGGGCTGGCCCTAGGGTCGCTGCTGGCCCTGGTCGCCAGCGGCCTGACCATCATCCTCGGCACTTTGGGGGTGCTGAACTTCGCCCACGGCGCGCTGTTCATGGTCGGCGCCTACGTCGCCTATGTCGTGCTGGACGCCACCGGTTCGTGGTTCCTCGCTTTGGCCGTGGTGGTCGTGTTCATGCTTCTGGTCGGCGTGGTCATCGAGCGCGTCGTGATGCGGCTGTTCTACCGGCGACCGCCCGAGGATCAGATCCTGGTCACCTTCGGCACCGGCATCGTCTTGGTGGAAGCCGTGCGTGCGTTGTTCGGCAGCGACACGCTGCACATCCCCACACCGTCCTGGGGCGAGGGCGTCACCCGGCTGGGCTTCCTGATCTATCCGACCTACCGGCTCGAGCTGATCGGCGTCGTCGCCGCCACGCTGCTCGCGCTTTATGTGGTGCTCTATCGCACGTCGCTCGGCCTGGTGGTGCGCGCCGGGATCGAGGATGCCGGGATGGTCGGCATCCTGGGCATCAACGTGCGGCGCACCTTCCTGTTGGTCTTCGCCATCGGCGTGGCCGCGGCGGGCTTCGCCGGTTTGCTCTACGCACCGATCCTGTCGGTGACGCCCGACTCGGGCGAGCCGTTCCTGGTGCAGGCCTTTGTGGTGATCGTCATCGGCGGCCTGGGGTCATTTCCCGGCGCGGTGCTGGGCGGACTGATCGCCGGCGAGATCATGAGCATCACCAGCGCGTTCAACTCCGGCTATTCCGAGGTGATGCTCTACGCGGTGATGGCGCTGTTGCTCGTGCTGCGGCCGCAGGGCCTGTTCGGCACCGAGGGCCGCGTATGAGCATGGACGTAAAAGGGAGGGGGGATTGGAGTCGAATAACCTCTCCCGCTGCGCGGGAGAGGTCGAGACGCGCAGCGGCGAGGGTGAGGGTGATCGGGTCGCCCCGAACCACTTTCGTGCTACGCGCCGACTGGCTGCGTGCCGACCCGATCACCCTCACCCTCGGCGCTGCGCGCCATCGACCTCTCCCGCGCAGCGGGAGAGGTTAAGTAAGTGATCCGCGTCCCCTTCCTCCCCGAGATCGTCCTCGCCATCGCGCTCGCAGCGATGCCGTTCGTCTTCCCCCATCTGGGCGGCTCGTTCGACTTCATGGAGCGCACGCTCGACTGGGGCATCCTGGGCATCGGCTTCGACCTGTTGTTCGGCTGGACCGGCCTACTGTCGTTCGGCCAGGCCGCCTTCTACGGCACCGGAGGCTTCGTCGCGGTCTGGCTGCTGCTGAACAACATCATCGCCAGCGTCTGGCTGGCCCTCGCCGTCGGCACGATCGCGGCCGGCGTCTTTGGCCTGCTGGTCGGCTGGTTCGCGGTGCGCCGCATCGGCATCTACTTCGCCATGATCACCCTGGCGTTTGGCCAGATGGCGTACTTCCTCGAGTTCAGCCCGCTGCGCGACTATACCGGCGGCGAGAACGGCCTTCCCGGCGTGCCGGAACCGACAATCGGCTTCGGTGCCTACGCCACCCGCATCCATACCGGCGCGCCGATGTACTGGCTGCTGGCGGCATTCTTCTTCGCCAGCTTCGTGCTCGGCCGCCGCATCGTGGCCTCGCCGTTCGGCGCCATCCTGCGCGCCATCAAGGAGAATACCGCGCGCGCCGCCATGCTCGGCCACGCGGTGCCGCTGTACAAACTGGCGGTGTTCGTCATTGCCGCGATGTTCGCCGGCCTGGCGGGCGGATTGCTCGGCGTGTTCCAGAGTTTCATGCCGCCGGACGCGTTCTCGCTCGACACCTCCGGCCAGCTTGTCGTGCAGACGGTGATCGGCGGCGTCGGCACCCTGATCGGGCCCACCGTCGGCGCCGCGGTCTGGCTGTGGCTGCGCGACAACCTGCAACTCATTCCCGGCGTTGGCGCGTTGTGGAAGCTGATCCTCGGGCTGATCTTCGTGCTGCTGGTCATCTTCCTGCGCCGCGGCATCGCCGGCGAGATCCGCCATCGCTGGCTGCGCGGCGCGGCTCCGCTGACCCAGGAGCCGGACGGCGCGTCCGCCGCCATCGTGCCGGCAGGCACGTACCACGCCATCGCGCCGGAAGGCACGTCCCGCGCCACCATGCCGGACGGCGCGTTAGACCCAATCGTGCCGGTCAACGCGACGATGCCGCTGACCGCGCCGCTGCTGCGCGCGAACCAGGACGCTCCGGCGCTTGAGTCGCGTCGCTTGGCCAAGCACTACGGGGGCTTGCGCGCGGTGGACCACGTCTCGTTCGCCGTGCGGCCGAATTCGATCCACGCGGTGATCGGCCCGAACGGTGCCGGCAAGAGCACGCTGTTCAAGATGTTGCTCGACGAGGTGCGCCCCACCGAAGGCGAGGTGCATCTGTTCGGCCGCCGCATCACCGGCCTCGGTGTCACCCGTGCCGCGCAGCTTGGGATCGGCAAGAGCAATCAGCTCAACACGCTGTTTCTCGACCTGACCGCGCGGGAGAACCTGCGCATCGCCGCCCTCGCCCGCCGGCGCGGCGCGTTCCGGCTGGACGTCCTGCGCCGCGCCGATCGCATCCCCGAGGTGGAAGCACAAGTCGAGGCGGCACTGTCCACCATCGGCCTGGGCGTGCGCTCGGAACTGCCGGCGCATGTGCTGGCCTACGGGGAAAAGCGGCGGCTGGAGATCGGCATGGCGCTCGCCACCGGTCCCAACGTGCTGCTGCTGGATGAGCCGCTGGCCGGCATGAGCCCGGCCGAACGCGTCAGCACGCGCGCGCTGATCCGCGAGATCGGCCGCGACCGCACGCTGGTCATTGTCGAACACGACATGGATGCGATCTTCGAACTGGCCGAGCGCATCACGGTCCTTTACGAAGGCCGGCTGCTGGCCGACGGCACGCCGGACGAGATCCAGCGCAACCAGGCGGTGCAGGACGCCTATCTCGGAGGCATGCGGGACGTCCATGAGCCTGCTTGAGGTCGAGGCGATCAACAGCTTCTACGGCGACAGCCACATCCTGTTCGATGTGTCGTTGCGTGTGGAACAGAACGAGGTGGTGGCGCTGCTGGGGCGCAATGGCGCGGGCAAGACCACGACGTTGCGCACCATCATGGGCGTGCTGGCGCCGGGCAGCGGCAGCATCCGGCTGGGCGGCAAGCCGATCCACGGCCTGCCGCCCTACGAGATCGCGCGGATGGGCATGCAGCTTGTGCCGGAGGAGCGGGCGATCTTCGGCGGCCTGACGGTGGAGGAGAACCTTCGCCTCGCCGCGCTGACCGCACCGAATGCCTGGAGCCTGGATCGGGTCTATGCGGCGTTTCCGCGGCTGGCCGAGCGGCGGCGTTCCGGCGGCCGCACGCTGTCGGGCGGCGAGCAGCAGATGCTGGCGATCGCAAGGGCATTGATACGGGATGCTCGGGTGATCCTGCTGGACGAGCCGTTCGAGGGCCTGGCGCCGCTGATCGTGCGCGACCTGGTGCGGGTCAGCCGGGAGCTGGCACAGCAGGGACGGACGATCGTGGTGGTAGAGCAAAATGTGGTGGCGGCGCTGAGCTTTGCCGATCGGGTGTATGTGCTGAACAACGGCCACGTGGTGTGGACCGGCACGCCGGGCGAGCTGCACGCAGATCCGGCGGTGATGAAGAGTCACTTGGGGGTATGAAAGCCTCTCCCGCTCCCGCGGGAGAGGTTATCTTATCGATCTCTCCGCACGCAGCGCGGGAGAGGTTTCCTTCTAATCCTTGTAATCCGGCTCTTTCCGATCCAACTGCCGCTTCAACGCGGCGAAGTGCCACTCGCACGCCGGCCGTCCGCCGTAGTCCCGCGGCGTGGCGAATTCCCGCCACGAGCTCTCGACCACCGCCTTAGGCAGGTAGCGCAACTGCCGCCCGGTCCACATGGCGTAAAGCTGCACCTGCGCGGTCCGCTCGAGGTAGTACAGCCGGTCATACGCCTCCGCCACGCTACGCCCGAGCGTTGCCACACCATGATTGGCCATCATCAGCACCGTCTTGTCGCCGGTCAGCCCGGCCAGCCGCGTGCCCTCGGCCGGATCGAAGGCCGGGCCGGTATAGGTGTCGTCGTAAACCACATCCATCATCGTGCCGAGCTCGGTCTGGCCGATCGGCAGGATGCGCGGATCCTCCAGCCGAGCCAGCGCGCTGGCATGCGGCATGTGCGTGTGGAACACCGCCGCGGCCTGCGGCAGGTCGCGATGCATCGGCGCGTGGATGCAGTAGCAGGATTGCTCGATCTCGCCCTCGCCGGAGCGCCGCACGCCGTCATAGTCCACTTCCATGAAGCAGCTCGCGGTGACTTCCGACCAGTGCAGGCCGAACGGAATTTGGTAATAACGATCCGTCGCGCCGGGCACGCGCAGGGTGAGGTGGTTGAAGATGCCCTCGTGCAGGCCGTGCATCACCGCCAGCCGGTGCGCCGCCGCCAGGTCCACGCGCGCCTGCCAGGCTGTGTCCGCGGTATGCAATTCGCTGGTGGCGATCGATTCAAGTGGCATTGATGGCTCCTGTGTGACCCGTCCCGATAGCCCCAAGCTTCGGCCACGCGGCCAGGGTCCGTCAATGACGGACGATCTGGCGCGAGGGACCCTGGCACTTGGCGGCCGCCTCGCCTGGCGGTCACCACCTGATCCCTCCGGGCGGTTACGAAAGGAAAAAAGCAAAGACTCAACACGGATTTAACAGAAAGAAGCTTTAGCCACAGATTTTCACAGAAAGCAATTCTAGTTCGGCTGCCATCTCCAAACTGGAACACAGTCTATTTACGTTCTGTAAAAATCTGTGGCTAAAGCTTCTTTCTGTGTTGAGTCTTGCTTGCCTTAGGGCTTAGGACGAAATAGCCGAATCGCGTCACGAAAGAATCGGGACGGGGCTGAATTCGCAAGGAACGAATCCATGAAGGCGGATGCGGCGCGGCCTGACGGGGCGCTAGCATCGGCCGGTGATCGACGTTGCAGCCATCCGGTCTCGGTTTGCCACCCTATCGCCGTTTCTTGACGAGCGGGCGCGCCGGTTGGTTGCGGCCAGCGAGGCGAAGGCGGCGGGTTATGGCGGCATAGCCGCGGCTTCGGTGGCCACCGGCGTGGCCCGCAGCACAATCGGCCGCGGGTTGGCCGAGCTGACCAAGCGCCATGATGACCAGCCCAGTCGGGTGCGCCGTCCCGGCGCGGGACGCAAACCGGCGACGATGAAACAACCTGGCCTGCTGGCGGCATTGCAGGACCTGGTGACCTCCGCCATCCGCGGTGACCCGGAGGCGGCGTTGCTATGGGTTAGCCGGAGCCAACGCCACTTGGCGGAAGCTTTGAGCGAGCGCGGCTTCACGGTGAGCCACAAACTGGTCGGCCGCTTGCTGGCCGGGCTCGGCTTCAGCCTGCAGGCCAACCACAAGACGCGTGAGGGAAGCCATCATCCGGACCGCGATGCCCAGTTCGAGCACATCAATGCCCGGATC
>DATHNI010000371.1:0-2735 GCA_035486135.1 Acetobacteraceae bacterium
CGGTCGGCGTGATCTGACCCGTGGCCTTGTTAACACGGAACGCGGTGATGTCGTCGCTCGCCTGGTTGGCGGCGAACAGGAAATCGCCCGTCGGGTCCAGCGTGAAAAAGCGGGGTCGCTTGCCGCCCGTCGGCGAGTTGCCGAGCAAGCCAAGCCGCCCGTCGGCGGCAATCGAGAACAACGCTATGTCATCACGGCCGCGATTGGACACGTACAGAAACCGTCCATCCGGTGCGACGGCGATCTCCGCCGTGGTGTTCTTGCCGGCATGTTCCGGCGGCAGGGTGGAAATCACCTGCGCTTCCGTCAATGCGCCGGTCGAACCGTCCCAGCCATAGACGGTGACGGTGGAGTCCAGCTCGTTGTTGACGTACAGCACGGGCTGTGACGGATGAAAGATGCAATGCCGCGGCGCGGCGCCCGGGCGCGATGCCACCGGTCCCTGCGCGGTTGGCTCGATCCGCCCGGTCGCCGCGTCGAAGCGAAACACGAAGGTGCAGTCGAAACCTTTGTCGGGCACGATGACGTAGCCGCCGGTTGGATCGAATATCACCGCGTGCGGATGCGACGACGCCTGCTGCACCGGATCCGGCCCCGGCTTGCCAGGCAATTCATAAACCTGGTGCACCGGCAGCAGCCGCCCGTCCGGCTCCAAAGGCAACACCGCCACGCTGCCGCTGCCGTAATTCGCGACCACCAGGTGTCGCGCGCCGGAATCCAGCGCGGTGTCAACGGGGTTGTTGCCTTGGGACGGTATCTGGCTCAGCAGCCTCAAATGGCCGGACTCCGGATCGATGGTGAACGCGGTCAGATGATCGCGGCCGCCATGCACGGAGTACAGCACGCGATGGTCGCCACGCAGCGTGAACAGCGACGGATTCGCCAGCCCGCCGACGTGCTGCAGATGCGTCCACGCACCGGTCTGCGCATCGATGCGATAGACATGCACGCCGTCGCCACGGCCGTCGCGATCCGCCGTCGTGTAGCCGCCAACATATGCGAACATCGCTACTCTCCCTCCGCCATCAAAGTCCGAGCCAGTCGCGCACGCGGCCATGCACCATCCGTGCGGTCACCGCGGAACGCCACAGTGCGTGAAACGGGATTTCCCGCATCGTGGTGATCGGCATGTCGAATTCCGCCGCACGCCCGTCGATGACGCGGCGCGCCAGTTGCGGCCCCAGCGCCGTGCTCATCGCAACGCCTCGGCCGTTGTAGCCGAGGCAGACCAGCGCGTCGTCGTGCGGTTCGTGGATGTGCGGATAGTGATCGCGCGTCACCGCAAGCTGCCCGCTCCACGCATGCGTCCAGCGAATGCCGCGCAGCGCCGGCCACAGGCGCACGGCGTAATCGCTCAGATAGCGCAGCTCATGCAGATCGGTGATGTCGCGCTGCACGCAGCGTCCGCCCATAAGCAGCCGGTTATCGCGATCCAGCCGGTAATACACGGTGACGCTGCCCATTTCGTACAGCACCGAGCGCGCCGGCATGATCTCGCGCGCCAGCGCCTCGGGCAGCGGTTCCGAAGCGACGATGGCACTGAACACCGGCACCACGCTGCGCCGCAGGCCCGGCCACAGATCGTCGCTATAGGCATTGGTCGCCAGCACGAGCTTCTCGGCGCGCACGGTGCTGGTGGGCGTCGTGATCTCCCACACCGCGCCATTACGTTGTGCGCGCCGCGCCGGCGTGCCGCCGAAAACCGCGGCGCCGGCCTGCATCGCCGCCTGCGCCAGGCCGCGCGCATAGCCGAGCGGATTGACCTGGCCGCCGCGCCGGTCGAGCACCGCGGTGGCGTAGCGTGTGCTGCCGGTCACCTGCCGCAACGCCGCCGCGTCCAGCAGTTCGACGGGCGCGTCACGCCGGGCCCATTGCGCCGCGGTGGCGCGGATGCCGGCCGCGGCCCGCTGCGACACGGCTGCGCGCAAGGTGCCGGATTGCAGCGCCTGGCACTCGATCTGGTGACGCTGGATCAAGCCGAACACGACGTTCGGCGCGTTGCCGGACAGCGCCACCATGCGGCGGCCGAGATCGCTGCCGAAGTCCTGTTCCACCACGTCCGGGTCGTGCTTCAGGCCGGGGTTCACCTGTCCGCCGTTCCGCCCGGATGCGCCCCAGCCCGGCTCGTTCGCCTCCAGCACCGCGACGTCAACGCCCCGTTCGGCCAGATGAAGTGCCGCGGACAATCCGGTGAAGCCGCCGCCGATCACCGCGACGGATACGCGCTTGTCACCATCGAGCATTGGGGTTGGCGGCGCCGGGCGCGCGGTATCGGCGTAGAGGCTGGGCGGCAGGGGCGCCGTCATCCTATCGGCCGCCCGGTGTCGCCGGGACCGGAACGTCGCGCGCCACCTGGTCGAGGATGATCTCTGGCATTGCCGGATCGTCGCCGATAACCCCCAGATCGAGCAATGGTGCGCCTGCCTCGCCACGTGCCGCACGGTCTGCTGAAAGCAAGGCCGGCAGGTCCTCGCGCACATGGCCTCCGTCGCCGGCGAAAAATCCCAGCATGGCGACCGGCAATGTGCGCCACGCGCGCAGGGCGTCCGCCAGCAGCGGCGGTTCCTCCAGAAACGCAGCGCGCACCTGGGCAAAATGTCCGGACGCGGTCAGCGCCTCGGCGTGGCGGTGCAGCGCCATCGGGCGGCCGGGCGCGCGCGCCGAGCCATGCCCGGCCAGCAGCACTGCGAAACGTTCGGAGCCGGTGCCGCAGGCTCGTTGGACGCGCGCCGCCG
>DATHNI010000372.1:0-9628 GCA_035486135.1 Acetobacteraceae bacterium
AGCAGAGACGGCGGGATCAGGTAGGTCAGGAACACGCTGGTGGACAGTGTCTGGCTGCCCCAGAACCCCATCCGCGCCAGGCTGAACGCCGCCAGCACCGAGATCACCATGCTGATGCTGACCGTCAGCACCGTCACGATCACCGAATTCAGGTAGTAGGTCTGGAAGTTCGGGTAGGTGATCAGGTACCAGAAATTCGCCAGCGTCGGGTGGTGCGCGTACCACGGATTGCCCGACTCCGAGGAGATCTCCGCCGACGATTTAAGGCTGGTCATCACCGTGTAGAACGGCGGCGCCAGGAAGATCACCACGAACACCGCCAGTGCGATGTAGCTGCCCCACAGCGCCCACTGGCGCTGCCGGTGCAGGCTATGGCGGCGCGCGAGATGCCGGCTTTGCGCAGTGCCGAGTGCCGTCGCGCTCATGCCGCGATCTCCTTGGTGCGCCGCGTCACGCCGCGCAGCACGAAGAACGCGGCGAAGGCGAGGATCGGGAACATGAACAGGCTGTCAGCCGCGCCGAGCGGAATGTCGCCCGACTGGATGCCGATCTGGAACGCGTAGGTGGCGAACACATGCGTCATGTCCTGCGGCCCGCCGGAGGTCAGGATGCGCACGATGTCGAAGTCGGCGAAGGTGACGATCAGGGAGAACAGCACGGTGATGGCGATGATGTTGCGCATCATCGGCAGGGTGACGAAGAACAGCTTCTGCACCGTCCCCGCGCCGTCGATCGCCGCGGCTTCATACAATTGCTCCGGCACCGACTTCAGGGCGGCGAGATACATGATCATGAAGAACGGCGTGCCGAACCAGATATTCACCGTGATGGTGCAGAAGCGCGCGATCCAGCCCACGCCCAGCCAGGGTACGCTGGCGAAGCCGAGCCGATTGAGGATCCAGTTGAACGCCGAATAAGACGGGTCGAACATCCACCACCAGGTCAGGGTGGACAGCGCCAGCGGGATGACCCAGGGCACCAGCAGCATACCGCGCCAGATCCGCTGGTTCTTGCCGGACAGATTGTGCATCAGGTGGGCCAGGATGAAGCCGAGCAACGCCTTGAAGACAACCGCGGTGATGGCGAACAGGCAGCTTTGGAAGATGACGAGCTGGAAGGTGTGCCGCTTCAGCAGGAAGGCGAAATTGCCCAGCCCGACGAAGGCGGTCATCTTCTTGTTCAGCATGCTCAGATAGATCGCGTAGAACGCCGGATAGACCACGAATGCGGCGACCAGCAGAATCAGCGGCAGGCACAACAGGAAAGCCGTGGTCGACTTCTGTTGGGCCAATTTCTTCATGCTGCTGCGCGGCCGCGCGACAGCGCCCGCGGGCGACATCACGCCAACCGGAACGCTCGTGCCATCAGCCATCGTTTTACCTCCCTTCCGCTACCGTTGGAGGGCGGGCCGGGTCTTGCGCCCGGCGCCGTCCCACCCGGACTAGCGGGTGAATCCTTCCAACTCGTCCGACGCCCAGGCAATCACCTGGTCCACCGTCTGGCCGCTCTGCAGCTTCGCCAACATCGTCGGCATCGTCCCGCGATTGTAAATCTGCACCGCGATGTCGGGCGGCGCCGGGGAGGCAGCGATGTGCGGCTTCGCGTTGTGGAACGGCCGGATCGGGTAGTTGTACACGGTTCCCGGCGGCGGCTCCACCTCTTCCCACACCTTGAAGTCGTGCATCGAATCGAATGGCGGCACATCGTAGCCGACCACCGCATTGCAGCGTGCTTCGACATTGTCGCGCTGCATCAGGTATTCGATCAGCTCCTTGGCCGCGGTCTTGTTCTTGCTGAACCCCCAGACGCCCCAGAAAAACGGCAGATAGGGCGTGAAGCGCCCGGCCGGGCCGGCGCAGGCGGGAAACGTCCAGCAATCGGTTGCCACTTTTGGAGCGTCGCGCTCCGCCACCGCCCAGGCGGAGGGCGGGTTCCAGATCAGCGCGCTCTGGCCGGAGATCAGCGCGCGGTTGTTCGAAGCGTCGTCGTAACTGACCGCGTCCTGCGGCAGCACCTTCACCAGCTTGGCGCCGAATTCCAGCGCCTGGCGGACCTTGTCCGACTTCAACTGGACATTGCCGTCCTTGTCTATCAGTTCGGCGCCGAACGAGGCGAACAGGGCACCGGCGGTATCGACGGAGTCCGATGTCTGGCCCAGGCCGATGGCGAACGGCATCTTCGCCTTGGCGCAGGCCTCGGCGGCCGCGAGGAGGGTATCCCAGGTCCAGTTATCGGACGCTTTCGTGTGGCCTGGCTTGGCGGGGTACATCGCCTGCACGTCGATGCCGGCCTTGTCCTTCAGCACGCTGATGCGGGCGCAGGGGCCTTTGTACTGGGTGCCCGAACTGGTCGGCACCGCCATCCAGTGGCCCTTCACCTTGCCAAGGTAGTCGCAAACGTCATCGGTGGCGCCGTATTGCTTCGACAGCCGCGCCATCACGTCGTCCACCGGTTCCAGCGACGACGCGTTGTTCTGCACTTCCCACGTGGGGAACGCCTGAATGTCGTGGCCAGTTTTTGCCTGCGCCTCGGCAGCGATGGTGAGCAGGTTCTTCTGGCCGACCGAGGTGATGAAGTCCGACTGGATCTCGACCTGGTTCTTGGCCGCGAAGGCAGCGACCTGCTTTTTCATGATGTCGTTGCCGGCGGGCACCCAATGGTCCCAGAAACCGACCGCGAGCTTGCCTGCGGCGTGGCCGGTGCGGATATGCACCAACGGAAGCGCAGTGGCAGCGGCCCCCAGTTTAAGTGCTTTGCGGCGGGTCATCCGCCCGGCGTTCGTCCCCGAGGGGTTCGTCATGGTCACGAAACGGCATTCCTTCTGATTCCGCCCACCGGAGGAATCCGCCGGGCGCGTCTTGCGGTAAGCCCGACCCGGATGCGGAACGCCAAAAGACGCCACGGCATCGGGGCCGCGGCGCTGTCCTGCCGTGTAGCCGCGCACTTGTAAACCCGCACACCACCTCCCTCGCCAACCGGGCCTGATTTCCCGGAGCGCCACGCGAAGCCGACCCTGTGGCGGCCCGAGGCCACCCTGCCGATTGAACACTGGCCATACGACGCTGGCCATAGGACGTCTGCCGTCCCACGACTGTTCCAGCCGGCGTGATTTTTTAGTTGTGGATTACTAGCCCGCGCCGCCACCCGACGCAACGCCGCGTCAACCCCCGGTCCACGTTGCGCGCGGGACGGCTCGGCATCCAACCTCTCCGCGGGACCGGCAGAGGCCGCGGGCACGCAGCGCACGCGAGCGAGCGAGGCTGACCCGCGAGGGTGACCGGTTCGGTACGCTGCTTACGGAAGCTGCGTGCCGGCCCGATCCCCACCTTCGCCGCTGGCGCGTCCTGACCCCGGGTCAATCGCCCGGGGGCTGGCTCTCTTCCGCTGCTACGGGAGAGGTCGTGCTTTCAGCGCAAATACCCCTCGATTTCGTCTTTCGCCCAGGCAACCACCTGCTTGATCGGCTGGCCGTTCTTCATCCTCGCCAGCATCTGGTTGTGCACCGCGCGGTTATAGATCTGCACCGCGACATCCGGCGCCGCCTCGGACGCGGTGAGGCTCGGCCTGGCGTTGTGCCAGGGGCGGATCGGGTAATTGTACACCGTGCCCTTCGGCGGCTCGACATCCTCCCAGATCTTGAAGTCGTTCAGCTTCTCGAACGGCGGGATGTCATACCCGGCCACCCCATTGTCACGCTCTTCGATCTGCGGCCGCTGCATCAGGTACTCGACCAGTTCCTTCGCCGCCGTCTGGTTCTTGCTGAAACCCCACACGCCCCAGAAGAAGGTCGCGGTCGGCACGAAGCGGCCCTTTGGTCCGGTCGGCGCGGAGAAGGTCCAGCAATCCTCCGCCACCTGCGGCGCATCGCGCTTCGCCACCGCCCAGGCCGAGGGCGGATTGAAAATCAGTGCGCTCTTGCCGGAGATCAGCGCCCGGTTGTTCGACGCGTCATCATAGCTCACCGCGTCATCCGGCAGGAACTTCACCAGCTTCTGCGCATATTCCAGGCACTGCATGACCTCCGGGGAGTCGAGATGGAGCGCGCCCTCAACGTCGATCAGGTTGGCGCCGAAGGCATGGAACATCGCACCGACCTGGTCGATCCCGTCGGTGTTGTTGCCGCCGCCCAGGCCCATGCCGAAAGTCATGCTGTCCTTCTGCGCCAACTCGGCATATTTCAGTAGCGCGTCGTAGTTCCACTCGTCCTGCATCGCGGTATGGCCCGGCTTCGCCGGATACATTGCTTGCAGATCCAAGCCGTTTTGCTTGAACCAGGCGATCCGCGCACAGGGCGGCTTGGTCTGTGTGCCGGAACTGCTCGGCACCGCGGTCCAATGGCCCTTCTGGAACGCCAGGTATTTCGCCGTCTCGTTGGCGTCGCCATTTGCCGCCTGCAGCCGCTGCATCACGTCATCCATCGGCGCCAGCGAATCATGGATGTTGTAAACATCCCAGTTATAGAAGGTATAGGCGTCGTGCCCGGTCTTCGCCGTCGACTCCGCGACGCCGGTGGTCTGCAGCTTGAACCCGTTGCCGGTGATGAAGTCGGCGTTGACCTCGACCTTGTTTTGCTCCGCCCAGGCGTTGACCTGCTTTTGCATGATGTCGTTGCCGCCGGGCACCCAGTGGTCCCAGAAGCCGATCGACACCTTGCCGGCCGCCCCCGCGGTGCGGATGTGCACCAACGGCAGCGCGGTGGCCGCCACGCCCAGCTTCAACGCCGAGCGCCGCGTGAATCGCGTGGATTTTTGCGTCATGGACTTCAGTCTCCCTTGTTGCATCCCTTGTCGGGATTGCGGTTGGCCGCCTCGTTAAGGACGGCTGGCCGGCGCGGGTTTTTCACCCGCGCCGCCGGCTTCTCGCTGTTCAGTTCAGCGCGTGAAGCCCTCCAGCTCGTCCTGCGCCCAGGCGATCACCTGTGGGATCGTCTGGCCTTGCTTCAGGCGCGCCATCATCTGGTTGTGGATGGCGCGGTTGTAGATCTGCACCGCAACGTCCGGCGAAGCCTCGGCCGCGGCCAGGCTGCCCTTCTGGTTGAGCGAAGGCCGGTTCGGGTAGTTGTAAACCGTGCCCTTCGGCGGCTCGACATCTTCCCAGATCTTGAAGTCGAGCATGCCGGCATAGGGCGGCAGATCGTAGCCGCTGCTCGCGGCTTCGCGCGCCTCCACCTGCGGACGTTCCATCAGGTAAGCGATCAGCTCCTTGGCCGCCGGCTTGTTCTGGCTGAACTTGAACACGCCCCAGAAATAGCTAAGCGTCGGCACGAAGCGGCCCTTGGGGCCTGCCGGCGCGGCGAAGGTCCAGCAATCCTCGGCAACCTGCGGCGCATCGCGCTTCGCTACCGCCCAGGCCGACGGTGGATTGAAGATCAGCGCGCTCTTGCCGGAAATGAGCATGCGGTTGTTCGACGCATCATCGTAGCTGACCGCATCGTCCGGATAGAACTTCACCAGCTTCTGGGCGAATTCCAGCACCTGGTGCACTGCGTCGGACTTGAGCTGGATGGTGCCCTCGGCATCGATCAGCGTCGCACCGAACGCCTTGAACAGCGCGCCATGCGTGTCGGTGGCGTCGGTATTGCCACCACCGCCCATGCCGAGCCCGAAAACCATCCCATCCTTCTGCGCTTGTTCCGCGTATTTCATAAACGCTTCCCAGGTCCAGCCATCCTGCAGCGCGTTGTGCTCTGGCTTCGCCGGATACATCGCCTGGATGTCGAGGCCCTGCTTCTTGAACCAGCTTATCCGCGCGCAGGGCGGCTTGGTCTGCGTGCCGGACGTCGTCGGCACCGCCACCCAATGGCCCTTCGCCTTCGCCAGGTATTCGCAGGTGGGATCCACCGCGCCGGCCTTGGCGACGATGTCCTTCATCAGGTCATCGACCGGCTCCAGTTTGTCGGCGACGTTGTAAACGTCCCAGTTGAAGAACGCCAACGCGTCGTGGCCGGTGCCCGCCTGAGCTTCGGCAACGCCGGTCAATTGCAGCTTGCTGTTGTTGCTGGTGATGAAGTCGGCCGTCACCTCGACCTTGTTCTTCGCTGCCCAGGCATCCACCTGCTTCTGCATCGCGTCGTTGGCGCCAGGAACCCAATGGTCCCAGAAGCCGATCGACACTTTCCCGGCGGCGCCGGCCGTGCGGATATGAACCAATGGCAATGCGGTCGCTGCCGCCCCCAACTGCAACGCCCTGCGGCGCGACATACGCTTCGATATGCTCATGACTTCTCCCTTTGGCGGCGCATCGCCGCGACGTGACAGCATCTTCCGTAGGTCGAGCCGGCGGTTGCGTTCCGCCGGTGTGCAACGCCGGTCAGGCCCCCCGGCGGAATGCCGGGGGGCCTGCCTGTTGCTTTGGGACCGGATCGCGATCCGGTCGAACGCCCGGGGAGGGTCGTTACGCAGGCCGCTTCAAACGCGGTCGCGCCCCGCCCCGGCCATCAGCGCGTGAAGCCTTCCAGTTCGTCCTTCGCCCAGGCGATCACCTGCGGAATGGACTGGCCGCTCTGCAGCTTCGCCAGCATGGTGGGCGCGGTGCCGCGATTGTACATCTGCACCGCGATGTCCGGCGGCGCCGACATGCCCGCGATGTTCGGCACAGCCCCGTGGCTCTTGCGGATCGGGTAGTTGTAAACCGTGCCCTTCGGCGGCTCGACGTTCTTCCAGACCGGAAAATCGAGCATGCTGTCGAACGGCGGAATGTCATACCCATCCACGATATTACAACGCGCCTCCACTTGCTCTCGCTGCAGCAGGTACTCGATCAGTTCCTTGGCGGCGGTCTTGTTCGGGCTGAACTTGAACACGCCGAGGAAGAACGTGGCGTACGGCACGAAGCGGCCCTTGGGTCCCTTCGGCGCGGAAAAGGTCCAGCAGTCCGCGGCAACCTTGGGTGCGTCGCGCTTGGCGACCGCCCAGGCCGACGGCGGATTGAAGACCAGCGCCGAATGCCCGGAGATCAGCGCGCGATTGTTCGACGCGTCGTCGTAGCTCACGCTGTCCGCCGGCAGGACCTTCACCAGCTGCTGGCCATACTCCAGCACCTGCTTCACCGCGTCGGAGTCGACGACGACATTGCCCTTCGCGTCCACCAGGTCGGCGCCGAACGCCGAGAACAGCGCGCCGGCAAAATCCACCGAGTCTGCCGTGGTGCCGGTGCCGATGCCGAAGGTCATGTTCGCCTTGTGGCACGCCTCGGCCGCCTTGAGGAATGTGTCGTAGGTCCAGTTGGCGGCTTCCGGCGAGGCCACGTCCTCGGTCGGATACATCTTCACCACATCGATGCCGGCAACATCCTTCATCGTGCTGATGCGTGCGCAGGGCGGCTTGTTCTGCGTGCCGGAACTGGTGGGGATGGCCAGCCAGTGGTTGTTGATCCTCGCGAGATATTCGGCGACGTGGTTGGTCGGACCATACTTCGCGGTCAGGCGCTGCATCACGTCGTCAAGCGGCTCGACGTCGTCGGCGTGGTTATGGACTTCCCACTGCGGGAATTGCTGCACGTCGTGGCCGGTCTTGGCCTGTGCCTCGGCGGCAATCGTCAGGACGTTCTTGTTGCCCATGGAGGTGATGAAGTCGGCCTGGACCTCCACCTGGTTCGCCTTGGCGAATGCGTCGCACTGCTGCTTCATCACGTCGTTGCCGGCCGGAACCCAGTGGTCCCAAAAGCCGATGGAGACTTTGCCGGCGGCGTGACCGGTGCGGATATGCACCAGGGGCAGCGCCGCGGTGGCAGCGCCGAGCTTGAGCGCCGTGCGGCGTGAGACCTGTCTTGGCTTCGTCATTCGTCGTTCCTTCCCGTTGGCGGCACTGGGGCCGCTGACCCAGCGCGGTGAACGGAGCACGCGCGTCTGACGTCGGCCCCACGGTAAAGCCAAGCGTAGCCAAAGCGCAACGGGCAGGCACGAAACCTCTCCCGCCTGCGGCGGGAAACACAGGGACGAAACCTCTCCCGCCTTCAGCGGGAGAGGTCGGCGCAAAGCGCCGGGTGAGGGTGCCGCGTGCCCCCTATCCGCAACTTTCAAGCGGCACGCAGAAAGCTGCGTGCCGACCCGATCACCCTCACCCTCGGCGCAAGTGCGCCTTCGACCTCTCCCGCGCGCAGCGTGGGAGAGGTTAAGATCGAGGTCAGTTCGTCAGATTATAGAACTTCGCGGCGTTTTCGCAGGTGATCTTGCGAATGTCCTCCGCCGACAATCCCTTGAATTGCTCGTCGATATACTTCGTCGATTCCGGCCAGATTCCGTCGGTGTGCGGGTAGTCGGAACCCCACATCAGCGTATCCGTCGTCATCAGGTTGTTCACGTTGAGCAATTTCGGCCCGATCGGATCGAACTGGAACGTCGCCTTGCACTGGCGCTGCCAATACTCGCTCGGCTTCAGCTTCATCAGGTCGCGGAACCGGTCCTCGAATTCGAAATCCATCCGGTCCAGGGCGTACGGGATCCAGCCGATGCCGCTCTCGCCGAACGACACCCGCAGTCGCGGATAGCGCTCGAACACGCCGGCACCGATCATCGCCGCCAGGATGTGGATCAGCCCCATCTGGAACGCCGACACGCCGGTGAACATCGCGGCGCGCCGCACTTGGCCGGAGGTCATCTCGCGCGCCCGCGGCGGCGTGGTCGGGAAGGTGTGGAAATGCAGCGGCAGTTGCACCTCGTCCACCGCCTTCCACAGCGGCTCCCAGCACGGGTGCCACATCGGCTCCATGTCCCAGGAACACGAGAGTTCCAACCCCTTCAACCCCATCTTGGCGACGCGGTGGATCTCCTGCACCGCCCACTCGACGTCGCCATAGGGCAGGCAGGCGAGACCGATATGGCGGTCCGGATAGTGGCTGCAGAAATCCTTCAGCCAGTCGTTGTAGATCCTGAACATCTCCGCCGCGGCCTCGTTGTCCTGCAGCTTCGAGGCGGAGCCGAGGATGCCGAAGATCACCTCGGCATCGACGCCGTCGCGCTCCATGTCCTTCAGCCGCAGATGCGGATCGCTGACCCGGCGGATGTCCTTCTGGCCGTCGGCGAACAGTCCGGTTTCGGCCATGATGTCGACGCGGCGGTTCTGGCCCGGCACCAGCTTGGCGCCGCTGGGGCCCACGCCGTTCTTCAGCCCGAACGTGGCACCGGACTTGGTGACCCATTGCGGACCGTCCGGCCCATCGGCGACGAAGGGCATGCGGTCCTTCATCTCGCGGGAGGCTTCCGACGTAAACAGGTCGGGCGGCATCCAGGGCATATCCAAATGGCAATCGGCCGAGATTCTATTGTAGCGCATGGAGTTTCCTTTTTGATACCTGGTTTGGACAGCATCGGCATGGATCGCAGTCGGTGCAGCTTCGGACCGCCGCCGCGCCTTGGCAAGAGCGCGAGGGTTTCCCCGCCGGTTGATCACATATCGGTGCGCAGGCAGCCTGCCGCGGTGCAGCGCGTTTCCATCCCATGCTGATTTCCCGCCTGCGGCGTGCGTGCACCAGACTGATCGATGCGCGAAATGCGTCGCGTGACGCGGCGGCTCGCAAGGCGGCCGCGCGCGACGTGGCCCAAAAGCAGGTGGTCATGCAGCAACTGGCCGAAACGCTCCAAGCCAGCCGGGGACGGGACCGGAAGTAGGGTCCGGCCTCAGTGCCGCCG
>DATHNI010000373.1:0-3843 GCA_035486135.1 Acetobacteraceae bacterium
CCGCGCGCCCATTCGGTCAGCAGCCCGACCACCGGCGTATCGCACGGCCCAAACTCGGTGGACGACGCATCGTGCAGGCCCGCCAGGTTGCGCGCCGCCTCGATCACCGCCATCTGCATGCCGAAACAAATACCGAAGAACGGCACGCCGCGTTCGCGGGCGAACCGCACCGCCTCGATCTTGCCGGGAGTGCCACGTTCGCCGAACCCGCCCGGCACCAGGATCCCGTTCACCTCTTCCAGCCGGTGCACCGCGCCATCCTGTTCGAAGATCGTGCTGTCCACCCAGTCCAGCTTGACGCGCACCCGGTTGGCGATGCCGCCATGCGTCAGTGCCTCCGCCAGCGACTTGTACGAATCCAGCAGGTTGGTATATTTCCCAACCACCGCGATGCGCACCTCGCCTTCCGGTGAATGCACCCGCTCGACGATCGTCCGCCACCGCCCCAGTTCCGGCTCGCGCTCGAACGGCAGGCCGAAATGCCGCAGCACTTCGCGGTCCATCCCCTCGGCGTGGTAGCTGATCGGCACCGCGTAGATCGTATCGGCGTCCAGCGCGGCGATCACCGCCTCGGGCCGCACGTTGCAGAACAGCGCGATCTTGCGGCGCTCGTTCTCGGGGATCGGGCGATCGCAGCGGCACAGCAGCATCTGCGGCTGGATGCCGACATTCTGCAGCTCCTTCACCGAGTGCTGCGTCGGCTTGGTCTTCAACTCCCCGGCGGAGGGAATGAACGGCACCAGCGTCAGGTGCACGAACATCGCCCGTTCGCGTCCCAGCTCGTTGCCCAACTGGCGGATCGCTTCCAGGAACGGCAGGCTCTCGATGTCGCCGACCGTGCCGCCGATCTCCACCAGCACGAAATCGACGTCGGCGGTGTCGCGGACGATGGTCTCCTTGATCTCGTCGGTGATGTGCGGGATCACCTGCACCGTAGCGCCCAGGTAGTCGCCGCGCCGTTCCTTGGCGATCACCTCGGAGTAGATCCGGCCGGTGGTGGCGTTGTCCAGCTTGGTCGCGTGCACACCGGTGAAGCGCTCGTAGTGCCCGAGGTCCAGGTCGGCCTCGGCGCCGTCATCGGTGACGAACACCTCGCCGTGCTGGTACGGGCTCATGGTGCCCGGATCGACGTTGAGATAGGGGTCGAGCTTGCGCAGCTTCACGCGGAAACCGCGCGTCTGCAGCAGGGCGCCGAGCGCTGCCGAGGCGATACCTTTGCCCAGGGAGGAAACCACGCCGCCGGTGATGAACACGAACCGGGTCATGGGCGCCCATCCTACCGACCGGATGCGAGTCGGGGGAAGCCCGTCCTGACGCGGGTCACACAGGCGTCACGCGAGGGGCCGGAGGGCCGGGGCCGGACGGCTGACCGGTCGCCGGCGGGGGGGGGCAGCCTCAGTTCGTCGGGACCGACGGCCCGGACGGCTTGGCTGGCGCGGCGGGGGCCGGCGCGGCTGGCGCGTGGCCGGGGGGCGGCTGGCCGGACGGCGGCGCACCGATCGGGGCCGGACCGGCGGGCGGCGACCCGACATCCAGGATCGAACGCCCGCCCGCCCCCGACGTGCCGCGATTCATCAGTGCCAGCGTCAGCGACAGCAGCATGAACAGGGTCGCCAGGATGGCGGTGGTGCGGGTCAGCAGGTTGGCGGTGCCGCGGCCCGACATGAACGAGCCCATCCCCTGCGAGCTGCCGATGCCCAGCCCGCCGCCCTCGCTGCGCTGGATCAGCACCACGCCGATCAGGGCCAGGGTGACGAACAGGTGGATGATCAGCAGCACGGTGGTCATCGGAGGTCCTTTTAGCGAAACCTCTCCCGCGGAAGCGGGAGAGGTCGGCGCAACGCGCCGGGTGAGGGTGATCGGGTCGCCCCGAAGCACAGACTACGTGCCGACCCGATCACCCACACCCTCGTCGCTGCGCGCCTCGACCTCTCCCGCGCAGCGGGAGAGGTTTCGTGCGGGCTACTAGCCCGGCAATGCGGCCCGGGCAATCGCCAGGAAGTCCTCCGCCTTCAGGCTGGCCCCGCCGATCAGCGCCCCGCCGACATGCGGCACCGCCAGCAGCGACGCGGCGTTGGCCGGCCGCACCGAGCCGCCATACAGGATGCGGATGCCCTGCCCTGCCTCGCCGAACTGCCGCTCCAGCTCCTCGCGGATGAACGCGTGCATGGTCGCGACGTCCTGGTCGGTGGCGTTCTTGCCGGTGCCGATCGCCCAGACCGGCTCATAGGCCACCACCCCGGTGAACGACGTGGCGAACCCCTGGGGCAGGCTGCCGGCGAGCTGCCATCCGACGACCTCGGTCTCCTGCCCGCCGGCGCGCTGGTCCGCGGTCTCGCCGACGCAGACGATCGGGGTCAGGCCGGCCTCCACCGCCGCCAGCACCTTCTCCCGCACCTGTTCGTCCGTCTCGCCATGGTTCTGCCGCCGCTCGGAGTGGCCGAGCACCACCCAGCTCGCGCCCACGTCGCGCAGCATCAGGGCGGAAATGTCGCCGGTATGCGCGCCTTGCTTCGCCTGGTGGCAGTCCTGCCCGCCCAGCGCGACCGGCGAGCCGGTCACCACCTGCGCCACCGCGGGAAGGTGGACGAACGGCGGGCAGACCAGCAGCTCGCACGGCAGGCCGGCGGCGCCGGCCACCACGCCGCGCGCCAGCGCCACCGCATCGGCGGTCAGTCCGTGCATCTTCCAGTTCCCGGCGATCAGTTGCGGCATCGTTCCTCCTGGGGTGGCACGCATCCGAGGCATGCCGCGGCTATCCGTTTTGCGTCGACACTGTCATAGAAAGCCGATGCCGCGGCAACCGCGACGCAGCATACGGCTGGACTTGCCGCGCTCGATGCGGCGTCATGCCGGATAAAGCAGACCGCGGAACAGGAGAGCAAGTCATGGCGGACGACGATCGCGTGATGGCCGGCAGCATGATGCGGGGCCGATCCGCGGCGTGCGAAGGCCGGGCGTGACCGGCGCGGAATGACCGGCATGGACCCAATCCGCATCACCGCCGGCCCGTTCAGTTTCACCGCGCGCTTCGAAGCCGCCGACGCGCCGAAGACCTGCGCCGCGTTTCGTGCCCTGCTGCCCTATCGCCAGCGCATCATCCACGTGCGCTGGAGTGGCGAGGCGTGCTGGATCCCGCTCGGCGACCTGGATCTCGGCCTGGGCTACGAGAACCACACCAGCTATCCGGCGCCGGGCCAGATCCTGCTGTATCCCGGCGGCATCAGCGAGACGGAGATCCTGCTGGCCTACGGCGGGGTGCGCTTCGCCAGCAAGATGGGCCAGCTCGCCGGCAACCACTTCCTGACGATAGCGCAGGGCGGCGAGAACCTGGCGGCGCTGGGCAGGCAGGTGCTGTGGGAAGGCGCCCAGGACATCGTGTTCGGCTAACAAAGAAAACCTCTCCCGCCACGCGGGAGAGGTCGAGACGCGGTAGCGGCGAGGGTGAGGGTGATCGGGTCGCCCCCAACCTTTCTCATTCGGAATGCCACGGGTACGGTCCGTGCCGGTCGCGGCAGCGCAAGTTTCTCACAAAGGTCAGGAAAGCGAGGCAAGGATTCACAAAGCGGCTGGTGCCACCACGGACCAAGTCGAGCCGCGGATCAGGAACCCTTCTTTGTGAATTCTTATACCAGGCGCCGTATAGATTGATCCTCGGCACCGTCGCACGCGCTTCCTGTGTCATGGCCGGCGAAGGCCGGCCACCCACGACTTTGCCGAGTACAACAAAGGAAAGCCGTGGGTGGTCGGCCTTCACCGGCCATGACACAGGAAGCGCGTGCGACGGTGCCGAGGATCAATCTATACGGCGCCTGCTATAAGAATTCACAAAGAAGGGTTCCT
>DATHNI010000374.1:0-24175 GCA_035486135.1 Acetobacteraceae bacterium
ACCAGCGATCTCACACGGCACATTTCGCTGCACTCCGCCGGCTATGGGTTCAACGTCACTGCCTCGCGGCTGAACCTTGTGACGCCCGGCTCCGGCTTTCTGGTCTACGTCAACAACGGCAACGACGTTTTCCGGATCAACAACACCGGCACGGTCACCTTCGGCTATGTCGGCAACACGCTGACGCTCACGCCGAACGATGGTGCGAGATCGGGCAACATCTCATTCGTCGCCGCCGCGACGAACAGCATCCTCGAGTTCGACAATCCGATCTTCCTGCCGGGCATCGCGCTCGGCGTGTCGATCGGACCGGCAATCTGGCTGGGCAATTCCTCGCATCAGATTCGCGCCAACGCCGGCCAGGACGGCGCGAGCATGGCGGTTGCCAACTACTCGCTGAATAGCTGGAACGGCATCGGCTTCGGCCCGAACATCAGCGGCATGCCCATCCCGCAGTGGATGTATGGGCTGGTGATCAACACCCGCAGCGGCGCGGTGATCAACTACGGCGATATGTACGCCTTGAACGCGCTGCCGAATGCCTACAGCACCATCCAGCACATCAGCATCGTCAAATCCGGCTTCGATCAGATCTTCCAGCTTGACGGCAACGCCCTCGTCGCCACGCTGCCCTCGGCGACACCTGTGGCGGGCGGCTCGGGCTGCAACGTCAACGACCGCTTCTATGACGCCTACAACAACACCTATACGGCGACCGCGGTCACCGCCGGGGCGGTCACGGCGATCGCGCTCAATGCAGCGACGGCGCGCTTCGGTGGCGTGCCTGCAAACCCCGTCACGCTGAGCCCGGCGCCGGGCTTTTCCGGAACGGGCGTGCAGGTCAATCTGACCTGGGTGGCGCCGACGCGGTTCGTCATCCGGGCCGCTGGCGGCTCACAATCGATGCTGCTGTCGGCTGCGGGCGGCATCACGGCGGGCAATCCGATCACCCTGCCAGCCGATCCCACGACGGCATTGCAGGCGGCAACCAAGCAGTACGTCGATGGGTTCCTGCGGCTGTCGGGCGGCACGATGACGGGCGCGTTGACGCTGGCCGCTGATCCGGTGTCGGCGATGCAGGCGGTTACCAAGCAGTATGTCGATCTGCACGCGGCCGGCCTGACCGACGCGCCGGTCGATGGCTTCGGCTATGGCCGATTGAATGCGGCATGGGCGCAGGTGCTGCCACTGACGGGCGGACAGTTGAGCGGCAATCTCGCTGTCGGTCGACCGTTCCCCGCGCTCATCAACACGACCACCCAATGCGGTGTGGTGACCGGCCAGGTGGTCGCCGGCAGCTTCACGTACAACGCCTATGTCGATACCGCAGGCGCATGGCGTTATCGCAATGCCAATACGGCTTTGTTTTTCGGGTCGTTCGGCGGCCTCACCGGCATCGCGGCGGCGGTGGCTGGCGCAGCCGATGCGCTGGTGACGTGGGGGCCGGCGTTCCAAGTTGATGCGCGCGGCAATGTTGGTCTCAACATGACGCCGCCGGCAGGGCAGGCGGTTGCTGGAAGCAGCGGCGGCTGGATTTTTGCGTGGGGCATCACGGCGGGGAATTACGTCTGCAACCTCTACTTTGACGGCGCCGCTTGGCGATATCAGACCGCTGCTGCGGGGAACGTGTTTCAGGCCGTTCCGGGTGGATGGACCTGGTCGTCGGCGCCCTCTGGTGCTGTCGGTGCTGTGGCGTCGCTGACGCAGGTGATGGCGCTCACCCCTGCGGGCAATCTCACCGTCAACGGCAGTCTCACCACAGTGGGCAATTTCTACACGGCAAGCATCAACGCTACGGGCGCGATCACCGCGGGCAGCGATATTCTCGGCGCCACTGGCGTCTATGCCGCGCGCGCCACCGCCTCCAATTTCGTGCTGTATGGCAGTTCAGCATACCTCTATCACCAATATGAAAACGGCTGGTATTGGGCCTGGAACCGCTCAAGCGGCAATCTGGTCTGGGTTGGCAACGGCGGAACGACCTTCGCGACCTTCGACAGCGGCGGCGGTTTGACCTTGGCCGGCGGTTTGTCGGTCGCCGCCAATACGAACATCAGCGGCAATATGGTCGTCTCTGGCTATATCAACACGCAAAACTACATCATGAACGCGAGCGGCATATTCTATGTCGCCAACAACACCAACTACTATCTGGCGCGCAATGCCAGCGATGGCGCGTGGCGCTTCGTCGAGGGCGGCACGATCAACATGACGCTCGATACCGGCGGCGGTCTCTCCACGAGAGGGAGTGTTGCCGCGGCGGGCGGCCTCTCCTGCATGTCGGGCTCTTTTTGGATCGGTCCCGGTGGAACTGGTCGTGTCATCAACATCGCATCTCAATGGTATTGGGACTGGAACGGCGGCAACGGTGATCTGTGGTGGCAGACGGCCAGTGGCGCATTCATCGGCTTCGCCATCTCATCGGCTTTGCTCGTCAACAATCTCGGTCCGGTCGGCGGCAGTGGCGCCTATCAGGACTACTCCGATGCGCGCGGCAAACAGAACATCGCTGATGCCGAGCATGGGCTTGCGGAAATCCTGCAACTGCGGCCGGTGACCTTCACGCGCATCCCCAGGTCGGCTGGCCCCGAACCGAAACCCGATCTCGGCTTTGTCGCCCAGGAAGTACAGGGCGTGCTTCCCGAGGCGGTGCATGTGATGGGGCTTGTGTTGCCGGATGGCAGCGGCGGGCGCGACAGCGCCGATCCGACGCTTGGAGTGAGCACCACACCGATTGTCGCCGCGATGGTCAATGCGATCAAGGAACTCGCCGCCCGCGTCCAGATGCTGGAAGCCGCCTGATGCCGATCGATGTGCGCAAGACGATCGACAACGTCGGCAAGATCATCGGCAACGTCAGCGCGCTGACCCGGAGCGATGTGCTGGTGGGCGTGCCGGCCGCGAAGACCGGACGCAAGCAGGGCGAGATCACCAATGCCTCGCTCGCCTACATCCACGAGTTCGGCTCGCCGATGCACAACATCCCGGCGCGCCCATTCCTGTTTCCCGGCGTGAAGAGGATCCGCAGCCAGGCCATCGCGATGATGAAGCAGGGCGCCAAGGATGCGCTGACCGGCAATCTGTCGAGCGTCGATCAGGTGCTCAACAAGGTGGGCATCCTCGCGCGCAACTCGGTCGTCAACGAGATCACCGATCCCGAGCCGCCGTTCGTGCCGCTGAAGCCGGCGACGATCCGCGCGCGGCTGCGCAAGACGCAGGCGGGCCGGCGCAAGCTCAAGCAGATCAAGAAGCGCGGGGTCACCGTGACGCAGTGGGCCGCGGAGACCGATGCGGCGGGCAACCCGAATATCCGCCCGCTCATAGATTCAGGTCAGTTGAGAGCTTCGGTCACCTATGTGATCCGCCGCGACTGAACTCGGAGGTTATCCCCATGCAAGAGAAAGCGATCGTTTACGCGGTCATCGCGTGGCTCGCGTGCTGGCTGGTCGATCTCATCGTCGTGGTCGCGCGGGGGCCTGTGATGATCGACCCGATCTTGAAGCTGCTGGTCGTCCTGGTCTGCCTGATTATCGTCCTGGTCGGCCTCGCGCGACACGGGTGGCTCCTGGCCACATAGCCTCGGGCGATATGGGCTACGCGGCGCCGGCGCGCCGCCCCACGGCCGGCCCGGCGGAGCCTCGGCGGGAGAACGGGGCCAGGAATCGCGAAACGCCGCGTGCGGCCCTCTGTGGCGAAACGGGAGGGGGGTGCCTCATGACGTCAGCCAAGCGCACCTCAAACCAGGATATCGCCAAGCTCCGGGCGCTCGCCGCGCGCGGGGTCTACCTGACCGACGCCGCCCGCGAAGTGGGCCTGACCAACACCCAGGTCGCCTACTGGAACGAGCGCGAGCATATCGGGCTGGTGTCCCGCGGCGACTCTCGCCTCGCGCGCGTCCATCCCGCGCCCGACATCATGGCCTGCTGGCGGCTTCACCTGACCATGCAAAGGATCACCGCATGGCGAACCTTAGCGTCGTCGAGCTTCTGAGCGATCCGGATTTCGTCGATCCGTGCACCGTCTTGCGCCAGGTCGAGGTGATCGGCGCCGACGGCATCGCCACCTATCAGACCCAGAGCATCCCGATCCTCGCCTCGCTCCAGGCGGCGACCGGCGACGAACTGGAGATGACCGCGGACGCCGCCCGCACCTCGGGCACCTATGAGGTGATCACCACCTTCCCGCTCGCGACCGCAACCGACACCTCGGCGGCGGATACGGTGCTGTGGCGGGGGTGCGAGTACGTCGTCATCAGCATCGGGCGCTTCGGCAACTTCGCGGGCAACGCCGGACACTACGAGGGCCTGATGACGCTCAAGACCATCTCACCAGCAGCGGGGCCACCATGAGCGACAAACTCCCGACAGAGATCAGCGTGGGCGAGCAGGCGAGGGCGGCAGGTCGCCGCGAGCCACGCGCCGACGGCGGCGACGAGATCACTGACCTGCGCGATCACTGCAAGGCCTTCATCGACAATCTGGCGCTGCGCCTGGGCGAGAGTCGCGCGCACCAGATTTCCATGTCGCGGAGCATGTTGGAGCAGATGGTGTTCTGGCTGCGCTCCGCCCGCCAATGAGCGGCAACACCTCGGCGACCGGCGGTTTCGTCACCGACCAGCCGCCGCGACCGCCGAGCGGCGCAGAGATCACCGCGGCCATGCAGCAGATGATCGTCAACCTCGCCGTGCTGCCGGGCTCTCTGGTCCGGCCGCGCTGGCAGCCCATGCCGCCCGCACAGCCCTCCGCCGCGACGACGTGGGCCGCCGTGGGCGTCGCGCAGATCGAGGCGGATGAATACCCCTATATCCGCCACCACGGCGGCGTGACGCTCCCAGGGCAGACTGCCCCTGGCTACGACGAGTTGCAGCGCCACGCGACGCTGACGGTGCTGGCGAGCTTCTACGGGCCGGGTGCGGAGGAAGCCGCGGGCGCGGTGCGGGATGGACTCTACATCCAGCAGAACATGGAGCCGTTCAGCGCGATCGGCGCGAAGCTGCTCGCGGTGCACGACCTCGCACGCAACCCCGAGATCATGAACCAGCAGTATGTCGATCGCATCGATATGCGGCTGGAGTTCAGGGCGCAATTCGAGCGCGTCTATCCGATCTTCGACCTGGCGGCCGCCGATGTGGTGCTGAAAACCGACACCGGAATCAGCACCGACGTTTCCGTGACGCCGGGCTCGCAGGTCACCTGGGACGACGGCGCGACGCGGTGGGACGAGGGCTCGACGTACTGGAGAGAATGAGCATGGCGAGCAACGTCGACATCACCGTTCCGACCTCCCCCGATGCCTACACCGGCCCGGTGCGGCAGAACTTCGCGACGATCGCCGACGAGATCACCACCCTGCAAAACGCGCTCGCTGGGTTGGCTGGGCCGTATCTGCCGATCTCGGGCGGCATTCTGACCGGGCCGCTTGCGCTCGCCAGCGATCCGACGACGGCGATGGGCGCGGCGACGAAGCAATACGCCGACAGGGCGATCCACGACGCGATCGGTGCATTCCTGCCGCTCTACGGCGGCACGCTCACCGGACCGCTGACGATCGAGGCTGGACCTGACACGACGAACCTCTTCGTGACGGGCAGCTTCAATGTTGGCCAGCCCGACTACAGCGCCGGCTATGTGTGGCTGACGAGCGGCGGTGCCGAAAGCCCCGGCCAGCCTGGAATTTCGATCAGTCGAATTCCCGGTGAGTTCAACACCTATCTCGCATTCTGCATTGGCAGCTTGCCACGGTGGCTGTTCCAAATTGGCGGCGCTAACAGTGACGACGAGACTGGAGGCAACGCCGGCTCTGACCTTCATCTTTTCCGCTACGATGACGGTGGCAATCTTCTCGGCACGCCAATCGACATCTCTCGCGCGACCGGTGCCATCACCCTCGATGGATTGATCACCACGATCAACGCGCCGCAAAACCAAGACGCACCCTGGACCGGCATGGCTCCGGCGCTGATGCTGAGAAGCGACGCTTCCCAATTCGGACCCGCGCTGATCCTTGGGCCAGGGACCAGCAGCACTCCTGATGTGGCTTTGGCTCTGCTGCGATACACCGACAATTTCTACATCAGCCTCATGCCACTTCCCGGTGATACCAGCGGCACCGTCGCCGAGATCGACCTGTTCGCCGTCGGGCAAAACCAGATATCGGTCATGACCGATTTCAATGTGAGCGGCAGGGCGCTGTTCTTCGGCGATGCAGAGATCAGCGGTTTGTTGACGATCGGCAGACTTGCGACCGACGCCACTGGCAACATCGATCTGAACACGCCGGATTCGACAGACGCCACCACCTCGGCCGAAACGTATCTCTGGACGGGTGGCAGCAACTACGGCAACTCCGGTCCAGCCGGCATAGGCACTGGCGATGTCAGCCTGGACGGCGCGACAAGCGGCTTCGTCGAAATCTGGACGGGTAATTCCGATTCCGGCAATTCCGGCCAGTTCGCGCTGTCTACTGGCACCGCGCAGGGAGTCGGCAATCAATCCGGCGACATCCAATTCAAGACCGGCAACTCCAATGACGGCATAGCAGCGCGAGGCCGCATCATCCTCGATGCGGCGAATGTCAAAATCACCGGTCGCGCGCTTTGCACAGCCGACAATGGCGATTTCCTGATGGGGACGCCGAACATCAGCGACGCCACGAACGCCTCCGGCCAAACGTATATGTGGTCGGGCGACAATAGCGGCGCGGGGCCGACCGGCTGGGCCGGCTTAGGGTCCGGCAACACGAATAGCGGCGACAGCGGCGGCGCCGAGGTCTGGACCGGGGTTTCCACTTCCGGCCAATCCGGACCCATCAACATCTATACCGGCGGCGCGAACGCGAATACCTCCGGCCTGATCTCGCTCATCACAGGCAGAGCAAACGGTGCCGGCAATCAGTCCGGCGATATTGTCCTTCAGACCGGCGCGAGCGTTGACGGCATCGCGATACGCGGCAGCATCACGCTCGATGCGCCGACGATCAACCTGACTGGTGCATTGGAGATCGAAACCACGGCCGATCCGCAGATCGTCGGCACCGTCCTGGACATCGCGGCGACCGGCGTTGGCGCCGACGGCTGGGCGTATCTGTACACGATCAATCAGCCCGCGGGCGACACCGGACAGGCCGGCCTGGGTTCTGGCGACGCCGCGGCGGGCAACACCGGCTCGATCTATCTCTATTCCGGCAATTCTGCTGTGGGCACCAGTGGCGGCATGACCATCGCCACCGGCAACGCCTCCGGTGCGGGCAACACAAGCGGCGGCATGATCTTGCAGACGGGCACCGTGGCAAACGGCGCAACGCGCGGCACGATCACCCTCGACGCGCCGGTGATCAGCCTGAAAGGCACGCTGGTCACCGCCGACGCGAGCGGTGCGGGCAACGCGAGCGGCGACATCATCTTGCAGCCTGGAGCCGTGTCGGGCGGTGCCACGCAAGGCCGGGTTTTCCTGAACGGACCAACCTATATCGCATTGCCCACCGCGGATCCTCACGTCCCTTACATGCTGTGGTGCGACCCCACTGCCGGCAACGTGCTGAAGATGTCTGCCGGCTAAACCCCGCCGCCGCGCCGGGTCGCGCGGCTTCCCCATCCATGAGCGTGCAACAGGAGCGAAGCCAATGCCCGGCTTAAGCGTGTCCGATGTCGTCAATGTCGATGTGAACATGAGCCCGCTCGCGGTGCCGCTGCGCAACTTCGGCTCGCTCTGCATCGCCGGCCCTTCGGCGGTGATCGATGTCAGTGAGAGGCTGCGCGAATACACCGGCATCGACGATATCGGCATGGACTTCGGCACCACCTCGCCCGAGTACCTCGCCGCAGACCTCTTCTTTGCGCAGCATCCGCAGCCGTCGATGGTCTATCTCGGGCGCTTCGCACAGACCCCGACCTCGGCCGTGCTGCATGGCGCGATCATGTCCACCGCCCAGCAAGCGCAAACGCTCGCCGCCCTGACCGCGGTGAGCAACGGCACAATGGTCATCATGGTTGATGGCACTCCCCGCACCGCCGCCGCGTCCGCTGCGCAATTGTCCTCCGGCGCGTTTGCCACAGCGGACCAGGCGACGCTGCTCTCGACGTTGCAGGGGACCGCATCGGGCGCGTTCTCGGTGACAATTGACGGAACGGTTGTTGACCTCGCGCCGATCGACTTTACCGGCGTCGCCGACCTGACCGCCGCGGCGGCGCTGATCGAAACCGGGCTTGGCACCAAAGGCACGTTTATCTGGAATGCGATCCTCGGCATCTTCCAGATGCATTCGGCGACGACCGGCGCCGCCTCCACCATCACCTATGCCAGCGCGCCGACGACCGGCACCGATATCTCGGGCACGCTGAAACTGACGCTGGCGACCGGCGCGCTGCCGCCAGTCAACGGCGCGTCCGGCATGAACTTCACCAACATCACCAACCTCAACGGTGCAGCCTCTATCGTCTCTCAGTCGCTGTCCGGTGCGGTCGTTGTGTGGGATGGCACGCGGTTCAATGTCACGTCGCTCTCGTCGGGCCCGACCTCGACGATTGGCTATGGGGGACCGGCCGGCACCGGTCAGGACGTTTCTACCCTTCTCGGGCTAACCAAAGCCTCGGGCGCGAGCGTGCCGGTCAACGGCATCGCCGCGGAGACCGCGCTGCAATGCGCTGTCGCGCTCCGGGCACACCCCGAGTGGTACGGGTTCAAGTTCGCTGTCTCGACGCCGCTCGCCGACAGCGACTACCTCGCCGTCGCGGCCTTCATTGAAGCCGCCTCTCCCATCTCGATCTTCGGCTACACCACCCAAGACACCGCCGCGCTCGACCCGACGGTGACGACGGACCTCGCGAGCGCGATGAAGGGCAACAACTTCGAGCGCACCTTCGGTCAGTATTCGTCCAGCAGTGCCTACGCCGACGCGGCGATCTTTGGCCGCGCGTTCACCGTGGATTTCGAGGGCAGCAACACCGTCATCACCCTGAAGTTCAAGCAGGAGCCTGGGGTGACCGGAGAGCTTTTGACCGAGAACCAGGCGGCGACGCTGAAAGCAAAAAACATCAACCAGTTCGTCTACTACAACAACGACGTGGCGATCATCCAAGAGGGGGTGATGAGCAACGGCTTCTTCTTCGATGAGGTGCACGGCACCGATTGGCAGGCCAATCGCATCCAGACCGACGTGTTCAATGCGCTCTACACCGCGCCCACGAAAATTCCGCAAACCAATCCCGGCGTGCATATCTTGGTGACGACGGTGGAGAACGCGATCGCGCAAGGCGTGACGAACGGGCTGATCGCGCCGGGGCAATGGAACGCGCCCGGGTTCGGTCAGATCGTCACCGGGCAGATGCTGCCGAAGGGCTACTACGTCTATGCGCCCTTGGTGGAAACCCAGCCGCAGTCGATCCGCGAGACGCGCACCGCGCCCACCATTCAGGCCGCGATCAAGCTCGCCGGCGCGATCCATAAGGCGAATGTCGTGGTGAATGTGAATCGATAGGAACGATCCCAAACGGTCACACGCGAGAGGCGTGAAAGAGCGTATGGGCCGACGTGTCTACACCACCAACCAAGGAGCGAAACATGCCGTTCGTAACAGGCTTTCTGAAAATCCGCGGTCGTCGCGGCGGTGGTCATCCCGATCAGGGGCTTCCCGATGAAGAGGGCGCCGTCGATCCCGACTATGGCATCGATGACACGCATCCCGATCAGGGATTGCCGGGTCTGGGCCTGCCGCCGATTGGCGGTGAGCGTCCCGGTCACGGTTTGCCGCGTCCGCCGCCCGGCGTGTTTCCACCTTTGACGCCGAGCCATCCGATCCAGCCTGCGCCTCCTGGCACACCTCCCGGCACCATCTGGCCGCCCATCTATGGCGGCGGTCATCCAGACCAGGGTCTGCCGCCTACTGGCGGTGCGCCACCTGCGCCCGATCAAGGCCTGCCGCCTGCTGGCGGGCGTCCCGTGCGGCCCGATCAGGGTTTGCCGAAGCCGCAAACCTATTGGCTCGTCGCCGGCATTCCTGGCGTCGGCTGGCGCTACGTCGCGGTCGATCCGTCATTGGTTGTCGGGCTTCCGATTCCGCCGCACCCCGAGCCGAAGTGACGTTCGTCTCTACAACGCACGACAAGTACACGGGCGCAGTGGTCGGCAACGGCCACTGCGTCGCGTACGTGCGCGAGGTCACCGGCGCCCCGCACACCTCGCAATGGCGGCGCGGGGCGAAGGTGCGCGGCGGCGCGCATCCAAGCGGCACGGCGATCGCGACGTTCGATGCCAATGGCCGCTACGCGAATGCCACCGACGGATCGAGCCACGCGGCGATATTGATCTCGGCGACCGATGCCGGGCTGGTGGTCATGGACCAATGGCAGGGCCAGCCTGTGCATCAGCGTACGATCCGGCCCAAGGGCGGCGCGGGCCCGGCCTGCGACGACGCTGATCGCTACCATGTCGTCGTCACCGACGCCGCCGCCACCATCGCCTAAGCCGCCGTTCGACCCGGCCAGGTGGGCGATGCTGCTGCTCGCCGTGCTGATCATCACACCGTCGATCCTGGTGGTGCTTATCACCGCGCGCTGCGCGATCTTTCTGCAACCCGAATGCTGGGACCGGCCGTGGCCGTCGCTGTTCCGCGAGTGGCTGGCTGAAACCATCCCCGTTTTGGTCGCGATCATCATGTCCGGCCGCTCGCGGCCGCCCCCCTGATCCCAGGAGAGTCCACATGCCGCAAACCAAATTCTACGAATCCCCCAAAGGGCAAGGCGACGCCGGCGCGCTGATCAGTCAGCACATCCAGACCGCGCTGAACGATGGCTCGCGCGAGCTTGTGCTGGGTGCCGGTGAATGGATCTGCGAGACCGAGATCAGGTGGCCGCGCGAGCCGATCCGTTTGCTAGGCCAAGGTTATCCGGGCGCCGGTGGCGGGACCACCATCACCCGCAGCCGCGACATCATCATCCTACCGCTGCGCGGCGTGCCGAACACCGAATATCCGCACGACATGATCGAACGCCCGCAGTTGGAGAACCTGCAATTCGATGGCAGGGGCTTCAGCAAGCCCATCGTCAGCATGGTCTCGGTCTATGAACCGCGCCTGCTCAACGTGCATTGGCAGGGCTGGTACGTCTGCCACCTCTACACGGATAATACCTGGGACGGCCGCATCGAGGACTGCAGTTGGGTCGGCGGGGGGTTCTGCAATCCGACCGCCGTGCTGGCGAGCGAACTCGAGAAGCGCGTCGGCTATCCGCTCGGCGTGCCGATGATGCATCTGCACAGCCCGAACACCAACGGCAGCGACACCAGCAACAATCTTTATTTCAGAGGCTGCAGATGGGAGTCGTCGCCGAACAACGCGGTGATGTTGCTGATGGAAGGCAACAATGGCGTGGACCAGTGGTTCAGCCAATGCAAATGGGAGGCGAAGGAGTCGATGACGCCGTGCGTGCTCGCGGTCGATCAGGGCGCGGTGATGTTCGACTCCTGTTGGCTGTTCGGCGCCGGGCATGGTGGCGCGCCGTATGACATGGAAGGGCTGCCGGCGGGCGGCAAATACAAGAGCGTCACCACCAAACATCCCGGGCTGCTGCACGCGATCGACTGCCAGCATATCGGCGGGCGGCTGATGGGCGGCGCTCCCGACCACAACGACCACGAGAACGCGCCCTTCGATGCTTTCGTTCGGCTCAACGGCGGCACCGCGGCGGAGTTGGCGATGATGGTGACCGGCGGCCTCACCCGATTGAAACAGGGCGGCGGCGCGGTGATCCGGCACAGCGGCGGCGTGCGTTATCCCAATCTGCTGCGCGGCGGCGCGACAGCGTGGGCGGAGAGCCAGGCGCCCGGCGTCCCCATGGTCGATCAGGTTTGAACTGACAGCACGAAAGGAGACGTGCCTTGAGTACATATTCCTTCATCGATGTGGCTGCCACCATCGTCGGACCTGGCGGCAGCTTCAGTCTCGGCTATGGCAGCGGCAATGCCGAAGAGGGCATTTCCATCGCCATGACGGAAGAGAAGAACACGATGACCGTCGGCGCCGACGGCTCGGTGATGCACTCGCTGCACGCCGGCAACTCTGGCACGGTCACGTTGCGCTTCCTGAAAACCTCGCCGACCAACCAGATGCTGTCCGTCATGCTCGACGCGCAGCGGGTTTCCTCGGCGCTGTGGGGGAACAACACGATCGTCATCTCCGACCCGGCGCGCGGCGACCAGATCAGTTGCCGGCAGTGCGCGTTTCAGAGGTGGCCCAACGTGAACTATGCCAAAGATGGCGGGGTGCAAGAGTGGGCGTTCCACGCCGGCATGATCGACGGCATCCTCGGCGACGGCACGAGCGGGAGCCCCTGATGCTGGAGTTCTCGCTCGACGATCGCCTCTACCGCGCGCGCAAGCTGACCACGTTCCAGCAGATGCATGTGCTCAAGCGGATCGGACCGATCATCGGTCCGATGCTCGCCCTGCAAACGGGCGCCGATGGCAGCGACCCCGTCGTGCAGGTCTCGCGCTTTCTGGAAGCGTTGAGCGGCCTGAAGGACGAGGACATGGATTTCGTCATCGCGACCTGCGCTGGCGCCGTGCAGCGTCAGCAGGCGGGGAACGGGAGCGGTCCGGTGTGGTCGGATATATTCAGCGCCCGCGCCAAGGCGTTCATGTTCGAGGATCTCGACAACCTGCCGACGGTTCTGGAAATCACCGGCAAAGTGCTGCAGGACAACCTCGGGGGTTTTTTGTCTATCAGGCAAACCGGGGATGGACCCCGGCCGCCGACACTGGCACCGACTATCTGACCTACGACGACTGGTATCTCATGCGCCCGGTGCTGCGCGGCGTCTACCGCATGGAGAGCCTGCTCGACGGAACCATCGACCTCGAACACGTCGCCCTCGCGCATCACGCGCTCGACGTCGAGGCGGAGAACGAGCGGCGCTGGCAAGAGGCGCAAAGGCGGAACCGATGAGCGACCCATCAAGCAGCGCCCCACACAATAAGCTGTGGCTCCGCGCCTGGGACTTGGTGATCGGAAGCGGGGCCGATAGCGGCCCGATCGACGTCGGGCATAGCACGGCGAGCAAGACCCAGCAGGGCAAGGCGCTGTCGCTGTCGGATTTTCGCTTCACCTTCGAGGTGGAGATGAACCCGTCGCTGATGCCATGGCGGATGACGGCGACGGTCTACAACCTCTCCGACAACCTGATGAAGCGGATCGCCCAGCAATACACCAACGTCGCGCTGCTCGCCGGCTATGCGCTGCCGAACTACAAGGGGAGCGCCCCCAGCGGATATCACCCGGGCGGCAGCATGCTGTTCAGCGGCGATATCATCTGGTTCGAGCGCGGCCGGGAGAGCGCCACCGATACGTACCTGCGCATGTATGCCAACAACTTCGACCCGGCACTCAATCAGGCGGTCATCAATACCACGCTGCCCGCCGGGCATACCCAGAACGACGTGCTCAAAGCCTGCGCCGACGCGATGTCGGCGGCGCAGGGCAGCGTGTCGTCCGGCAAGGTGACGCTCGGCCAGATCACCGACCTGGGCGACGCGAAATCGCCGCGGGCGCGCACGCTCCTTGGCTCGCCGCGTGACGTGGTGCGCGACGTGACGCAGACCGCGGGCGGCTACTGCTACATCGATGGCAGCGGCAAGCTGAACCTTCAAACGCTGAACGACCCGCCGCCCCAGACGATCACCGTGGTCAACTCGCAGACCGGCATGATCGGCATCCCGCACCAGAATATGGACGGCGGCATATCGGTGATGACCTTGCTCAATCCGTCGATCCAGCCGGGCTCCGCGATCCACATCAACGAGAGCGACCTCACCCGGAAAATGCTGTCGCAATCAGGCAAGGGGCAGGCCACGGACACGGTGCCGGTGATCCAGCAGCAGATGATGATCGCCAACTCTGACGGCGTCTTTCGGGTCTGGTCGGTGAAGCACCACGGCGATACCCGCGGCAATCCCTGGTATTCCGAGATCATCACCCGCGCCGCCAATCCCGCCAGCCAGAAGCCGGGGGTCGGCTGATGGCCGATACCCTGCAAGAATTCCTGGTCTCGGTCCGCTATGTCGTCGATGGCGCCTCGCAGCAGAGTTTCCTGCAAGGGCTGACCAAGGCCGCGACCAGCACCAAGGGGCTGGCGACCGAACTGGTCGGGCTGACGACGGCGATGATCGCGCTGTCGCGCTCGCTCGCCGAGGTCGGCGAGAAGTTCTACTGGATGTCGCTGCGGATGGGCTCGTCCGTCCAAGACATCAAGGCGACCACCTTCGCGCTGTCCAACCTCGGCATCTCGGGCGAGGAAGCGACGCAGGGCCTCGAGCGGTTCTCCGAATGGTCCGCCAGGTTCGGCGGCGCGGCGACGGCGCAACTGCGCTCGCTGGGCATCACGGCGACCGATACGACGGACCGCTACCGGCAGCTTGGCGAGTGGTTCCGCGCGCACGGCGGCACCTATGAGTTCATGCACGGCACCGACGCACAGCGGAATCAGTTCGCGCAGACGCTGGCCTGGGCAGAATCGTTTGGCTTCAGCATGCGCGAGATGCTGGCCGCAAGCAGCGGCGACTGGGAACGCTTCCTCAAAATCCAGAAGGAGGTTTACGAGGCGGTCGGCCTGAACGCCGCGGCGATGGAACGGTGGAAGAAGAACTCTTACGAGGTCAGCAACCAGTTCCGCGCGATCGGCCTCGAATTCCGCGCCATGCGCGAGGCGTTCAGCGCGGCGTTGATGGAACGGCTCGGGCCGATCCTCCAGCACCTGTATGAGGTCATCAAGGCGCACCTGCCGCAGATCACCGCGTTGCTGCGGGCGGCGGCCGCGGCGGTGGCGTTCTTGCTCGGCGCGATGACCGGGCTGGTCGATATCGTCGGCCATGTGATCGACGGGTTCCAGCAAATCTTCCAACTGCTCACCCAGGTCGCACCGGCGCTGGATATCGTCGAGGGCGCGCTGATCGCGTTCGGTGTCGCGCTGATGCGCTCGCCGATCGGGGCGTGGATCACGGCGCTGTCGGCACTGATGCTGATACTCGAGGACTATGCCGTCTGGGAGAGCGGCGGCATCTCGGCAATCAACTGGTCATTCGTTGACAAGTTCAAGGATTGGTGCGTCGAGGTCGCCGGCATCAAGGTCAATATGTGGTCGATCGTCGCGGCCTTGGGAGCGATCGGCGTCGCGCTCGCCGCGGGGGGCGTGGTGGGACGCCTGGGCCGTCTGCTCGGCCTCGCCGCCCCAGCCGCCGCTGGTGCCGCTGGCGCGGGCGCGGGCGCGGGCGTGATCGCTTCGACGCTCGCCGTCGGCGTGGCGGCACTGATCACGACGTGGCTGCAAGACGAACTGAATAAGGCGTCAGACTCGATCGAAGATTGGGCGTTCGGCAAAGGCCATTCCGATCAGGTCAAGAAGCTGCACGAGCAGGGCGCCAAGCAGTTCTGGGGTTGGCTGGGGTTTGGTTCTTCCGACGGTGCGACCAGCGGCGGTGGCGGCACCACGACGACCACCGGCAACACCGTCGGCGATCGCAACCTCAACCCTGGCAATTTGCGCCCCGTGGGCGGCGGCGGGTTCCGGCATTTTGAAAGCTGGGAATCGGGCGTCGCCGCGATGGTCAATCAAATCCAGATCGATCAGACGCGGCACGGTCAGAACACGCTGATGGAACTGATCGCGGGAAGGGTCAATCCGGCGACCGGGAAACGCGAGCATGGCTGGGCGCCGGTCGAGGATGCCAATGATCCGTCCGCCTACGCCACCCGCGTTGCCCGCGAGGTCGGCATCGACAAGGACGCGCCGATCGACACCGGCAATCCGGCGCTGATGGCGAAGATCGTCACGGCGATGTCGCGCGTCGAACTCGGGCACGGCTTGCCGCCTGGTGTGGTCGATCGCGGCGTGCAGATGGCGCTGGGCGGCCGACCCACGATGCCAGCCACTTCCGTCGCGTCCGCCGGCGATGGCGACGGCGGGGGTGGCGGTGTGACGATCCATCAGCAGACCACGATCCAGGTGCCGCCGGGCACGGATGGTGCCGATACCGCGCATCGCGTGGTGCTGGCACAGAACCGCGTCAACGAGACGCTGGTGCGCAACACCGCGAGCGTGCTTCGATGAGCGGCGCCCTGCTTGGCGCATCGGTCGCCGCCGGCGTCGGCCAGCAAGCCCTGGCGGCGACCGGGCTGATCCCGGCGTGGATCCGCCTGCCGCGCAGTATCGGCGACGCCAGCACACCGGGCGGCGCGATCATTCCCGACGTGACGATCGAGGAGCACTTCTCCGACCGGGCGACGGTGACGCTACATCCGCTGGCGAAGGGCTCGCCGGCCTCGGATCATATGTTCATGCTGCCGCGCACGGTGACGATGCGGTGCGGGTGGAGCAATTCCAACATCGTAGGGGGGGTGGTGCAGGCGGCCACGGGCCTGATCTCCGGCGGAGCCTCCCTGGCCGCGACCGGATCGAGTGTCCTCGGCCTGTTCACCGAGCAGCGGGTCAACGGCATCTACCAGAAGCTGCTCGCGCTGCAGGCCGCTCGCCAGCCGTTCACGCTGATCACCGGCAAGCGCACCTATGACGGCCAGGGCACCAACGCCCAGCAGGTGGTGATCACCGAACTCTCGGTCGCCAACGACCATCACACCGAATATGCGCTGATCCTCGAATGCCACATGCAAGAAGTCTTGATTGTCGATCTCGGTGAGGCCGACTCGCCGCCGCAGGACGCGCAGGCGATCCCGCAAACGACCCAGCCGCCGACCGATGCCGGCAACCAGCAGCCGGCGCCGGTGCTGCGCTCGACGCTGAGCAACATCACGGGCTCGCAGCAACAGAAGGCCACGCCATGAGCGGGACGGTCTCGGAAATCCCGCTGTCGGGCACGCCGCAGTTTTTCACCATCGCGCTCGCGGGCACGACCTACCAGTTGGTGTTCACCTATCGCGACGCGCCTTCGACGTGCGCCGGCGGCGGCGGCTGGGTGATGGACATCAACGACTACCAGGGCAACCCCATCGCCTGCGGCATTCCTCTGGTCACCGGCGCCGATCTGCTCGCGCAGTTCGGCTACCTCAACTTCGGCGGACAGCTATGGGTGAAATCCGATGGCGTCCCCGACGACGTGCCGACCTTCGCTGATCTCGGCACGGGCTCGCATCTCTACTGGGTCATGTCATGAGCGGCGATACCAACACCACGCTCGACCTGCGGCAGACCACTGCCGATGATCTGGAGGCGCTGCAAACCGTACTCGACGGGCGACAGGCGCAAATCCACACGGGCATGCCGGGCATCATCGTCAGCTTCAACGCGGTGGCGGTCACCGCGGTCGTGCAGCCGGCGATCCAGGCGATCCAGCGCATGACGGACGGCACGCTCAAGCCGGTGTCCATCTCGCCGATCCACGACGTGCCGGTGCATTTCCCGGGCGGCGGTGGCCATACGCTCACCTTCCCGGTCAAGCCGGGCGACGAGTGCTGGCTGAGTTTCAGCGAGCGGAGCATCGACAACTGGTTCCAGCATGGCGGCACGCTGCAGCCGTCCGACTGGCGGATGCACGACATCACCGATGCGGTCGCCCATGTCGGGGTGCGGAGCCAGCCGAACCTGCCGGCCGGCGGCGTCGATCCGGATACCGTGCAGCTTCGCAGCGACGACAAGAAAACCGTCGTGCAGGTCGATGGCAAGAACCAGGCGATCACGCTCTACGCGAACGGCGCGGGCGAGGCCGTGGTGTTTGTCGATGGCGCCAATCAGGCGGTCACGCTGAAGGCCGAGAACGTCATGGTGGGCGATACCGGCAACAAGCTCGGCGTGCTCGGCACGGCGCCGGTCGCAAAGGGGACCATCACCGGCAGCTATAACGGCAACGTCGCACTGAAGAACCTGCTGCAATTCTTGCAGTCGCGCGGCGATATCATCGATGGGAGCACCTGATGCGGTATCGCCGCCTCGATGCGAACGGGGATATGACGTTCGGCCACGGCCAGAGCAATTTCTGGATCGACCAGCCCGAGGGCGTCGCGCAATCGGTGATGACGCGGCTGCGGCTCAATCTCGGGGAATATTTTGCTGATCAGACCGATGGCACGCCCTGGAACACGCAGGTGCTCGGCGAGCGCACCGCGGCGACGCGGGACATCGTCGTGGTCGACCGCGTGCAGACGACGCCGAACGTCACGACGATCTCCGCCTACAACTCGGTGGTCGATCCCAACACGCGCACCTGGTCGGCGGCGATGACGATCAACACGGCCTACGGCGTGGCCGTCCTGCAGGCGGCGAAGCTGCCGGGCGCCGTGCCGCCGCTTGGCGTCTCGCTTGGCGGCAGGTCGATGCTGCTGGGCATCCAGGGCAGCTTGCGCACGCCGCTCGAGATGCAGCCGGCCGACCTGTCACAGTCTGTCGCGCATATCTCCGACTTCCGCATCACCGCACTGGACGCAGGGACATTCTGATGCCGCTCGTCGTCGTTCGTGACTCTGGCGTCGTGACGCTGCCGGGGCGGGCCCTCCGGATACCCGCGCGGCGGCCACCGCGCGTCCGTGAGCCCGTCCCGCCGGTTCTCCGCTCTCCTGCCGCGGTCCCGGCGCCGGTGCCGCGCTACGCGGTCCGTGCGCCCGTGCCGCCGGCACTGACGCAGCAGGCAGCGCCCGCGGCGGGGGCGACGCCCGCGGTGGTGGTGGGCGTGGTCGCCGGCGGCGGCACGAGCCTCACCGCGGTGCCGGCCAATCTGCTTGCCGGGCCTCGCGCCGACATCACCGACTTCCGCATCATCGCCCTCGACGCGGGGTCTTGGTAAATGTCCGGCAGCATCGTCCGCTCCCCGACCGCCGCCTATGTCGATGCCACTGGCATCCATGCGCCCACCTTCGCGCAGATCCAGGCCTTCCTGATCGGCCAGTTCCAGGCGATCTACGGCAGCGACATCGTGGTGAGCAACGACTCCCAGGACGGGCAGATGATCGCCGTGTTCGCGCTCGCTGCCTCCGACGCGAATGCCGCGTGCTTCGCGGTCTACAACAGCTTCAGCCCCTCGACCGCGCAGGGCGTCGGCCTGAGTTCGAATGTCAAAATTAACGGCATGACACGGCAGTTGCCGTCGAACTCGTCGGTCGATGTGCTGATCGTCGGCCAGGCCGGCACCCTGATTACCAATGGCGCGGCGCGCGATCAGTCGTCGAACCGCTGGCTGCTTCCGGTATCCGTCTTGATCCCGGTCTCCGGCGAGATAACGGTGACGGCGACAGCGGAAACGGCGGGCGCGCTCGGCGCCGCGCCTGGTACGATCACGCAGATCGATACCATCACGCTGGGCTGGCAGACGGTGACGAACCCCGGCCCCGCCGAGCCGGGAGCGCCGGTGGAGATGGACGCGGGGCTGCGCGTGCGGCAGAGCCAGTCAACCGCGCTGCCGGCGCTCTCCGTGCTGATGGGCGTCACCGGCGCGGTGTTGCAGCTTCCCGGCGTGACGGCGTGCGTCCCCTATGAAAACGATACCTCGACCGATTACACCGCGACGCCGCCGCCGGCCGGCGTCGGCCCCTTGCCGCCGCATAGCATCAGCATGGTGGTACAGGGCGGCGATGCGACGCAGATTTGCCAGACCATCCTGCTGAAAAAGACGCCGGGCTGCTACACGTACGGGACCACGCGGGAGACGGTCAACGACGTTTATAATTTGCCGCACGATATCGGCTTCTTCGTGCCGTCGCAGATCGATGTCGGGGTGCGGATCACGCTGACACCGAAGGCGGGCTATTCCACGATCATCGGCGCGGCGATCAGTCAGGCGGTCGCGAATTACATCAATAGTCTCGGCTCCGGCGTCGGCGTGGTTTATTCAAAGCTATGGCTCCCGGCAAACCTCTGCGATGCGACGACGGGACTGCCCTTCGGCGCGACCAACACGTACGACATCACGGCCATGACCGTCGCGAGCCCGAGCGGCGGCACCTATGGAACGGCGAACATCCCGGTATCCATCTTCCAGATCGCCCATTGCGACCCGGCGAATGTCGTGATCACGCCGAGCTAGTGAAGCGGTTCATCGCTCTGGCAGAGACGTGCGAGGCGCGTATTCCGCTGCCGGAGATCGCGCGGCTGCTGGGAACGAATGTCCGCTCATTGAGAAACTACGTCGGCCGCCACCTCGGCATATCACCGTCCAGGTTCCTGCGGCGGCAGAGACTGATCCGCGCGCGCGAGCGCATCATCGCCGGCGAGTGCGTGACGCGCGCCGCGGTCGAGTTCGGCTTCTGGCAGTTGTCGCATTTCTCGCGGTACTATCGCGATGAGTTCGGCGAATATCCGAGCGTGACGTTGCAGCGAGGCAGGCCATGAATCTCTCCGACTACCTCGGCCTGGTGACCTCATGGCATTCGACCAAGCCCCGCTTCATGAACACCCTCGCCGTGCTGCTGCAGCCGATGATCGACGCGCAGGCGATGCTGGCGCAGCTCACCGCGGATTTCGATCTGGACAGCGCGGTCGGCGTGCAACTGGACGTCCTCGGCCAATGGATCGGCCGCACGCGTTATGTCCAGGTGCCGATCAGCGGCGTGTTCTTTTCGTTCAACGATGGTGCCGGGGCGCGCACCGGATTCAATCAGGGCGTCTGGCTGGGCAAATACGAGCCGACCGACGCGATCACCGCGCTCGACGATGAGACCTATCGCACGCTGCTTAAATTGCAGGCAATCGCCAATAGCTGGGACGGCACGCTGTCGCAGATCTACGAGGCATTCAACGCGGTGTTCCCCGGCGTGATTGTGCAGGACAAGGGCGACACGCCGGCCGGGCTGATGGAATGCGACGTGCTGATTCCCGGCGTCGAATTGTCCTCGCTGATGCTGGCCGTGCTCGAGCAGGACTTTCCGATCAAGGCGAGCGGGGTGAAGTACAACTTCATCGAGACGACGGTTTCGACCGAGCCGTTGTTCGCCTTCAACATTCCATCCTCACCCGGCGGTCCCTTCGGGGGATTCAACGAGGGGGCCTGGGGCAAGATCATCCAAACGCTTTAGGGGGCCGGGTTCATGGCAACGAATGACTTCCAGACCTTCGCGGGCGATCCTGCGGCCGATGTCATGGCGCAGGCCGATTACATCGCGAGCGGGTTCACCGCGCGCATTCTCGGCTTCTCCACCGGCACCGCTTTGTCGATCCAGCTTAACAAGGTGTGGCGGCAGGCGTCGCTGATCTCGGCGATGGTCGGGCAATTCACCGCCGATGTGACCGGCCAGGACATGCTGGACGACGGATCGCCGGCTGGCATGTCGGCATTGCAGAGCCGTTTCACCGCGGCGATCACAACGGTGGCGCGCGGCGCGGTCGGCGCCGGCTATCTCCCGCTGACAGGCGGGACACTGACTGGACCATTGGTGATCGACGCGGGTGGTGCGATCACCGTCAATGCGCCAGCCGGGCAGTACGCTCAGATGAACCTGTCGCGCGGCGCCGGTCAGGGCGCGCAGGTTGTCGCCTATACGGGGGCCACGGTGCGGTGGAATGTGGTTCTGGCGAGCACGGAGGCTGAGACTGGCAATAACTTCGGCTCCAACTTCAGCATTGTCCGCTATAGCGATGCCGGCGTGGGTCTCGACGCGCCGCTGTCCATCCTGCGCAGCACCGGCGTCGTCAATTTCGCCCGCGCGCCAACCGTCGCGGGCGCTGCGATGCCCTATCTGCCGCTTGCCGGCGGTGCGCTCTCGGGCGCGCTGACGGTCGGCGGCTACGGCATCAATTACTCCAGCTATTACGGCGGCCATTACATCGGCTATGGCTGGGACGGCGCGGCGATCGGCATGTGGGTCGACAACACGTACCAGGGGGAGATCGCCTCGCGCGCCTACGTCACCGGGATCGCCGGGGCCTACCTGCCGCTTGCTGGCGGTGTCGTCTCGGGATCGGTGGAGATACAGCAATCCCTGGTCGTCGATGGCGGCGCTGGCTTCCGGTCGAGCGTGTGGTTCAACAACCAGAGCGACTTCATCAACTTCAGTTCCGGCATCTACCGCTACCGGCAATGGGCGGGAAGCTGGTACGACTATTGGAACGGCCAGAACGGCACGCGCGGCTGGGCAACGCCAAGCGCTGGCATGTCGCTTGACGGCAGCGCCAATCTGACCATCAGCGGACAGTTCATCGCCTACGGCTCGCGCATCATTTGCGAGGGTGGGCAACCGTCGATCTGCGCCTACTCGACGGCTGGCGTCGCGGTGGGCATCTGGGCCGATGCCTCGGGCCTGTGGCTCGGCAACATGGATGGCGGTGGCAATCCGAACGCCGCGCACATGCTGATCGACAACAACGGCAACTCGCAGATATGGGGCAATCTGTCGGTCCACGCCACGCTGTTCGTGGACAGCAACATCTCCTGCGCGCAGTCGGTCTATGCCAGCGCCAACCTGTGGTCAGCCAACAATGTCTATGCCGGGGCCGGCAGCGGCGCGATCCTGACCAGCGACGGCGTCCTCTATCAAGGCCGAGGGCCGGGCTACAACATCGCCTTCATGTACGACGGCACGACGTTCTGGCGTTTCGCCAACGGCGATCAGCGCGAAGTCATCCAGGGCGACAACAGCCAGCGGGTCCGCCAGCTTGGCATGTCGGGCGTGACGATGCACTGGATCGACGCTGACGGCTCGGGCTGGTTCGCCAACACCTATCGGTCCGATCCGCGCTACAAGCGCAACATCCAGCCGGCCGGCGACTTCGACAGCTTGGCCGCGATCGTCGCCACGCCGACGCGCGCGTTCGAGTGGCGCGAGGACTACAACATGCCGCCGGTGCCCTACGGGTTCATCAGCACCGATATCCGTCAGTCATTGCCGGATGCGGTGATGGCAGCCGCGTCAGAAGAGGGGCAGGAGCCGGTCGATCATCTCGACCCGATGGCGATGTTCGCCCATGTTTTTCGCGCGATCGCCCAGCTTGACGCGAGGCTTTCCGCGGTAGGAGCGTAATCAATGCCTGTGCCAACACCGCCGACCGATCTCGACAATCCCTTTGAACATCCGTCGGTGCCGCCGCCGATCATCCACGATAATTGGCGACCGCCGCCTACCGTGCTGCCGCCCGCGGAGTTGCCGTTGATTCCGCCCATTCCCGACCCACAGCCAGGAAAAAAGCCATGAAGCAACAGCCTATCGAGATCACCGTGACCCTGCCGATCGAAGCGCTCAACAAGACGCTGATGCTGCTCGGCTCGCATCCCTTCAATGAGGTCGCCGATATCATCGTCGATATGCGGAACCAGGCGCAGGAGCAAATCCAGAAATTGCAGCAGCCGAACCTCGCCGAGCGGCCCCAGGGTGGTCCGCCGCAGTTGAAGAACGGCGAGGATCACCACGCCTCGCCATGAGGATCAGACTGTCGCGCTGGTGGTTCTTCGCCATCGACCGGCAGGATGTGACATTGAGCGTCGGATGGCCGTTTGACGGCTTTTGGATCTGGAAGCGGAGAGGGCGATCGGATATATCAGCGTAGTTACCGAACAGACCCATTTCCTTAGCCCTCCGGGTTTCTCCCCCGGGGGGCTTTTTTATTGCCGCGTCCCCCTCGGGCGTGGGAATACTTGCGCGGCAGAGACTTGACCACACTCCATCGAAAACTCGGGCCGCCGCGGTCCTAACACGGCGGCCCTCTTTATGTCCGGAGCCAAGGCGGCTCAGGCGGATAGCAGAAATCCATCTCCGTCACCTTGCCGCCCGCGACCGTCATGCTGATCGCTGTCTCGCCCGGCTCGCGGGTTGACCATTCGAGGTCGTACCGTCGCGTCGCCGCTGACGTGCTGCCGCTGTGATAGCGGACGAATACATAGGCGTCGTTGAAGGACGTGATGGTGCCTTCCTCGAGCTTGCTCCCGTTCGGCGTATTCAGATCGCGATAGATGACCTTGCGGCCGAGATCATGCCGGGTGGGGTCGATCATTGCCGCGTCCCCTCGGTCGAGGTGAACGTGACGAGCCGCACGCTGACGACGCGCTTGGCCTGCGGCAGATGCATGGTCATGCGCATCGCGCGGCGCGCAGCCTCTTCCAGTTCGAGGGCGATGTGACGGCGCGAACTGACCAGCATGGTCATGCCAAGACCTGCGAGGCCCCCGGCAATGATGCCTTCCGTGCCGTCGCCATAGGTGCCGATCCAGCAGTGAAGCTCGGTGATGAACTGCCCTGGCGTCGGCTCGCTGGAAACCAAA
>DATHNI010000375.1:0-3782 GCA_035486135.1 Acetobacteraceae bacterium
ATCGGCGCCGGCGGAATCCGGACCCACGCGGAACCGCGCGCCATCGAAATGCAGGATGGATCCGCCGCCCGCCGCCACCGTATTGATCGCCATCATTGGCGCGCGGATCCGCACGCCGGCCACCGCGGTTTCAAAGGCACGTTCGAACCCGCCGTCGTACAACGCGACGTCGGTGGACGTGCCGCCCATGTCGAAGCCGATGACGCGATCGATGCCCGCCATCGCCGCGGTGCGCGCCGCGCCGACGATGCCGCCCGCCGGCCCCGACAGGATCGCGTCCTTGCCCTGGAAGCCGTGCGCCTCGGCCAACCCGCCATTCGACTGCATGAAATAGAGCCGCACGCCGGCGAGTTCGCTCTCCACCTGCGCCACGTAGCGCCGCAGGATCGGCGAGAGGTATGCGTCCACCACCGTCGTATCGCCGCGCGGCACCAGCCGCAGCAGAGGGCTGACGGCGTGGCTGGCGGACACCTGGGCGAAGCCGGCCTCGCGCGCGATTTCTGCCAGGCGCTGTTCGTGCTCCGGGTATTTCCACGCGTGCATCAGCACGATGGCGCAGGCGGTGATGCCCTCAGCATGCGCAGCGGCGAGTTCGTGCCGCGCGGCGGCTTCGTCGAGGCGCTCGATCTCCTCGCCATCGACGCCGACGCGGCCGGTGATCTCCAGCACGGATTCGTAGAGCATGGTGGGCAGCGTCAGTGCGAGATCGAACAGCCGCGGCCGCGCCTGGTTGCCGATGCGCAACGCGTCGGCAAAGCCGCGATTGACCACCAGCAGCGTGCGCTCGCCCTTGCGTTCGAGCAAGGCGTTGGTGGCAACGGTGGTGCCCATCTTGACGGCGGCGATGCGGCCGGGCGGGATCGGCGCGTCGAGCGGAATGCCAAGCAGCGTCTTGATCCCGGCGATCGCGGCGTCGCGATAGCGGCCGGGATTTTCCGACAGCAGCTTGTGGGTGGTGAGGCCCCCGCCGGGGTCACGCGCGACGATATCGGTGAAGGTGCCGCCGCGGTCGATCCAGAACTGCCATTGCTGCGTGCTCATGCCGCGCGGTGTGGCAGCGCCCGGCGGGCCGCGCAAGCCCCGCCGCGGCTGGTACGGCTGCGCCGCCCGGCCCTAACAAGCAACAGACTCCCCCTCCCCTTGAGGGAGGGGGTTGGGGGGAGGGGTCCGACGCGGCACGAACCCCTCCCCCCAACCCCCTCCCTCAAGGGGAGGGGGAGTATCCTTCGCACGATAGCGTCGCAGTTTCATTCAGGGCGGATCGGCCGCCGCCGGCGGGTGGCCAACTCGCAATGACACGTCGGGCGGACGGCCTTTCGCCGCGGCCCGCTCTCACCATATCCTGCGTGGATTCACAGATCGAGATACGCCGCATGCCGCCAACGCCGATCACCTCGCTTGCCGACCTGCGCGCCGCGCGCGCCGATCTGGAACGCCGCGTGGAGACGCTGCAGCGCGCGCTGGGACCGGACGATCCGGCGCTGGCCGACGACCTGCGCGACCTCGGCCGCCTGGCGCACGAGTTGCGCGACCTGAACGACGCCGCCGCCTTGCTGGAACGGGCGCGCGTGCTGCACAGCGCGGCGTTCGGCGAGAACCATCCCGAGGTCGCGACCGACCTCAATCATCTCGGCCTGGTGCTGCACGATGCCGGCGACGTGGAGGTGGCGCACGCCGTGCTGGAACGCGCGCTGGCGTTGGATGAACAGGCGCTGGGGCCGGACCATCCGAATATCGGCCGCGATGCGAACAACCTGGCGGGCGTGTTGCGCGACCTGGGCGACGCATATGGCGCGCGGGTCGCGCTGCAATACGCGCTGGATATCTACACCCGCACGCTCGGCGCAGAGCATGCGACGACGCAGGCGGTGGCGCGGAACCTCGCGGGATTGGGGTAGCAAAGAGGCGGGAGAACCGCCGCGCCAGCACGGCTACACTCGCGAGGCCATCGCGTTACGTCAGCTAGTAAGTAAGTAGATTCACCACAAAGGCACAAAGGCACGAAGAAAAAGGACTTTGTGCCTTCGTGCCTTTGTGGTGAATCTACTTACTTACCTTGGCAATCCGAACGGTGCCGGCGCCATCCTACCGCGCACCCTGCAATCCCATCCCCTTCGCAACGACCGCCATATCGTAAGGTTGCTCTTCCAGCGTCTCGGCATCCCACATGCTGCGCCGGACAGCGAAGAAATCCCCGTCATAGACGTGGATCGCGCCGCTGATCTTTGCCAGAGGATTGACCACGGAATGGATGATATCGCGGCCCAGCACCGTGACATCCCCGCTGCCCAGCGCCTCGCCGCCGGCCGCTTCAATCTGGAAACGCTCGGGGTTCGGAACCCGGCGCCAGAACATATTATCCTCCCGTCCGCCGTACATCCCGATGACCGCTGCCAGCAGATGATTGTGCGGCAAGGTGACGTAGTGGGGCGACCAGATGACATTGAGCACCGTCAGGTCGGGGCCATGATGCAGCACTTTCAGGCCGCCCTTGTCCGGTTCGCCGATCTCACGGATCAGCGACCGCGGGTCGGAGACGGCGCGCGTCACCACCTCCTGCATGGCCTGGCGTGACCGTTCGGCAAGCGAGGCGCGGAGATCGGCGATGAACTGATCGAGGTCGAACATGGTCATTGCTCCCTTCGCCTTGGGGTGGAACGAACGCAACGGTTCAGTGTCAACCATGACGGCTACCGGCGCAAACATAAAGCACGACTTTTCGCCATTCATGTCGGGATCGCCGGCCTTATGACGATATCAGAACGTAGCCCAGGTGGCAGACCTGGGACGGCCGGAAGTTCAAAGTATGGCCGGGCCAAAACCGGCGGGTCGAACCGGTCAGGTCCTGACGCGCGGGCCCGGCCCTGCCGGATCGGGCGTTACGAGCCGAGGCTTATGGATCAGGCCGGGCGGGCCGTGTTGCCCGCGGCGAAACCTGACGGATACACTGCGGGCACGGAACTCTCGCGGGACAGGTGCGCGTGATGGGCAGCAGCTTCGACCTTCTCAGACCATTGCCGGGCGCGACGTTCGGCGGCCGGATCGACTTTCGCGCGGGCGGCGGTGCGCGCGAGCTTATCGCCGCGGCGGAGGCAGCCCCCGAGGCGCTGCCGCACGCGCTGGCCGAGAGCAGTGGCCTGCTGCTGCTGCAAGGGATGGACTCGATCGGCGAGGAACCGGCGCTGCTGGTCCGCCTCAGCCGCATCTTCGGCCCCGAGGTCGAGGACTACCGCCAGACACTGACGGCCCGCCACATGGTGCACGACACCGTGCCGGAGATCTTCGTCGTCTCGAACATTCCGCCGACGAACCGGCCTCCGCCGCGCCGGCCCGATCCGCCGCTGACCGCGGACGGAAAACTGCCGGTGCAGTTTCCGCATCGCCGCGGCTGGCATACCGATCAGAGCTACCGCCGCCCTCCCCCCGACATTTCGCTGTTCCTCGCGGTCGTTCCGGTGCCGCAAGGCCAGGGCCAGACCCTGTTCGCCGACGGCACCGCCGCCTACGAGGCACTGTCGCCGGAGCTGAAAGCGCGCGTCGATGGCCTGGAGGGCGTCCATGTCAGCCTGAGCGCCGGGCGCGGGCGCAACGACGTGCTGGAGGGCAAGACGCCGCGCGCGTTGGGGCCGCATGAACAACCACAGCGTCAGCCGCTGGTGCGCGAACATCCTGTCACCGGCAAAAGGGCGCTGTACATGTGCGAGTACGGCCAGATGGATTGGGTGGACGGACCGATCGCCGGCCTGCAGCCCGGCCCAGATGGCGACGGAGCGCGCCTGCTG
>DATHNI010000376.1:0-18510 GCA_035486135.1 Acetobacteraceae bacterium
GCCAGGGGACTCAGCGGACGGCAGAAGCCGATGAAGTCGCAAGGCACCAGCTTGGTGCCCTGATGCAGCAATTGGTAGAAGGAGTGCTGGCCATCGGTGCCCGGCTCGCCCCAGATGATCGGACCCGTCTGCACGCGGACGGTCTGGCCTTGCAGATTGACGTGCTTGCCGTTGCTCTCCATCTCCAACTGCTGCAGGTAGGCCGAGAATCGCCGCATATGCGATGAGTACGGCATCACGCCGATCGTCTGTGCGCCGAAGAAGTTATTGTACCAGACGGTCAGCAGTCCCATCAGCAGCGGCAGGTTGCGTTCGGGTGGCGCAGTGAGGAAGTGTTCGTCCATGGCACGGAAGCCCGCCAGCATGTCGCGGAATCCGTCGGGACCGATCGCGATCATGGTGGACAGGCCAATCGCCGAATCCATGGAATAGCGGCCGCCGACCCAATCCCAGAAGCCGAACATATTCGCCGTGTCGATGCCGAATTTGCTCACCGCCTCGGCGTTGGTGGACAGTGCGACGAAGTGCTTCGCGACCGCGGCATCGGAGCCCAGCGCGTCGACCAGCCATTGGCGCGCGGTTGCCGCGTTGGTCATCGTCTCGAGCGTCGTGAAGGTCTTCGATGCGATGATGAACAAAGTCTCGCTCGCATCCAGGCCGTTTGTCGCCTCGGCGAAGTCGGCGCCATCGACGTTGGAGACGAAGCGGAACGTCATCGAGCGCTGGCTGAACGGACGCAGCGCCAGATACGCCATTTCCGGCCCGAGGTAGGAGCCGCCGATACCAATATTGATAACGTTGCGGATTGGTTTGCCGGTATGCCCGCGCCACGTGCCGGAGCGAACCTGCGTGGCGAACCTCGCCATTGCATCCAGCACCTGATGCACGTCTGGCACGACGTCATGGCCATCGACCAGGATGTGCGCGTCGCGTGGAGCGCGCAGAGCCACGTGCAGCACAGCGCGCTGTTCGGTGATATTGATCTTCTCGCCGCGGAACATCGCATCGCGGCGTTCCGCCACGCCGCGTTCCTGTGCCAGCCGCAGGAGAAGCCGCATTGTCTCATCCGTGATGCGGTTCTTTGAATAGTCGAGATAGAGTCCGGCGCCTTCCGCAGTCAGGCGCTCGCCGCGGCCTGGATCCTCGGCAAAGAGCCGCCGCAGATGCACGTCCTTGATCTGCTGATAATGCGCCGTCAGCGCCTGCCACGCCGCCGACTCGTTGGACAATTGCACGTCTGCCATGATGACCACCCTGCGGTTATGTCAGCGCCTTGCTCTTTCGCTCGATGGCGCCGAGCAGATCTTTCCAGGAATCAACGAAACCCTTTGCGCCTTCATTCTGCAACTGGCGGGCCAACGCAGCAACATCGACGCCGGCGCGGGTGATCGCGACCAGTACCGCCTCGGCATCGCCGCCGTCGCGCGGCATTGCCCGATCAACGGTGCCATGCTCGCCAAAGGCGAGCAACGTCTCCTCCGGCATGGTATTGATCGTGTTGGGCGCGGCGAGCGCACCCTCATACAGCACGTCGGACGCCTGCGGGTCCTTGGTGCTGGTGCTGGCGAACAACAGCCGCTGTGGCCGGGCGCCATAGCCCTCCAATCGCTGCCAACGATCCGATTCCAGCAGGTCGCGATACGCCTTGTAGCTCTGCTGCGAGACCGCGATACCAAGACGATCCCTGAGGTCTGCCGGAACCTTGTCGAGTGTCGCCTTGTCCCAGCGGCTCACGAAGATCGAGGCGACCGAGCGCACATCCGGGCTCAGGCCGGCTGCCACGCGACGCTCCAATCCGCGCATGTAGGCGTCTGCCGCGCATACATAATCGTCGCGCGAGAACAACAGCGTGACGTTCACCGGAATGCCGGAGAATATCGCCTCCTCGATGGCGGGAAGGCCCTCGAGCGTGCCGGGGATCTTGATGAACAGATTGGGACGAGCGGCCTTGGCGTGGAGAGAGCGTGCGTCGGCCACGGTCTTGGCGGTGTCATGCGCCAGCAGCGGCGAGACCTCCAGCGAGACCCAGCCGTCGACGCCGGCGGTGCGTTGGTGGATCGCCGCAAACATGTCGGCGGCCTTGGTCAGGTCCTGGATGGCCAGTTCGAAGAACAACGCCTCGCCCGTCTTTCCGGCGCCGGCCTGGCGCACGATCTCGTCATCATAGGCTTTGCTATGGGTGACGGCGTGATCGAATATCGAGGGATTGGACGTGAGGCCGGTCACCGACAATTCGTCGATATACCGCTGCAGCGTGCCGCTGGTCAGCAGGTCGCGGGTGATATTGTCGAGCCACAGACTCTGACCGAGCTTATGGAGTTGTTCTGTCGCCTTCATCTGCTATCTCCCGTTATTGCTTCACATAATCATAGTCAGAGAAGTCGTGTTCGACCAGATCCGCGTGGAGCGCCGTGTCGTCCAGATCGAAATAATACATTGTCGTGCGTCATGGAGATGTCTCCGTGGCGACGCTCGGGTTGTGCCATGACGCGTCAGGTGGTGCTATCACGAACTGTTGATCCTCTTCGCTCCAATGCCCCCGTCTCCTGCTCCAGAATGGAGAAGACTATCCATCGCCCGGCGTCGAAGGTCTCTGAGGTTAGATCGACCACATGTAGCCCGAGCACGCTTGGTGTCGTCGTCACGTCGGTGACATTTTGCCAGCAGACCGGTCCCCAATGGACCAGTGCAGAGCGCAGGGGTTCCATGCCAACCATGGCCTTGGCGTTGCCGGTTCAGGTTGGCCATCCATCGGGATTTGTGCGGACGCTCATGGCAGCGCTCAACTCCATCCGGGACTTTGCACTTGCGGCACAAACGGGAGACTGAACCGAAAGACCTGGCGCCGCCTAGGACATTTCTGCGGTTTTCGCGACGGGTCATGCACAAAGTTGGCAAGACGCCAATTCCGTCCGCGACGGAGCTGCCCGTAGTGCCGCTAACTCCAACAACCTGCCGGGTGACAAACCTATTGGACCGGCCGTGCCAAGCCCGTTCGTCGATGGCATCTCGGGCCAGTGTTCTACGCGCAGCCAGCGGCTGCGCTCAGCCGGCAACTGGCATACCCCGACGACCGAGATAGCTGTGGTTCACTGGCGGCTGCTCTTGGCCACCTGTTTGGCGGCGCCGAGCCGCTCCAGCTCGTATGTTTCGAGTGTGGACCTTCCGCCCCGTTGCCCGGCTTCGACCGCCTGGCCAAGCCACTCGACCTCTTCGAGACCCGTGTACAGCGTCACCCCGTAGCGGGCACCCCAACGTGGGCGGCGTCGCCCAGCAGTGCCAAGCGGCCGAGGGTCGGTCGTTGCGGCACGTATTCGGCGATTGGCGTGGCGAACACGCGCCCGGCCGCGAGCGTTCTCAGGATGACGCTCCGCCAGGGATCGGGCCAATGGAGCCTCGCCAGTTGTTCCAGCCGTTCGACCAGCATCGGGGTGGGTTGGTACGACCCGAAAGGGGTTTGCGGCGGAAGCTATCGTTCCGCTGGGTGGAAGCTGGAAACCTTCGCGGTGCATCCCGATCGCATACGCATCTCCGCGTTCCGAACTCCAGCTTGCTGGCATATTCGCTGTCGCTATGCCTTCGGTGGCTTCCGGTACCCGTCGGCTTGGTATAGGGTGTGGTCCAGGCTGATCGGGGTCAGATGATGCTATCCAGATTGATAGTTCGAGTTCCCGATAGCCAGAAGCGCTCACGTTTTCAGTATTCTACGTGGCCGCCGGGATTTTGCATCTGGACACCTGTCCTGAACCCGCCGCATGCGTCGGGCGACGCTGCCATCCGGACGTAGCGGGCTGCAGAACCGACTAACTGAACATCGAGGAGGGAACGAAATGCCACTAACGGGGGGTCTCTTGGCCAGTGCTCTGGCCGGCATCGCATTCGTCGGCTGCGGCATGACCAGCGCCGCGCCGCCGCCAGGGGCGCAACCGCAAGGCCGGCGGCGCGAGGTCGTGGTCAACGGCAAGCGGGTCAAGACGGTGGACGTGCACGCCCATTGCATCGTCCCGGCAGCCGCGGCGGTGATCAACCATCCACTCGAAGCGCCGGGATTGCTGATGCATGACACCAGCACCCGCATCGCGGCGATGGACGCGCAGGGCATCGACGTCGAGGCACTGAGCATCAACCCGTACTGGTATCGCGCCGAGCGCGACGCCGCAGCGGAGTTGATCAAGGTGCAGAACGAGGCGCTGGTGGAATTCTGCGCCGCCAGCCCCGATCGCTTCGTTGCCTTCGCTACGGCCGCATTGCAGCATCCCGATCTCGCCGCGCAACAGGTTGAATACGCGGTCAAGACGCTCGGCTTCCGCGGCGTCGGCGTTGCCGGCAGCGTGGCCGGCGAGGAGTTGGCCAACCCGCGGTTCCACCCGTTCTGGGCCAAGTGCGAGGAACTCGGTGTGCTGGTCTTCATGCACCCGCTCGGCACGCGCGAACTGGAGCCGAGCGGCCGCCTCAACGGCAGCGGACTGTTGACGAACACGATCGGCAATCCGCTGGAAACGACGATCGCGTTGTCCCATCTGATCTTCGAAGGGACGCTCGACCGGTTCCCCGGGCTCAAGATCTGTGCCGCGCATGGCGGCGGGTTCCTGCCGTCCTATGCCAACCGTTCGGATGCCGTGATCCGGTGCTTCCCCGACCGGGTCGGCCCGCTGCCGAAGAAAAATCCAACGGCGTATCTCAGGGATGGTCAGCTCTTTTTCGACACGATCGTGTTCACGCCCGAGGCGTTGCGTCACCTGATCGCGGAAACCGGGTCGGGCCAGATCATGATCGGCACCGACTATCCGTTCCCGTGGACCAGCACCGAGGTGGACCTTGTGCTTAGCACGCCGGGACTGACCGATGACGAGCGGATCGCGATACTGGGTGGAACCGCCGCGCGGTTGCTCGGCATAGCCGCCTGACAGGTGATGCAGCCCCGGCCTGGCGGCACCGCCGGGCCGGAGTTGGCGACTTTGCATCTTCGCGGTGCCGCGCTCCGGCTGAGCGTTCCGCCGTGCTGCGGGCCAACCGGCGCCCCACGCCGCCAACTCTGGCAGCAGCCGTTGCGGTCCCGACCAGGCCCGGCCCGGCAACGCGCCCGCAACAAACGCCGGTTGCGGTCCGCACCGCAGTCTGGAGACCACGGATCGTCGCCGTCGTCCAAATCTGCAACCGCAAGTTGTCGGCGGGCAGCCTGACAGGTCTCGATTTGCCTCCCGGAGCCCACTCACGGACTTGCGAGCGCGAGCTCCGCAAGATATATCCCAATACATTGCGCAGTGCGGATGGTTCGGCGCCTGGGACAAGTCCTGCGATGCGCGATTCGCCCCCGCCGCCCTTGGGGCGGGACGGCGTGGCACGACAGGGGGCCAAAGGCCATGGCGGCGCGGCATCGAACGGGAGCGGCTTCTGAGTAATCTCGCTGCAACAGCCAAGTCCGCGATGCCCCACCGAGTTCCACGGCGGTCCGGCGATCTGCTCCGTCAACCTGACGTGGACGGGCCACTGCTGCGCGGCCGGCGCGTCTACTGCACCAATGCAACGCAGATTGAGCGTCATGCCCGATGATACCAGCCAGCCCCCCAAGCTGCGCCGCCGCAACGAACTTGCGTCGCGTATGCCGGATAACAAGCCGGATATAGAAGGCAGTTTCGACGAGAAGGCCTATGTTCGCGCATTCCCGGACATCGCCCATGCCATCGAACGCGGCGAGTTGGCGTCCGGACTGCAACATTACCTTCTGGCGGGACGGGCCGAGGGCCGCCTGAAAGCTCCGCAATATGTCTCCCAGATCCTTCAGGAATCCGAGATCGACGAGGAAGCTGCGCCCGTTGTAATAGAACCGGAAGCCCCGGCAACCAGCATAGATGCATTTGCTGTTTCCGATTCCGGCGCGGTGTTTCTGGTGGGTTGGGCGAATGATCGCTATAACCATCTGGTCGCGATCAGCGCGGCACCGCAACAGTCTGCGTCGCGTGACTGGACCCAGTTGTGCCGTCTGCGCCGGACCGATGTCGAAACTGCCGTGCAGTCGTCCACACCCTATCATTACGGGTTCTGGGTGTTCGCCGGGCCGCAGAACCGCTCATACCGTCACGCAATAGACACCGGCGCGGGGTGGCGAATCGAGATGCGCTTCGCGAATGGCGCGATGACAGTGATCCAGCGCGTCCCGGTCGCCCAGGCCGATGTCGAACTCCGCGGTTCGGTGATGACTTATTTCGCGAACAGCAGGTACTTCGGCAACCCGTGGATGGAATCCGCTGCCAACCTGGATCGTGGTGCCGGCGACGCACTGACCGCATTCAGCCGATCGATCTCACGTGCTATTACCGCGGCCGCGAACGCCGAGCGCTTCGGTCAACAGCGTAAGCGTTTCAAGGGCTCCATCATCGTGCCGCTGTTCGGCATCGCCGATTTCCTGTTCCTCCAGGCGTGCCTGTACGCGCACGGGCCTGGAATTGAGGATTACGAGTTCATCTATGTCGTCAACAGCCCCGAACTGATCGACCAATTACAGCGCGAGGCGCGGATTGCCGAGATGGCCTATGGTCTGGCCCAGACGTTGGTGTTCCAGTCCGGTAACGCCGGTTTCGGCCCGGCTAATAACGTGGCGGTGCAATTCGCGCGCAGCGATCGGCTGCTGTGCGTGAACCCTGATGTGTTTCCCCAACGCCGTGACTGGGCACAGCGCCATTCCGATCTGGTCGCCTCGTTGCCGGCGCAGCAGGTCCGGCTGTTCGGTTCCACGTTGTGCTATGAAGACGGCACGCTGATGCATGGCGGCATGTATTTCGACGTGGACGTCGGGGTGCATACCTCGCAGGAAGCGATCACCCGTCGAAGCCTTGTTCGCGTGGAGCACTACGGAAAGGGTGCGCCTCTTTGGGCGGCGCAATACGCGGAATCGCGGCCGGTACCCGCCGTGACGGGCGCATTCATCTCGGTAGAACGTGCCTGGTTCGAAAAGCTCGGTGGTTTCACCGAGGATTACGTGTTCGGTCATTACGAAGATGCCGATCTCTGCCTCAAGAGCCTGCAGGCGGGTGTTCCGGCGTGGCTGCATGATCTGCGAATGTGGCATCTTGAGGGGAAAGGCTCGCACAGGCAGCCTCAGCATGAAGGCGGGTCGCTGCTGAACCGGTGGCTGTTCTCGCGCAGGTGGGAAGGCACGATCGTTCCGGATCTCGTAGGCCGGACGCCGCGGCACCCGTTGCTGCAAGCCCGCTCGGCCGAAGCAACTGCGTCGGCTGCACCGCCCGGACGAGCGAAACCGGCTCCGCCGCCTGCGCGCGCCGAATCACGCAAGGCGCCGCCGCCAATAGCAAAAGCAGGCCAAAGTCGCGGTCGCCCCATGCGTCGCTAGCCTACCCCGCGCGAGCGCGAGGTACTGGAACGCGTGGTCACCGACCTGCCGAATAAGGCGATCGCCACGACCTCGGCACCAGCCCGCGCACCGGGGAGGTGGAGGGCGCGGGTGATGGAACAAATGGGCGCGCACAGCCCGGCCGAACTAGTGCGCATGGTGGTCGGAGCGCGCCAGCGGGAAACCCGCCAGTTCTTGATATAGATCAAGACATATCACCCGCAGCCCGTCATAATGAATTTGACCTGTCGCCGGAATCCCCCGGCAAGACGGCGTGGAGCGCAGCATGCAAGCCGGATCCGGCAAGCCGAGGCGGTCAGTGGTCTACGCCGAGCTATGCAAGGCGACCCCGCGATTGGCGCGTACCGAACCATCCAAGGCGGCCAAGCCATCGCTGGTGCCGACCAGGCGCATCGCCAGTCTGTGCGCGCGATTCCATAGAAACTGATAATGCAGACACCGACAAGGGTATTGCTCGTCAGCCTGCATCATCCCGAGTTGCTGCGCGGCGGCGCGCAACAGGTTTGCTACGAACTTTTCCAGGAACTGCGCCAACGTCCCGATGTCCGCGTCTACTTGCTCGCCTCGACCGATCAAAGCACGCCCGGTCTGTTCAAGTCGGGCGCTCGCATCACCGGCTTTGACGGCCGGGAGGACGAATTCCTGTTTCTCAGCCGGGACTACGATCACTGGTGGCACAAGCTGGGCGAGCCGCTGCTGATCGAAGCCTTCGTCGAATTCCTCAAGACAATCCGCCCGGACGTCGTGCATTTCCACCATTTCATGACCTTCGGCGTCGACCTGCTGACAGTGACGCGCCGCACCCTGCCGAATTGTCGCATCATCTTTACCTTCCACGAGTTTTTGGCGATCTGCGCGGCCAACGGTCATATGGTTCGGCGCACCGACCAGTCACTCTGTGCGCAGGCCAGCCAGGTCCGCTGCCATCAATGTTTTCCGGAACGCGGGCCGGAGGACTTCATGCTGCGCAAACTGTGGTTCATGCAGCACCTCAGCCACGTTGACTGCTTCGCCTGCCCTAGCGAGTTCATGATCGCGCAGTTCGTGAACTGGGGCCTGCCGAGGGACAAGACCTTCCGGGTTGCAAACGGCCAACGGTCCTATGCCGCCGGTATCGCGCGCAAGCCGGTTGCCGTGCCGGGTAACCGTTTCGGCTTTTTTGGGCAGTTGCATGACGTCAAGGGCGTGCACATCCTGCTGCGTGCCGCGCAACTGCTGCGCGCCGACGGCTTCACCGGGTTTTCCGTTGAGATCAACGGCGACAATCTGCGTTTCGCGTCGCCGCCGATCCGCGAGGAGATCGAGAGATTCCTTGCCGCGGAGGCCAGCCTGCCGGCGACGGAACGGCTGGTGACCAGCAACGGCTCCTACCACATCGATCAACTTCATACGCGGATGGCCCGCATCGACTGGTGTATCGTGCCTTCCATCTGGTGGGAAATCTTTGGCCTCGTGATCTCCGAAGCCTGGATGTTCGGCAAGCCGGTCATTTGTTCTAACGTCGGTGGCATGGCCGAGCGGGTGGTTGACGAAGTTGACGGCCTGCACTTCGAAATGGGCGATCCGCATGCGCTGGCGGCGGTCATGCGCCGGGCTTGCACCGAGGAAGGACTATGGCACCGCCTGCACAATGCATTGCCGCAGCCGCCTGCGCGCGCGGAGATGGCGGATGGCTATCTGCGGCTTTACGGCGGCGTCCCTGACAGCGCCGGTGATACGGCCGTCCTCCAGCGTAACGGCCGCGCCGCTACCAGACGCAGCGCATAAATTTAGACTTTGTCAATCGTGGTGCCCCACTCAAAGTGGCAGCAACGCGCCCGGCAACCAGGGCGCGCTGCTTATCATGGTTAGCAGGTCCATGTTTGATCGCAACGAATGATGTAATCGCTGTACACCGTTACTCGACCGGCATGTTCTTGCACTGCAACCTCAAAATCCGTAAAGATCGCGGTATCGGATCGATTGGGGAGGCGTCAAATGGCCAGTTCGACATGGACGTGGATCGGCACGACCAGCAATCCCGATATCTCCAGCAACTGGACGCTGACCGCCGGCCCCGGCAACCTTCTCGGGCGGCCTCAGGCGGGCGATACCGCGATCGACGCCGCAGGAACGATCGACTTCCTCGCCGACGACTTGCAGACCACCGACAATACGATCGACGTCGGCGGCACGGCCGGCCTTGCCGCGCTGTTCGTCGCCGGCAGCACCCAGACCAATGCAACGACCCCCACGCTCGACGCCAGCAGCGTCATCACCAGTGCGGTGCCGGGCAACACCACCGCCGAGACCACCCTGCTGAGCGCGGCCGGCGTGTTCGTCAACGAGGGCACGATCCTGGCGGACGGTCCGGCTGGCAGCAGCTTCACCATTGCCATCTCCGGCGCCACGATCAACGGCGCGTTCCAGCCCGGCTATTTCTTCAACCCGGGCACCATCCAGGCGGATGCCGGCAATACGCTGATCATCAACGTTGGCTCCGCGTCCGAGTTGTTCAACCCCGGTACTATCATCGCTGACGGCGGCACGGTGAAGGTCACCTATTCCTCGTCCGCCATTGCCGGCGGCGATGCCCCGGTGCGTGGGTTCGACCTGATCGAAGGCGGCGGCACGTTGGAGACCGCGGCCACCTACCCTGCCAGCGACGGCAACAACGGCACGCACGACAACTACGAATTTGCCGATTCCGCCCCGGGCGACACGCTGAAAATCGATAATATCGGTAGCTTTGGCGGAGTGATCCTCGGATTCGGGCAAGGCGACACGATCGACCTTGGTACGCTCCTGGCGGTCGGCACGGTGGCCTACTCGACCGCAACCAGCCTGCTCAGCCTGGAGGCCGCGAACGGCGCGACGGTCGCCTCACTGGAGCTGGGGAATATCGGCAGCGGGTGGGCGACCGGAAGCTTCCAGGTGGTCGGCAGCGTCGTCAACGGGATCACCATCGGGGTTGCTGCCGACGGCGATACCATACTCACCACCAGCAACGCGCCGTTCGCAACCAGCAACATATCCGGCGTTTGGCAGGCGGGCACAAGCTGGGCGGGCGGTGTGGTACCCGGCTCGACGGCTTCGTTGTCGATCGGCCTGGGCGCGACCACGCCGTTCACGTTGACGACCGGTTCGACAGCGGTGTCGACCGGCGGATTCGGCATCGATAGCGCGTTCGCCACGGTGCAGATCACCAGCGACACCACCCTGACGACGGGACAGGTCAGCGACTATTACGGCACGCTGGACATCGCTACCGGCAACACGCTGATCGGCGCGGGGCTTCAGCTTTACGAGCCCTCGGCGTCGGTCACCATCGCGGCCGGCGCCACCGCGGATCTGGCGGGCCGCCTGAACCTCAACCTGGCACCCGAGGGTGGCGTCTGGAACCTGCAGCCAGGCCAGAATCCGTACGCGTTTACCGTCAGCGCCGGCACCGCTGTGGTCGACGGGTCGCTGCTCGCAGGCCCCACCGCATCCACGCGCGGCGGCAGCACGGCAATCGGTTATGAAAGCGGCGGTCAGTCGGCTACGGTGATCGTCAACGCCGGCGGCACGGTCACCGATACGCATGACACGTTGGGGTCCGACGCGACCTCATCCGGCACGCTGATCCTGGACGGTCCAGGCGCCACTTGGACCGACATGATCGACAACGCCGACACGTACGACACCCGCGGCAACATCACGATCGGTTACAACGACATAGCTCTCAACACGCCGGGCAGCCTCGCCGGCCCGGGTGACATCGCGCCGGCGCTGCTGCTGGTGGAGAACGACGCGACGCTGACCGAGCAAGGCACTGGCGCCTCGATCGCCAACACGGAAGACAGCGCCGGCAACGTGACCATCGAGGCCGGCGGTGTCTGGAACCTCGCCTACAACAATGCGACTTCCGGCTTGGGCGTTGGGCGCGCGGGTCCCGGCACCCTGTCGGTGCTGAATGGCGGCACCGTGCTGGTTGGCGGGACGCTCACCTACCTGAGCAACGGCACGACGGTGACCGGCGGCGGGATCGGCGTCGGGCAATCTGCCGGCGCCACTGGCATGATCCTGGTCAGCGGGGCCGGGTCCTGGCTGTCCAGCGACGACGGCATGTCGGTCGGCCAGTCCGGTCAGGGCCTGCTGGAAATCCTGAACGGCGGCACGGTCGTAATCAAGGCGAACGGCATCGGCGTTGGCCAGACCGCGGCGGCCGGCGCCTCGGGAACCGTCATCGTCGGCGGCACCGGCGCCGCGGCAGCGCTGGATTTCACTGCGGCGTTCGGCACCGTCGCGGCGGCCAGCGGCATGACCGTCGGCGCTGCAACGCGCGGCACGCTGACCGTGGCGGACAACGGCACGATCAACCTAAGCGGCACCGGCGGGCTGACCATCGGCAGCAACGCCGGCGTTGTTGGCAGCGCCGTGGTCGGCGGCACCGCCGCCGCCGCGGTGATCAACATCGGCACGTCGGGGCTTAGCGTCGGCAACAACGGCACCGGCTACCTGGCGATCAATAGCCTCGGCACCATCGCGCTGAACGGCACCGGCTATGCAACCGCCGGCGTGAACAGCGGGTCGATGGGCAGCATCAGCGTCGGCGGCGGTCCCGCCAGCGCCTTGCTGACGCTTGGAACCGCGGGCCTTACCATCGGCAACGGCGGCACCGGCTACCTGGATGTTGCCGATCACGGCACGATTTCCCTGTCTGGCACCGGCTACATGGCGGCTGGAAACTCCGTCGGTTCTGTCGGCAGCATCCTGGTCGGCGGCACGGCCGTCAGTGCGATTGTCGATATCGGCGGCGCGGCTGGACTCAATATCGGCAACAGCGGCACTGGCTACCTGGATATCGCCGATCACGGCACCGTTACGCTGAACGGAACCGGTTACCTGAACATCGCCGCCAACCCGGGCGGGCACGGGACCGTCGTCGTTGGCGGGACTGCGGCGAGTGCCGTGCTGGATATCGCCACCACCGGCATCAGCGTCGCTAACAACGGCACCGGCTACCTGACGGTCAATAACTACGGCACGATCGAGCTTACAGGAACCAGCGGCGTCACCGTTGGCCAGTACAGCGGCGCGGTCGGCGTCATGACCGTGAATGGCGGCCGGGTCTCCGAAAGTGCGACGACCTCCGGTCTCGCCGTGGGCAGCAATTTTGGCGCCAATGGAACGCTATCGATCATCAATGGTGGCACGGTATCGCTCGCTGGGAACAGCCTGACCGTCGCCAGTTCCGGCGCGAACGGCATGGTCACGGTGCAGGGTGCCGGCTCGGAGCTGCAGACCACGGGCGCCGCCGGAATCAACGTCGGCGCTGGCGGCAACGGCACCCTCGCCATCAGCGCGGGCGGTTTGGTAGGTGATGCTAACGGCGTCGTGGTGGGCAGCAACGGCGGCGGTGGCGCGCTGGTCTCGGTCAGCGGTGGCACGTTGACGGCGGCGGATATCACCGTCGCGCAATTCGGCAATGGCACGCTGAATGTCGCCAGCGGCGGCAAGGTGTTCCTCAACAGCAGCACCGCGTCGGTCATTGCTGCCTCGGGCAACAGCGGCGTCGCCACCGTGACCGGCGCCGGCTCGTTGCTGCAGGGTCAGACGCTGATTGTCGGCGAGTCCAACCAGGGCACGCTGTACGTGCAGAACGGCGGCAGTGTCAGTCTCGCGCTGCTGGAGATCGGCAATGCCACGACGTTTGCCGGCCAGGGAACTGTTGCGGTCACCGGCGGCGGGGAAATCGAAACCGGCGCCCTGGTGATCGGGCGTAACTCGACGCTTTCGGTGGACGGCGTCAGCGGCATCGACATCGGCACCTCCGGCAGCTTCGTCACCGGCGCGATCAATGTGGAGAGCGGCTTCACCTTGGCCGGCAACGGCCTGGTGGCCGCCGCGGTCGTCAACGATGGCGTGATCGACGCCGACAGCGGCCAAACGTTCGAGATCACCGGCAGTGTCTCCGGCACAGGCAGCATCAACCTGGCGCCGGAATCGGAACTGAAGTTGGACGAGGCGCCCTCGAGCAACCAGGCGATCGCCTTCGCCAGCCCCGATGGCGAGACGGTGATCTTCAACGCGCCGTCCAGTGTGATCGGCAATGCCATCACCGGCCTGAACAATGGCGATCGCATCGAATTCGGCAACGTCACCAATATATCCGCGGGCAATTTCAACAACGGCACCATCACCGTCTTCACCAACAACGGCAGCATCCTGCTGACCAATGTGAGCTTTGCCGCGGGTGCGACGCAGCAGTTCTTCTCATGGTTTGACGGCAGCACCGGGGACTGGGCGATCCAGGTCTCGGCACCCGGCGAAACCTGGAATGGCGGCTTCGGCACCAGCCTCGGCACCGCTGCGAACTGGAGCCCCAGCAGCGTGCCCACGTCGGCGGATGTGCTCAGCTTCAACACCTCCGGCACGCTGACCGGAAGCGGCCAGGGTCTCAATGCCGGCTTCGGTGGCGGACCCTGGGTGCTGAACGACGCCACGCTGACCTTGGCGGGCGCGCCCAACCCGCCGTATCAGCCGTACGCCTTCAACCAATCCGCAACGTCGCTGATCGTCAACGGCGGGTCGTTGATTGCCGACGGCAGCGGCGACCTGGACAGTGCCACCGGCTCTGCGATGACCATCGAGGCCGGAGCCCAGGTCAGCTTTGAAGGCTTCGGGACAGGCGACCAAGTCGGCAACAGCGGCTCGCTGCTGGTTACCGGCGCCGGCACGATGCTGCTGATCCCTGACGCTCCTGTTCCGGCCGGCAATGGCGGCTACTTCAGCATTGGCGTCAACGGTGGTGCTATCGGGCAGGCCACCATCACCAATGGTGCCGCCGTCATCGAAGCAGGCGGCGCGACGATCGGCGGCAGCACGGGCAGCCAGGGTACGCTGACGATCTCGGCCGGCGGCAGCCTGCAAAATACGGGCATGGGCATCGGCACCGGCGGCACCGGCACGGTGACCGTGAATGGCGGCACCATCACGGCGGGCGGCTACGGCATCCAGGATGGCGGCCAGGGCACCGGTGTGATGACCGTCGCCAACGGCACCGTCACCACCGATGGCCTCGGGATCGGCGTCAATTACAACGGATCGAATACCGGCGGCAGCGGCACGCTTTCGATTCAGAGTGGCGGTCTCGTCATCGACCCCAGCAACGGGATCAATATCGGCCAAAATGCGAATGGCACGCTGATCGTGAGCAGCGGCACGCTCAGTGATGCGACCTCCGCCAATTTGGGCAATTCGCCGGGTGGCAATGGCATCGCGACCGTCAGCAACGGTGGCGCGTGGCTAGACACGCAAGGGCTGTTCATCGGCAATGGCGGATCGGGCACGTTGACCGTCGGCGGCAGCATCGTTGCGGGTGGCATCAATGCGGGCACTGTCACCGCTGATGGCATAAGTGTCGGCAATAACTCTACCGGCAACGGCGTCTTGGCGATCGTGGCCGGCGGCATCGTCACCGATTCCGGAACCTACACATTCGCCGGCAATCAACCCGGTAGCAGCGGCACGATCACCGTCAACGGCGCTGGCGCGGAGCTGAACAGCAACGCGCTGATCATCGGCAATTCCGGCAGCGGCTATGCCATGGTCAGCAACGGCGGCGTCGTCAACGCGGAGTCGCTCGCGGTCGGGCAATTCGGCTACGGCACGCTGACTGTCGAGAGCAACGGCAAGGTCACAGTCACCTCCACCGGTACCGCGACCGCTGGCGTGAGCGTCGGGAACACCTCTGGCAGCGACGGGCAACTGAACGTGCTCGCCGGCGGCACCGTGACGCTGAACGCGTCCAACATCACCGTCGGCGGCAACAGCGCAGGCGGCGGACAGCCCGCGGCGCAGGGCACGATCGCCGTCAACGGCGCCAACGCGTTGCTCTCCACGACGGCAGGGATCAACGTCAGCCAGAAAGGCATGGGCGACGTGCAGGTGCTGAATGGCGGCACCATAGCGTTGACCGGTACCGGCGTCGGCATTGGCATCGGCGAGAACAGCGGCAGCTCCGGCACCGTGCTGGTGTCCGGCGGCGGTGCCATGCTCACTCTCGGCACTGCCACAACCGGCATCGGCGTCGGCCAGTCCGGGGCCGGCACGCTGGATATCGAGAGCGGCGGCACAGTCCAGTTGAACGCGTCGGGCATGGGCGTCGGCGAGAACAGCGGCAGTTCCGGCTTGCTGCTGGTCAACGGCCTCAACGCATTGCTCACCGAGGGCACCACCGGCACTGGCATGGGCATCGGCCAGAACGGGTCGGGCACGGTCGAGGTCATCAACGGCGGCTCGATCATCCTGAATGCCGCCGGACCATCAGCCGGCTTCGGTATCGGCGAGGGTTCTAACGTTCATGGGCTTGCGGTCGTCTCGGGAAGCGGATCCCTGCTCGAGGTGAATTCGTTGAACGACGGCGTGTCCGTGGGATCGACGGGGCAGGGCACGCTGGACGTGAACAGCGGCGGCACGGTGTTGCCCGGACTGAATTTGTTGATCGGCACGACCAGCACGATCAACGGCACGCTCGTCGGCGGCGCCGGCACGGTCAACATCGGGGCCGGCGGCACCATCCTGTTCACCGAGGCGCCGCAGACGAATAGCTTTGTCGTTACCGTCGGCGGCGGCTCGACGACCAACACTGTCGCGAGCGGTGTGCTGAACGTCAGCGGCGCGGGCGCATTGCTGAATACCAACGGCAACGCGCTCGCGGTCGGTCTCGACTCAACGGGCACGCTCGACATCACCCAGGGCGGCAGCGTGGTCGCGGGAACGCCCAATTCCAACCTGTTCAGCGCAATCTCGATCGGCAAGACATCGCTGGGCACTGTCGTTGTGAGCGATGCAGGGTCCAACCTGACTTCGACAGGCTTGGTGGTCGTCGGCCGCAGCGGCAGCGGCAGCCTGATCATCGAGAATCACGCCAGCATGGTCGTGGCCGACGACCCAACCGGCAATGCAAACATAGAGGTCGGCGCCGGGAATGGCGGCAATGGCTCGCTGCAGACCTCGATACAAACCGGCGGCTCCGGAACGCTCGACGTCACCAGCAACGGAGATCTGTACGCCCAGGAGGGCGTGTATGTCGGCCTGAACGGCGCATCCGGCACGTTGACTGTCGGCAATGGTGGCACGGTCGAAGCCGCGTTTCAGGTGGGCATCGGCCGTACCGGGACGCTCGCTGCGGGTGGTTCCCTCATCACCAATGCCGGCACCACCATCGTCGCCACGGCGCAACTGGTAGCGGGCCAAGGCACTGTCGTTGTCGATGCCGGCGGGTTGCTGAAGGCCGATGGCGCCGGCATTACCGCAGCCGGGACGGCCGCTATTTCGGTTGGCGCCGGTGCCGGCGCGCCGGGTGCACTGACGGTCACGGGCGCAGGCGCGACCGTCAACAGCAGCGGCTATCAGATCGCCATCGGACAGTTCGGGCAAGGCTCGATGCTGGTCAGCCAGGGCGGCACTGTCCTCGCCGGTTCGCAGTTTGCCGCCGACGCGGCGCTGGTCATCGGTGCCGCTGCGGGCATCAGCGGTACCGTCACCGTTACTGACCTTGGATCGTCGATCAATGCGGCGGGCCAGACCGATGTCGGTGTCAGCGGCAGCGGCTCGCTGACCATCGAAAACGGCGGTGTCGTGACGGCGACGCAACTGTTGGCTGGCGTGTCGGCCGGCGGCAGCGGCGATGTTACGCTGACCGGCGCCGGCAGCGCGCTCGACATCGCGAACAGCGCGACATTCGCTGGCAACGGCACGGAGCTGACCGTGGCCAGCGGTGCACTGCTGCAGGTAGCTGGCGGCGTGACGATCTCCGCAGGCGCCGGGCTGACCCTGCAAGGCGGGACGATTGATCCCGTCACGGTTGAACTGTCGGCCGGCGGCGACCGGAGTGGCGGAACCGGCGTGATCGATGCCACGCAAGCGATTGACAACGCGGCGACGATCTATGCCGCGGGGGGCGCCCTGACGCTGAACGGGCCGGTCGTGCAGGCAAGCCCAGGCGGCGCCGGCGTGCTGGAGATCGACAACGGCGGCGACCTCGTTATCAACAGCGCGGTCAATTCGAGCCAGACCGTCAACTTCGCCGGCACAGGCACGCTTGAGATCGGCGATATCCGACAGTTTGCGCCGGCCGACATCACTGGCTTTGCCCCGGGCGATACTATCGTGGTGGATGGCGTTGCCGCGCTAAGCCAGTCGTTCAACAGCGCGACGGATCAGCTCGTGCTGACTGACCAGGTGGGCAATCACTACACGCTGCAGTTCACCGGGTCGCTCACTGCGAGTGCTTTCACCGGTTCGGTGATTGCCGGGTCGTTCCCGGCGATTGGCGGCTGGACGAACGATGTGTCGGGCGATTTCGATAATCCGGCGAACTGGATCGGCGGTACGGTACCGGGTGCGTCGACCGACGCGGTGATCGACTTCACCGATCAGCCACAGGTGACGCACGACAGCGGCAACGACACTGTGCACAGCGTGCGCAACATCGCCGGAGACTTCGTCATGTCCGGCGGCACGCTGACCGCGAATACTCTGGAAAACGACTCCGACATGTCGTGGTCCGGCGGCTCACTGATCCTGAACAGCGGCACCGGCGGCACGTCGACGCTGCTAAACACCGCAGCTCTGACGATCACTCCCAATGGCCAGCGCCTCACCACCACCGGCATGGGCACCGCGTCGGTGGCCAACGCCGGCAGCATCACGGTGACCGGCGCGCTCGGCACCGCGAACATCGACGCGGCCGTCAACAACACCGGCAACGTGCTCGTGACGCTTGGCACGCTCTCCCTCAACGGCGGCGGCAGTTCCAACGCGTTCGACCTCGCAACAGGCAGCGACGGCGTCCTCCAGTTCGGCGCCCCCGCCGGAGCAACCTCCGGGCCCACCTTCACCCTGACCTCCGGCATCTACGGCGGCGTCGAGACCATCATCTCCGGCAGCACGCTGGACGCGACCGCGGCCTCGGCGGTCTACTTCAACGACCTCCGCCTGACCGCGTCCGGCGCGCTGCTGCTCGGCGTCACCGCCGCGCAGACCAACGCCGCGTTCATCCAGTCCGGCACCGCCTGGGCCAACGCCTCCGGCACCCCGTTCCTCTCCGGCTCGGCCACCTTCACGGTCTACGGCGGTGCCGCGCTTACTGCCGGCACCCAGAGCGGCAG
>DATHNI010000377.1:0-27207 GCA_035486135.1 Acetobacteraceae bacterium
CGATCGGGCAGCGCAGTCCCGCCGCATCGCCCGCGTAGGTGAACCGATTGTTCGCGATGTCGCTGGCATTCGGTCCCACGCCCTCGATCGGTGTGTCACTCAATTGCTCCAGCGGCTCGCCGCCAATCCGGCGTCCTACCATCACCTCGGCGAGTTGCTTGGCCCCCGCAGGATCTTCCGCATGGGCGGCGGCAAAGCGCCAGAAGCCGCGCACGTCCTGGCGCAATTCGCGCAGCACGAGATAGGAGCCGTTGCGCCCGAGATCGCGGCGCTCCGGGTCGTCGGCCGCCGGCGGCAGAACGCTCGCCGCCGGATCAGTGCGATCGAGCAATGGCCGGTCGGTGTATTGGCCATACTCGTTGGGGTAGCCAAGCACGAACTCGCCAGCCGAAATCAGGTTGCCATAGGGCAGAATGGCTTCCTCATCAGGCGAACGCTTCGCGTGCCAGTCAATGCTCGGCTGGCTCACGCCGTCGGTGAATCCGAACGGCTCGTGTCCGCCCATGTCGGTGGTGTCCAGCACACGCAGCAGCGTGAATGCCTGTGCGAACGCGGCCGACTCTACCTGCTGGCGAAGCGCCGCCAGGCCTCCCTTTGCAGCGTACAACAGCACCACCACGTGCGGCGGAACCGCGCCCCAGGCCCATTGGGTCGGCGCGTCGGGCCCGACATCGCCAAGCCGGCGCGAGCGGCTTTCCTGGCCCGCGATGCCGGTCAGGAACTCCGCCGAGAATCCCGCGATCGAAGCCGGTGCCACGCCCAGGGCCTGCATGCCGTCCACCGTCAACGCGACCTGCAGGGCCGTCGCGACGTTGCGCATGTCAGCTGTCGTCACGTCCACCGCTGCGAGCCAAGCGCGTGCGGCAGCCGGATCGGCAATGCGCAGCAGCAGGAAGCAGGCTTCCGTCAGCGTGCTGTAGCCGGTGTACAGCAGCCCCTGCATGTCGGCGAAGTCGCTGGCGGGTACAGGGGCTTGGGTCACGGTCCTCCTCAGATCAACGCCAGCCATGCGCGCGCCTCGTCCTCGCGCATCGACGTGCGCTCCAATCCTTCGCGGATCATCGTGTTGCCAGCGAGGTCGGCGGCACTGAGGCTGGGATAGGCCTTGTACCAGACCTGCGTCGGCACCTGGTGGCGCCGGAGAAAGTATTTGAATTGCAACTCGTGCTTGGCGCCACCCGTCAGCAGCCACGCCGTGCGCGGATAGCCGATACCGTTGCTGAACACCAGGTTGAGGCCATAGGCGACCTTGTTGATGAAGTCGTCCATATAGCTGTCCAGGCTGCCGTCATAGTTGCTGGCGAACAACAGCCGCCGCCGGTCGTCGAGATATACCCAGCGGGCGAAGTGGATGGTGCCAACGCGCCCCAGCCGGCCGCGCGTGTATAAATGCCGGACACTGAAATCCAACAGCCAGAACACGGCGATCAGCGTCCAACCGCGAAACCGTCCCGGCTTGATGTGGCCAAAGGCGCTGAACTGATTGCTCACCTGAAAGTCTTCGATCGCGGCCAGGGTCGCGACGCGCGCGGGATCCGGGCGCGGCGTGATCACCGGGTCGGAGGTTTCGCGCGAGCGCAGCACGAACAGGAAGAACGGCGCAATCACGATCAGCAGCGGCAGCAAGAGCACCAGCAGCAGTGGCACCGCTATCAGGTTCAGCACATGGCGGATATACCATCCGGCCGGCGTCGGCCCCGGCGGCGAAAGCGCCGGTCCGTTGGCACGCTGGTATTCGATCAGGCGGCGCCGGATATCGACCGCCGAAGTACTGCTCTGCGCCGCGCCCTGGTCCGCCAGCCACGCCCGCAACGCCGTGCGCAGAGCGGCTTCCTCTCGGATCTGGCGCACGGTGCGCCCAACCCAATTGATGTAGCACGCCGCCGGTGCGTAGGAATGTGCCCGCATCCAGCGTAGCAGGTCAGTGTTCGGGTCGAAGTCCAGGCAGTGGGAGAAGATGCGCCGCAACCCTGCGCCGGAACGTGTCACGAATTCCGCCAGCATCGCCTCGCCGCTGCCATCGCAGTCGCCGAGAAAGGTCAGATACAGCGGCGGGTCGGGAAAGTTCGTATGATACAGGGCAAGATCGGCCAAGGTCTCGTCCGTCAGAATGACCAGCCGCGCGACATGCAGGTTCTCGAACTGCCCGAAAGGCAGCACGGCGTTCGTGGGATCGACCACGCCGGGGCCGAGGTTGAGCGTCGCGAGCAGAGCGCGCAGTTCTGTTTCGGCGCCGGGCCGTATTGCCGCTGCCACCATGAAGTTCCCTTGCGGGGTCACGGCAGACGTCCCGCGCGCTGCTCAGAATTGCAGCGAGAAATCGATCAGCCGGGTCTTGTCCCAATACACCAGCCCGAGATACAGGCCCGGTCCGATCAGCCTGATCTCGTCGCGGATCCAGTGGGCGACGGCTGACGTCTCGGAATAGTCGAGCACGATACACTCTTTCTGGTCGAACCAGCTCGCGTCCTTGTAGACCCGTGCGATGATGGCGTTCAGGCCGAACGACCCGATCCGGTTCTTCAGCGTGCCGGTCACTGGATCGAACACCTTGCCCTGCCACGCGAAGTAGTTGATGAACGATGCGATCTCCGGGCTGAAAGCGGTCCCCGGGGCGATGATCGCGGTGCCGTTCGCCTCACCTTCCGGAATCGGCCCGCTCGGGCTCGCTGCGAAGAGTGCATCGAGGTCGGCCTGCGTCATGCTGAGAAGCTTTGAGACGTCATATGCCATTGCGCACCTGCTTGAGGTTCGGGCTACGGCGCCGGGACGCATCCCCGTTGGGCGGGACACAAGCTGCATCCCCGCCGCCAATCAAGCTATATTGGCACTGATGTCGCCCGGCTTTCAAGGCCCATCAGATATAATGACGAGCCGATAACGCACCACAGATAGAATCCTTGTTTCCGCGGGACAAAAAGTGGTTACCATGCGGCGGGAATCGACTCGCGCGCCAAAGGCGCCGGCGCAGAGCGGGAGGTCGTCGTCCGATGTTCTGGCAAAGGCTGCACGACGCCATCGTCGCAATGTTGCATGTCGAGCGGCGGTTCGAGCCGTTCTTCCGTGCCGGTGTGGATAGCGTGCTGCGCGAGCCGGCCGCGTGGCTGATCCAGTACCTCATCAACCTGCACCGTACCGATGAAGGTTTGGCCATCGCCGAGGAACGTCCGGAACCAGACGAAGAACAGCACCTCCAATCGATCATCGAGACGATGGCCGCATACATGCGGCAGCATTGGCAGCCTGGCAACTATCAGCGCGCCGGCAACACCAAGACGCACGGCGTGGTGCGTGGTACCGTCACCATCCGCGATGACATGCCGGAGGCCTACCGCAAGGGCGTGTTCGCCACGCCGAGGACCTATCCTGCCTGGGTTCGCTTCTCCGGCCCCGGTCCCGACTGGCCGCGCGATATCGACGACGTGGGATTCGTCAGTTGCGCCATCAAGATGATGGGCGTCCCCGGCACGAAACTGCTTGACGACGAGACCGCCACGCAGGATTTCCTGTCGATCTGCACACCGACCTTCGTGACGCCGGATACCCGCGCCAACGCCAACCTCCAGGCCTGGATCCTGAAGGGCCGGCCATTGTTCTATTTCACCAAGCCCGGCGACTCACACATGCTGGACGGCCTGATGCAGTCCTGGTGGAACAAGACGCAGAGCAATCCGCTGGGCGAGCGCTACTGGAGCTGCGTACCCTACCTGCTCGGCGAAGGGCAGGCCATGATGTATTCGGTGTATCCCCGCTCCAAGGTCTACCGCCATATCCCCCGCCTGCCGCTGACCCCGCCCGACAATTACCTGCGCGACAACATGGTTCGCACGCTGGATACGCAAGACGTCGACTTCGACCTCATGCTGCAGTTGCAAACCGATCCCTTCCGGATGCCGATCGAGAACGCCGCCGTGCGCTGGCCGGAGAAACTCTCGCCATTCGTGCCCGCGGCACGGTTGCATATCCCCCGCCAGACATTCGCCACGCCGGCACAGCTCGCCTTCGCGGACGTGCTTTCATACAACCCGTGGCACTGCATCCCCGAGCACCGGCCGCTCGGCAACCAAAGCCGCGCGCGCCGGCGGATGTACTATGAGCTGTCCCGCTTCCGGCAGGAGGTGAACCGCAAGCCGCATATCGAGCCGACCGGCGACGAGGTGTTCGACGGCGATCCGCCGGTCGCCGCATGACCCAGGCGGCGCACTCCGGACAAAGCGACGACGGGCCGCAGCAACCGCCGGACGACGCACGTTTCGCGGCCGCGTTGCGCAATGAACTCGAACACATACGACGCGATATCGTGCTGCCGCAGGATGGCACGCTGCAGCAGCTTTACGCCGCGATCAGCCGCGCCAAGCCGCCGTTGTCCGCGCTTTGCCTGTCCGGCGGCGGCATCCGCAGCGCCGCATTCGCGCTGGGCGTGCTGCAAACATTCGCGCGGTACGGCGTGCTCGGCAGATTCGATTACTTCTCGACGGTCTCCGGCGGCGGCTATATCGGCAGTTTCCTGACCGCGTGGCGCCATCAGGCGGGCAGTGACGATAGCGTCGTCGAGGGCCTCGATCGCGGCCGCGCCAACGACGGCGCAGAGGCGCCGCAAATCGCCGGCCTGCGGGCCGACAGCAACTACCTTACGCCCAAGCTCGGCATGTTGTCGGCCGACACCTGGACGGTCGTCGCCCTCGTGGTCCGGAACCTGATGCTGAACTGGGTCGTGTTTCTGCCGTTCTTCATGGGCGTGCTGCTGATCCCCTGGCTATACAAGCACGCACTCGACATGCTCACGGGCGGTCGCGGATTCCCATGGCTGGCGGTCAGTCTGGCGGCGGTCTGCGTCGGCCTGGGGTTCGCGTCCTACGGGCGCCGGCGCAGCGAGGGAGTGTGGTTGACCGATCTGCGCTTCGTGCTGCTGGTGCTTTGCCCGATCGTCGTCGCCGCAATAGGCTTCTCCGCCGCTGCCGCAGCGTTCCAGCTTCCCGACCCCGGCCAGATGTGGTTGCCCCTCGACAGGATGCCATTGGCCGCCGTCGTCGGCGGGGGCTGCTACGCGCTGGCGTGGTTGGCAGCAAGCGTGTTTCATCCCGCGGCGCAGGCGCAACGGCAAGGTCATCCCCAATCCGACTGGGGCGCTGCGGATTTCGTATCCTGGATCGTCGCGGGCGTCGTCGCGGGCGTCGTGTTGCGGCAAGGCATCTGGTTCGCCGCCGCCCAAACCGACAAAAGTTGGCTGGCAGCACTCGGCATCAGTTGGACGATGCTGGCCATCTTCGCCGGCGAACTCATCTATATCGGGCTACGCAGCTACAGCCCGCGCGGCGACATGGACCGGGAATGGCTGGCACGAGCAGCGGGGTGGCTCGGCGCCTGGGCCGGAACATGGTTGGTGATTGCCACTACCGCGCTGGTCGGTCCGGCCGCGTTGTGCCGCGGGTGGGGATATGCGATCGGCGCGGTGGGTGGCGTGTCCGGGCTGGTGGCCCTGGTGCTTGGCGGCGGCGCCTGGACCGCGGCGACCAATGCAGCGAAGGTTGCCAGCCGGCTGTCACCGACCCAGATCGCCAGCATTGCCGGCGTGCTGTTCGCGCTTGCGCTGGCCGTCCTGATCTCGAAGCTGGACATGGCGGTTGGCTCCCTGGCCGCCGACTGGGTTCCCGCCTGGCTGCCAAAACCCTTGGTCGAGGGGATCGGCGTGGTGGCCCTGGTTGGCTTCAGCGCACTGGCGTCGAGGCCCATCAACGTCAATCGCTTTTCGCTGCACGCGGTCTATCGCAACCGGCTGGTGCGGGCCTTCCTCGGCTCCGCCCGTCGCGCTGACCCGCCCGTGCGCAAGCCGGATCCGTTCACGAATTTCGATCCGGCCGACAATCCGCGCCTGGCGAAGATGCCGAAAGGTCCTTTGCTGCACGTGGTCAACGTTACGCTCAACGTCGTCTCGACCGACAACCTGGCGTGGCAGGAACGCAAGGCCGAATCGTTCACGCTAACGCCACTGCACGCCGGCAATCCACTCGTCGGGTACCAGCCGACGCGGGAGTTCGGCAGCCAGGACGGCGGCATCACGCTGGGCACGGCAATGGCGATCTCCGGTGCCGCCGTGAGCCCGAACATGGGCTACAGTTCGTCACCCCTGCTCGGCTTTCTGCTGATGCTGTTCAACGTGCGGCTGGGCTGGTGGCTGGGCAACCCATCCGGCCCGGACTACCGCAGCGAAGGTCCTAAGTTCGGTTTGCTGACGATGCTGCAGGAGTTGGCCAACATGACCACAGCGACGGGGCGCTGGATCTACCTCTCCGACGGCGGACATTTCGACAATCTCGGACTCTACGAGATGGTGCGCCGCCGCTGCCGGTTCATCGTGGTCAGCGATGCCGGCTGCGACCCGGATGCGGCACTGGCCGATCTCGGCAACGCGGTGCGAAAGTCATACATCGATTTTGGCGTGCGCATTCGCTTCGACTCCCTGGATGTGACTGCCGGCGCGCGACCGCCGCAAGAAGGCACCTTCGCCTGGATTGGCACGATCTGGTATCCGGGATCGCCCGAGCCAGGCTGGTTGCTGTATCTCCGGCCCACCTATCAGGGTACCGAAACGCCGGATATCCGCAGCTATGCGGAGGCCAACCCGACCTTCCCTGATGAATCGACATCAGAGCAGTGGTTTGGGGAATCGCAGTTCGAGGCTTATCGCGCGCTCGGTGCTCACGAGATGGAACTGATCTGCGCGGGCGGTGACGACCTTTCGCGAGTCCAGCCGCTGCCGCTGACCCTCACCGGCTTTCGGCAGCGGGCGGAAGAGTTCATCGCCCCCAACATCGATCTGGCTGGACAACTCGATGGCCATCTATCTGGTTTGGACTAACAATGGGAGGCAGATCGTGGCAACACGCCTTGCAAATCCTCATGCAATCCACTAACGTTCTTGTTCACCGGCTGGTGCGGTCCCGCGTCCGGCCGGCCGGAGGATGACGATGCGACGCTGGGGCGCACTCCTGGTGGTGATAGTGGTCGCTGTCATCGCCGGCAATTTTAGGTTGGGCGGCAGCGAGCCGATCCGTGACGAGGCGATGCGCGCCAATCGCACCGCGGCCTCGTTTCCCGCCGCCGGCGAAGACTACTTCCACGACATGGACGGCGGCCTCACGCTGACGCCGCAGCAGATCGCAGGGCGCAACACCTGGGTGGTGTGGTCAGGCGGTAACGATAAGTTCTGGGACGGCATGACAGCCACGACCTTCGGCGGTTTCGATCTGTTGAAGATCGTCAGCTCGCATCCCGGCCTGAAATTCGATCGTGACTCCCGCTGGAGCTATCTCGGCCTGATCAACGAGCCTTGCTTCGACAAACCGACTGGCCCCGATCCCGACCATTTTGGACTGTGGCTGGATAAGCGGCGCGCCGATTGCCCGCCCGACCCGTTTGCCGATGCGAAGAAGTATCCTGGCGTGGCGATCGGTGCGCGCGGCAGCACAGTTCCGGTCGGGTCGTACTACGGCGAGCCCACCGGCATCATTGGCCTGCGTCTGTTCCCCAATCCGGCGTTCGACGAGGCGGCGAAGCGCGCCTGGGACGCGGAGCGATACTACACCGACGAGAAATACTACGATAACGACAAGCTGGTCCGCCCGTACCGTGTCGGCATGACCTGCGGCTTCTGCCATGTTGGGCCAAGCCCGATCCACCCGCCTGCCGATCCTGCGCATCCTGCCTTCGCCGATCTCAGCTCTACCGTCGGTGCGCAGTACATGTGGGTCGATCGGCTGTTCATCTACGACAGCCGGGCCAGCAATTTCTTTTTCCAGCTCGTTCACACCTATCGCCCCGGCGCGATGGACACGTCGCTGGTGTCCACCGACAGCATCAACAATCCGCGGACGATGAATGCTATCTACTCGCTCGGCGCGAGGCTTGACCACGCAATGCGCTGGGGCAAGGAACGCCTGGCCGGCGGCGAGCTGAACAACAAGCAGTTCCAGGACTACACGCAGGATCCTGCGCTCACGCGCTTCTACCAGCCGCCCAACACGGTGTTCACCCCTCGTGTGCTGAAGGACGGCTCGGATTCCGTCGGCGCGCTCGGCGCGCTCAACCGGGTCTATATCAATATCGGTTTGTTCAGCGAGGAATGGCTGACGCATTTCAACGCCGTGCTCGGCGGGAAACCGATCACCCCGATCCCGATCGCGACCGCGGAGCGCAACTCGGTGTACTGGCAGGCGACCGAGGCGCAGACGCCCGCGACCGCGCTGTTCTTCCTTCAGGCCGCGCGGCCCGACTACCTGCGTGATGCGCCGGGCGGTGCCAAATATCTCGAAGCCGACGCGGCGGTCCTTGATCGCGGCAAGACCGTGTTCGCGGACACCTGCGCGCGCTGCCATTCGAGCAAGGCGCCGACACCGGCGGCGGGGCTCGATCCGTCGGGTTGCAACGGGCCGGGATATTTGACCTGCTGGAATGCATATTGGGCATGGACCAAGACCGACGACTTCAAACAGAAGATGCGGGCCATCGTGCACGCGCCGGATTTCCTCGACGGCAACTTCCTCTCGGCAGAGTTCCGCGTGCCGGTGACGTTGCTGCAAACCAACGCGTGCAGTCCGCTCGCCACCAATGCGCTGCGGGGCAATATCTGGGATAATTTTTCCTCGGAAGACTACAAGGACCTGCCGTCCGTTGGCGACATAACCGTGTATGATCCGTTCACCGGCAAGCCGTTTCAATGGCACATGCCGGCCGGTGGACGCGGCTATACCAGGCCGCCGTCTCTCATCAGCGTCTGGTCAACCGCGCCCTTCCTGCTCAACAACAGCCTCGGCCCGTTCGACCAGGACCCATCGGTCGACGCCCGCATGCGGGTGTTCAATGCATCGATCGAGCAATTGCTGTGGCCGGAGAAGCGCGCTCGCGACCCGATCCTCGGCGATGCGGTGCCGGGCGTGATTGACCGCACGACCGTGCGCAGCACGATCACCATCCCCGATGGCTATGTGCCGGACGCGCTGCGGCCGTTGCAGAACGTGCTGCATCGCTGGCTGCCGCAGGTGTTCACATCCTCCGGTGTCGTCATCGGACCGATCCCCGCAGGTGTTCCGGTCAACCTGCTTGCCAACATCCAGCTTCTGGCTGAGACCAACGATCCGGCAGAGCAAGCCGCGCACGCCGAAAAGGTGCTGGCCCTGGCGAACGCATTGCTGCACGATCTGGGAGGCGCGCCAGCGGGGGCGACGGATGCCGAGCTGCGGCAGAAATTCGCCAATCTTGCGCAACCGATGCTGGCGCTGAGCAAGTGCCCGGACTTCGTGGTCAATCGCGGACACTATTTCGGCACCGGCAAGGTCGCCGGGGAACCGCCGCTGTCGGATGACGACAAGCACGCGCTGATCGCGTTCCTGAAGACCTTCTGACCGTGTCCGCCGCTCCAGCCGTTGCAGACGCCGACTGCGATCATATCGTGGTCGGCGCAGGCGCCGGTGGCGGCACACTTGCAGCCCGGCTGGCCGAGGCCGGGCGACGGGTGATCCTGCTGGAAGCCGGTGGCGACCCCCGAGCCGCGGCCGATCCGCGGCTGCCCGATGATTACGATGTGCCCGCATTCCATCCCTTCGCTTCGGAAAACCCTGCGTTGCGTTGGGATTTTTTCGTCCGCCACTACGCCGATCCGGCACAGCAGGCGCGCGACCCGAACGACCGGCCGGAGCGCGGTGGGGTGCTGTATCCTCGGGCCTCGGGGATCGGGGGCTGCACCGCGCATAATGCCATGATCTTCCTCGCCGCTCCCGACGCCGACTGGGACGCGATCGCCGCAGCGACCGGCGATCCCGGCTGGGCCGGCGCCGCAATGAGCCGGCATTTCCGCGCCATCGAGGATTGTCACCATCGCCCGGAATGGCGCGTACCCGGATTGCTCGGCCTCGACCCCACCGGGCACGGCTGGCGCGGCTGGCTGCGGACCGAACGCGCGCTGCCGGCCAACACCATCGAGGACGATGATCTTCTGCGCGTCCTTTTGGAATCGGCGCTCGTCGCTCTCGATGACCAGGGGCGACCAGCGGACGAATTATGGCGACTGTTCAAGGACCAAGCCGATCCGAATGACCGGCGGCAGGCGCAGGCCGGGTTCGAGGGCTTGTGCTACCTGCCGCTCGCGACCAGCGGACACCGCCGCATCGGCACGCGCGAACGCGTGCTCGACATTGCCACGCGGTTCCCGGACCGGCTGCGGATCGAAACCGACGCACTGGCGACGCGCGTGCTGCTGGACCCGGATGGCACTGCCGTCGGCCTCGAATATCGCAAGGGCGCGCGGCTTTATCGCGCGCATGCCGCGCTGAGCGGAACGGACGGAGAAATTCGCGTGCTGCGCGCGCGGGGCGATATCATCCTGGCGGGCGGCACTTTCAACACGCCGCAACTGCTGATGCTGTCCGGCATCGGTGATGCGGCGTCATGCGCGGCACTGGGTATCCGCCCGGTCGTTGATTTGCCTGGCGTCGGCGCCAATTTGCAAGACCGTTACGAAGTCGGCGTGGTCAACCGCATGGCCAGGCCCTGGTCGGTGCTGAACGGCGCACGGTTCGAGCGGGATGATCACTTGTACCAGGCGTGGACACGCGGTGAGGGGATGTATACCTCCAACGGCGCGGCACTGGGCGTTGCCCTCCGCTCGACAGCGGGCATCACACTGCCGGATCTGGTCTGCATGGCACTGCTGGCCGACTTCCGGGGCTATTTTCCCGGCTATTCCCGACTGATCGCCGACAGCCACCAGTATCTGACCTGGGCGCTCCTGAAGGCCCACACCGCTAATCGCGCGGGGCGGGTCACGCTGCGCTCGGCGGACCCGCGCGAGCCGCCGGACATCCTGTTCAACTCATTCACGGGTGGCGGCGCGGATGACGACCTGGCCGCCGTGGTCGCGGGCATCCGGTTCGTCCGGCGAATGACCGCGCACCTGATCGCCAACGATGTGATCGAGGCGGAAGTGGTCCCGGGTCCCGACAATGCGACCGACGAGCAACTGGCCCGCTTCGTGCGCGATCATGCCTGGGGTCACCATGCCACCGGCACCTGTGCGATCGGCAAGCGTGAGGGGGGCGGGGTACTGGACGGTGCGTTGCGCGTCCACGGCACGCGTGGCTTGCGCGTCGCCGATGCATCGGTGTTTCCGAACATCCCCGGCACCTTCGTCGCAAGCTCCGTGATGATGGTGGGCGAGCGCGCGGCCGAACTCATTCTGGCGGGCGCAGTGTGACTGTCGGACGTCCGCATGGCGTGCCATCGATGGCGCTCACGCCATTGGAGCTTCAGGTGCGGGACCCCGCGGACCAATCAATCCAACAGGTCAGACCACGGTGATGCCCGGCGCCGGGCCGCCGGCCGCAAGATAGACTTGAAGATTCTCAGGTGCATAAGGAGACGCAGGAAGGCTCGGGTCGGATATCACGGGGCCAGCCTCGACACGATCGATGACTTCCTCGCTCAGATAGAGGGTGGGCGGAAATACACGCGGACCTTTTGGCAAATGACTCCAGATGCCGCTCAGCCAGGTCGCATGCGCGGTGGCGCGGGCATTCGGTTGGGGCACGTATGCCAGCGGCGGCTTCGCAAACGTCACACCGAGCTCAGTGAGCTGTTCCATCATCCATTGCAACGTGCAATCGGAAAGGCCACTCTCGATCCCCGGTCCAACGAAGCCGCCGCCGACATCGGAATGGCAGCCGGGGAACAGCGCTTGCGTGATCCGACCATGCGGATCCCACAATGTCGGGGTAAAATCCACTCGGCGCTCATCGACGGCCACGGCATGCACGCCATGCTTGACGACAGGGCTCAGTACCTTGTCCGCGAACTGAAAGAAGTCGAGCCGCGTATCCTGTAACGTGTATTCCGGGATGCCCAAAGACCCGACCGTGTCCCATACTGCGACCGCTTCGATGGGCGCCTTGATCAGTTGGTTGTCCGGCACTGGCTGTTGCAGGAAAGCCGGGAGGTCAGCTGCGAAATTGGTTAGTTTCACAAGCCAACCCGACATCGACTGCGCCACCATCTGTCGATATTCAAACCAAACGGCGGAGCCCAGGCGGTAGGCGCTCTCCCTGTTCGCTAAATCGTTCTTCGTCGCGTCCAGCAAACCCTTCGCGGCGATCAGACCGGCAAGCGCGCGCGCCGTGTAAGCGCCCCGACTGAAGCCGATGATGAATGTCTGGTCTCCAGGCACATAGTTGCGTGAGATAAACGTGTAGCCGCGGACAATCCGCGCGATCAAGCCGGAACCTATGGTTCCTCCGAGCATCTGCGCCATGAAATTGTTGGAATCGCCAACTCCGTGAAGGTATTTGGCCCATTGCAAGGCCGAGCCGTCCTCGGCCTTGAGCACCCGTTCCTGCTCCTTCGCCAACATCATGGTATCTGGCAGATCGGCGCCCGCCAGATTGAGGAACAGTTTGAAGACGTTGGTGGGAGGTGCGGCAGTGTTGTCGTCGTCCGGCTCGCCCGGACCATTCCACGTACCGTCGGCGCAAAAAATGATGATTTTGCTCATAATTTCCTAACCGCCTCCCCTCTCTGATCGCCTCAGTACGATCGAGGAAACTGTAAAGCATTTCGTTGCAGGAGGCTATAAAATGCTATCGGAATAAGCAGGTCCGGGTTCAGGTTACGCGTTTATGCCGCGGCCCGGATTATGCCGAGCAGGAGCGCTTATCGCAGCAAGACGCTCCTGTTTGTCGTGATCAGTGCGGCATCATCAAAGCGCGGCCAGGTAGGCGAGCAGTTTGTCATCGGCGCGGTAGGGATCGGGCATACTTGGCATCGGGGCCAGCTTCTCGAGCGCCCGCTCCTTGGTCGCCAGGTCAGCTTCGACGTAGACGTGGGTCGTCTCGAGGCTCTCATGTCCGAGCCACAAGGCGATCACCGCCATGTCCACGCCCGCTTGGAACAGATGCATCGCTGTGCTGTGACGTAGTACATGCGGCGACACCTTCTTCGCCCCCAGGCTTGAGCAGTCCACCACGGCGGTGGTGACGGCGTGGCGGAGCCGGTGATCGACGCCGTCGCGCGACACCGCCCGACCGCGGGCGCCGGGGAAAGCGACGCCGTTGCCATCGCCGCCGAGCTCGCGAAACCACGCCCGCAGGACTTGGGCGGTCGCGGCCCAGAGGGGCACTGCCCGCTCCCTGCGTCCCTTGCCCAGCAATTCGACGACACGCCGGTTCTGTCCTTGCTTGACCGCTGTTGGTGCGCCCGTCGTCTCGCGGCCTGGACGCCCTGTTCAACACCATCCCTGCAGCCTGCTGCCGGTGCTACGACCTCCGGCCTCTGCCATCGCGCTGGGTCAAGGTGGAGGCCCGGCTGCTCCTGATACACAACGCACCACGACCGCCGCCCGAAGCCGGCCGCGACCATGTCAATGCCTTCGAGGCTCACCTCGGACGGGTCCCCGCGCTGCTATGCTGGGGAGGACGCCTCGCTTGTCCAGCCTGCCCTGCCCTTGTTGCATGCCCAACCGCATGCCATTTCAGCACAAGCTGCCGCCCCCTCGCCCGGAGACCCCGCCCGCATGACCCACCCCGCAAGCTGCGCCAGCCTCGTGCGCCGGCCCGTGCGGGATCAGGTCCGCGCCCTGGCGGTCCTCGCCTTGCTCTTCGTGGCGGCCTGCACCGCCGACCCGCACCACGCCGCCGCCCGCTCCGCCCCCGACAGCTTCTCCCCCCTGGTCAAGCGCGTCCTCCCCGCCGTGGTGAACATCGCCGTCACCGAGACCATCAGCGGCAACGACGTCGCCGCCGAACTGCCGCCCGAACTGAAAGACACCCCCCTCGGCCGCGAGTTCCGCCGCCGCTTCGGCAACAAGCATGAACAAATGCAGGGCGCCGGCTCGGGCTTCATCGTCGACGCCTCCGGGATCATCGTGACCAACAACCACGTGGTCGATCACGCCGACAAGATCGTCGTCTTGCTGGTGGACGGCCGCCAGTTGCCGGCCCACGTGCTGGGCACCGACGAACTGACCGACATCGCCGTCATCAAGATCGACTCGCCGGGCGCGCTGACCGCCGTCCCCTGGGGCGACTCCCGCCAGGTCGAGGTGGGCGACTGGATCCTCGCCGCCGGCAACCCGTTCGGGCTGGGCGGGTCGGTCACCGCCGGCATCGTCTCGGCGGAAGGCCGCGACCTCGGCTCCGGGCCGTTCGACAACTTCCTGCAGCTCGACGCGCCGATCAACCCGGGCAATTCCGGGGGGCCCATCTTCAATATGGACGGCCAGGTGATCGGCGTCTCCACCGCCATCGTCTCGCCGTCCGGCGGCTCGGTCGGCATCGGCTTCGCCATCCCGTCCGAAATCGTCAGCAACGTCGTCACCAACCTGCTGGCCCATGGCAGCATCGCGCGCGGCTGGCTCGGCGTCTCGGTCGAGGACGTGGACAAGGGCGGCGTCATCATCGCCGGGGTCGAGCATGACGGACCTGCGCTGCACGCCGGCGTGCATGCGGGGGACATGGTGCTGGCGCTCAATGGTAACCATATCGACAGCGCGCGCAGCCTGATCCGGGCGGTCGCCGCCATCCCGCCGGGCAACCTTGCCCGTCTGACCGTGCGGCGGCAGGGACACGAGGTCGAGCTGCCCATCACGATCGGCCGCCGGCCGCCCCAGTCACCCGGTTGACCGCGCCCCAGCCGGGCACGGGCACCGAAAGGAGGTAGAACACTATGCGCATCCTGGTTGTCGAGGACGACAAGGACGTCGCCGGATTTGTGGTCCGCGGCCTGAAAGAGGCCGGCCACGTCGTGGAACATGCCGATAATGGCCGCGATGGGTTGTTCCTCGCCGCCAGCGAGACGTTCGACGCGGTCATCCTGGACCGCATGCTGCCCGGCGGCATCGACGGCCTGAAGATCCTCGAAACGCTGCGAGGCCAGAAGAACCACGTGCCGGTGCTGATCCTGTCCGCCCTGGCCGAGGTCGATGAACGGGTGAAGGGCCTGAAGGCCGGCGGCGACGACTACCTCACCAAGCCGTTCGCCTTCGCCGAACTGCTGGCGCGCGTCGAGGCGCTCGCCCGCCGCGGCAAGTCCGAGGGCCCGCTGACCAAGCTCGTGGTGGAGGACCTGGAGCTCGACCTGCTGTCCCGCCAGGTGAAGCGCGCCAGCCAGAAGATCGACCTGCAGCCGCGGGAGTTCCGCCTGCTGGAATACCTGATGCGGCATGCCGGCCAGGTGGTGACCCGCACCATGCTGCTGGAGGGCGTGTGGGACTACCATTTCGACCCGCAGACCAACGTGATCGACGTGCATGTGTCGCGGCTGCGCCAGAAGGTGGACAAGCCGTTCCCAACGCCGCTGATCCAGACCGTCCGCAACGCCGGTTACATGCTGCGCGCCGAACCGGTGTGAGTGTTGTGGCGGATGTAGACACCGAGACTCCCCCTCCCCTTGAGGGAGGAGGTTGGGGGGAGGGGTGCGAGCCACCGCTGGCCGCCTCGATTCGCACCCCTCCCCCCGACCCCCTCCCTCAAGGGGAGGGGGAGTCTATGGCAGCGTCCGCCCCGCCACCACCACCACCCCGCCGCACGCCGCTGTCGCTGTTCCGCTCGGCCAGCCTGCGCTTCGCCGCCGTCTATGCCCTGCTGCTGGCCGCCAGCGCCGCCGCCCTCGCGATGTTCCTGTGGTGGTCCACCGCCGGCTTGCTCGACCGCCAGACGGAAGCCGCGATCCGCGCCGACGCCCAGGGCTTGTCGGAGCGCTGGGCCGAGGGCGGCCTGCCCGCCCTGGTGCTGACCATCGAGGACCGCCTCGCCGGCAACGTCGATGACGACGCGATCTACCTGCTGGTCGATCCGATGATGCGGCGGATCGCCGGCAACCTGGAGCGCTGGCCCGCGACCGTGCGCCAGCCGAACGCCTGGTACGAGATGCCGGTGCGCCGTGCCGGGATCACCTCGCTGGCACGGATGCAGCGCTACGACCTGCCAAACGGCTTCCACCTGCTGATCGGCCGCGATGTCCAGGTGCGCGCCCAGCTCCGCACCCTGCTGACCGACGCGCTGCTGTGGGCGCTGGTGATCGTCGGCGCCATGGCCACCGCCGGCGCCCTGCTGGTGCGCAGCCTGTTCCGCCGCACCCTGGCCAACGTCTCCGCCACCGCCTCGGCCATCGCCGCCGGCGACTTCGCCCAGCGGGTGAAGCTGTCCGGCCGCGGCGACGAGTTCGACCAGCTCGCCGAGACGATCAACGACATGCTGGACCGCATCGGCCGGCTGATGGACGGCGTGCGCCAGGTGTCCAACGCCATCGCGCACGACCTGCGCACGCCGATCACCCGCGCCCGCACCCGGCTGGAGGACGCCGCGCTGCACGCCGATACGCCGGAGGACCTGCGGGCCGCGATCGAGCGCGCCACCGCCGACCTGGACGGCATCGTCGCGGTGTTCCAGGCCCTGCTGCGCATCGCGGAGATCGAGGCGGGCTCCCGCCGCTCGGCGTTCAGCCGGTTCGACCTGGCGCCGCTGCTGGCCGACGTCGCCGAGCTGTACGGCGCGGTGGCCGAGGAGGTGCACGTCGCCCTGGCGGTGGAGGCGCCGGACCATCTGCCAACCTATGGCGACCGCGACCTGGTGCAGCAGGCGGTGGCCAACCTGGTGGACAACGCGGTGAAGTTCTCGCCCCCGGGCGGCCAGGTGCGGCTGCGCGCGGCTGCGACCCCGGCTGGCGTGGAGATCGTCGTGGCCGACCAGGGGCCCGGCATCCCCGCGGCCGACCGCACCCGGGCCACCGAGCGGTTCTTTCGCGGCGAGGCTGCACGCAGCACGCCCGGCGCCGGCCTGGGCCTCGCCTTGGTGCAGGCCGTGGCGCTGCTCCACCAGGGCAGCCTCAGGTTGGAGGATGCCGCACCGGGCCTGCTGGCGGTATTGACCCTGCCCGCGCCGGAGGATGCCGCCGGCGCCTAACATTCTTGTCATGCGACAACCACCGGGGGGTGAGGGCAAACGGGCCATAGTTCCTGGTATGCCGTTCCCTGCGCGAACCTGTGCTGTGCTGGCCGTGCCGATGTCCGTCGGGCTTGGGCTCGCAGTCATGCCGTCGCAGGTGTCCGGACAGGCCACGCCGGCGCAGGTGACCACCGACACGCCGCAGTACTGCCTCCAGTTGCTCGATGAGGTGAGTGAGCAAGTGCGGGTTCGGGCGAATCCGCCGCAGGAGGTGACGAACCTGTCCACCGAGGGCCAGCGGATGTGCGACCAGGGGCAGACCCGCGGCGGTATCATGCGCCTGCGCCGGGCCCTGGTGCTGCTGCGGCAGGGCGGCAAGCCGTAAGCAAGGCCGGGGGCTCTGCCCCATAGGCGTCAGGATAAGTCGGCGCGGGAGAAGAATACTCCCCCTCCCCTTGTGGGAGGGGGTTGGGGGGAGGGGTCACGCCGCGAAGATGTTGCGTGCACGACCCCTCCCCAAACCCCCTCCCCTTGTGGGAGGGGAAGTTCTTTCGCGCCGCGCCGCCTTATCCTGACGCCGATGGGGCACAGCCCCTGGCGCGTCATCCGCGAATTTTCCGGTCTGCGCACGACTTGTTAATAATGCCCGTGCTCCTTGTGCCGAGTACTGTCGGCATCAGCTCCCGGCCGGCATCAGGTCCCCGGCAACGGAATGAATTCGCTCTCCCCCGGCACCGCCTTGAAGCGGCCGGACGTCCAGTCGGCCTTCGCCGCCTCGATCCGATCGAGCCGCGAGGAAACGAAATTCCACCAGATATACCGCGGACCTTCCAACGCCGCCCCACCGAGGAACATCAGCCGCGCATCGCGCGTCGCGGTCGCGGTGATGCGGTCGCCGGGACGGAAGATCAGCAGGCACGGGCCCTCGAAGCTGTCGCCGGCGATGCGGATCGCGCCATCGACCACGTAGATCGCCCGCTCCTCCTGGTCCGGATCGAACGGAACGCTGGCGCCGGCGTCCAGCTTCACCTCGGCGTAGAGCCAATCGGACAGCGTATTGACAGGCGAACTCTGGCCGAACGCCGACCCGGCGATCACCCGCGCCCAGACGCCGGGATCGGAGACCACCGGCAGGCTCGCGGCACTGAAATGCTGGAAGCCGGGCGAGGTTTCCTCCTGCGCGGCGGGCAGCGCCACCCAGCTTTGAATGCCGAACGTGCCGATACCGTTGCTGCGGGCGTCCGGCGGGGTGCGCTCGGAGTGTGCGATGCCGCTGCCCGCGGTCATCAGGTTCATCGCGCCGGGGGTGATCTCCAGTGCGTTGCCCTCGCTGTCGCGATGCATGATGCGGCCGTCGAACAGGTAGGTGACGGTGGCCAGGCCGATATGCGGGTGCGGCCGCACATCCATCCCCTGCCCGGCCAGGAACTGCACCGGACCCATCTGGTCGAAGAAGATGAACGGGCCAACCATCTGGCGTTTGGCCTGCGGCAGCGCGCGGCGCACCGAGAAACCGCCAAGGTCGCGCACGCGCGGCACGACGACGAGTTCCAGCGCGTCACAGGATTGCTTGTCACCCAGGATCGGATCGGTTGATGGCAGCCAGCTCATGGCATCGCTCCTTGGTTCGCGATTGGCGCGGGGCCAGAGTGTAGGACAACACGCAGGCCGCGCGTCATAGGCACCTTGTGGCCGGCACCGGGCAAGATGCCGTGTGCTGAGAAGGACTGCGGCAGTTGGTCCTGTTCGGATTTCCGCAATGGGTGGTAGCGGTCCTTCGTTCGGCGCGATCCCTGACCTGTGGGTGTCATGTTTATCTTCCGCCAGGAGGTCCGCGCTCTCTCCGGCAAGCAGACCGCGGCGTTAGAGGGCTTCGCCGCGCAGGCGACGATCGCGATGGAAAACGCGCGGCTGTTGAATGCGTTGCGCGCACGCACCGATGAACTCGCACAACGCCAGGGTTTGAGAGACGCGGCGATGCTGACGATCGCATGATGTTCCCCAAATGGCCCACCGGCACGGTTCAGAAGCTTCTTCTTTGTGACCTCTGCGTCTTTGCGAACTTTGCGATAAATATACCAGAAACAGTCAGCACCTGCGCTGCAAGCCAGGCGCTTGCCGCCCGGCTTCCGCCAGTAACCCACGTCGTCGATCAAATATATCGCGGCGGACTGACCCTTCACCACCAAGCCCAGCGGCGAGGGCCCGGTCTGGGTTTGTCGATCACCTACGACCTGATGTGACTATGTGTACCATTTGCACGCAGCGACAATAAGTGCCAATCATGGCGACGCTTCCGATACCATAACTCAAAAAAACAGGAAGGGCCCGACAATGACAATCAGCTATCGGCTCGCGCTGGCTTCGATTGCCAGTATGGCGGTTGGGGCGGCTGCGGTCACGGCGTTGAAGGCTCAGGTAAAGCCACCCGTGTATGTTGTCATCGACATCAGCGAACTGTCAGACGCGGCCGCTTTCGCGAAAGCCGCCGCCGCCGCCTCACCTCAGGAACTGGCGTCGGTTGGTGGCCGTTATCTCGTTCGCACGACGAAACCGGTCGCACTCGACGGGTCAGCGCCTCCGAGCCGCTTCGTCCTCCTGTCTTTTGCTAACGAGGCGCAAGTGACCGCCTAGCGGAATTTGCCTTCCACCAGAGAGGTTACCGATATGCGACTCAAGGTAACAAAGTCGCGCTCGTTCGAAGTCGAAGGTCTGCCTGACTGACCGGGTATTTGCTGTAGCCTGCGCCTGCGTTGTTGCAGCACCACCCGGGCAAGCTGGACCGGGGCAGGTGTCGCGGGCACACAATTAGAAGTGGCAGCCTCTTGCAGCCAGGCGCAGGGGACGGCGGTATGGCGAGCGAAACCAACCGCCGCTTCTTGCCAGAAATCCACGGGCGAGCAATCATGGCAGTCGCAAAAGAAGAGGGAACAAATGGCAGACTTCAAGCTACGCGATGACCTGATAAGAGCCATCAACCTGGCCTTTAGTGCAGGACAGATCGTCGCCACGCTCAATCAGCTTGCTCCGCTGTCCCCGAATGCCGATTGCTTGTCCATCGTAGACCAGCTTGGATTTCTGACCCCGATCCATGGCGGCAACTTGCGGCGCTATCGCCGCGAGGTCGGCATCCCGCGTCTCAACCTTCGCATCCTGACTTTGGCATTTCGCGCCGCGTTGCTGAACCGGCCGACTCCCATCCCGATGCACTTCGACATCGTGACCGGACAAACCGAAAGCGTATCGGTGTCCACCACCCCAACCGGGCTTACCGTCGTGCTTACCAGGCTGCCTCGACCGGCCGCGGCTGCGCCCGGATAGCAGGGCCTGCTTGTGGCGCCGCGTAACATGCCTCTGCCTTGGTATTCACGCCATGTCACCCGAGGCAAGGCATGCCATGCGGATGGCAGCGTGCCGTGGCTTTGACAGGAACCGTGCCGGCGGCCGGCGAGATCCTTCCGGCGTCCGCCGCCTTGAGCAACGCCGAACTCCGAAGCGTCACAGTACTGTTCGCGGACGTCCAAGGATCGACGTCCATGATCCAGGATCTCGATCCCGAGCAAGTGGCCCACCTCATGGGTCCTGTGCTGGATATCATGGGCGCCGCGGCCGAGCGGCACGATGGTGAAGTAAGCTCACGCGGCGACGGAATCCGAGCGACGTTCGGACCACCGCGCAGCGCCGAGAATCATGCGCTGCGGGCATGTCTGTGCGCATTGAGCATTCTGGACCAACTCGCGGGCGAAGACAGCAGGGTCAAAGTCCGCATCGGCATTCATTCAGGGAATGTCGTCATTCAGGGCGCAGCATTCGAACGCGGCCGTGTCAGGGAGATGTTCGGCAATACCATTCATATCGCGGCGCGAATGGAACAGACGGCCGAGGCCGGAACTGCGTGCATCAGCGCGGACACCTTCGAATTGGTGCGCGGGTTTGTCCATGTGGCACCGGCTCCTCCGGTCATGGCCAAGGGCATCGCCGCGCCGCTCCAGCGGTTTCACCTCCTCGGGCTGGATACCATTGCCAACCGTTGGCGTGCACGCGCCGCGCACGGCCTGTTGCCGATGGTGGGACGACAGGCGGAGTTGGCCAAGCTGCGCCGATTGCTCAGCACGCAGATGCCGCCGGGGCTGACCTTGGTGCGGGTAAGCGGCCCGGCGGGCTCAGGAAAGTCTCGCCTGGTCCACGAGTTCCTTCAAGCGGCCGAAGTGAGGTCATTCGAGACGGTCATCCTGTCCGGAAACCGGCAACGCAGAGACATGCCGTTAAGTCCCGTCGTGGATTGGTTGCTCGAATTGATGCGAACGCGATTTGGCGAGATACCGTCTGGCACCGGCGCACATGCGGCGTCCTGCATGAACCTTCTGGGCTTGCACGGCGCGGTGGAGACACAGCGAATAGAAGCGCTTTTGAGCGCCGGGAACCGCTCGCTTATCGACCTGCCGGAGATCGTTCGTGGCGATCTCGACAGCCTCGCAACAGCGATCCTGGCCGTCATGCGCGGCATTGCGGGATCCCAACCTGTGCTGCTGGTCTGCGAAGACATCGACAATTTCGACCAAGAGAGCATCAACTTGCTCTCGCGGCTGCCTGGTTTTTTTGCCGACCGCCCGGTCCTGCTCCTGGCAACGAGCCGGTCAAGAAGCCGGCTCAGGCTTGAACCCCTAATCCAATCCATATCCATGGAGTTGCAACCCCTCGATCCTAAGCAGTCGCGAAGTATCGTGAGCAGGATCAGTAAGGAGATTGCTTCCCATCCTGCGACGTTGGACGCCATCCTCGCCAAGGCCGGCGGCAATCCGCTGTTCATCGAGGAAATCTGCATTCTCGTGCGGGACAATGGCAAGCACGGGGCGCGGATAGATGCGGAGTCGGACGCACTGGACCGGTTGATAGCGTCGGACTGGAAAATACCCGATCGCGTCGAAACCATCATCGCGGACCGGGTGTCCCGCCTGCCCAGGCGTTTGCAGGTGCTGCTGCGGCTATGTTCGGTTGTCGGCCGCGAGGTTCCGCTATGGCTGATCGCCCGGCTTTTGCGACAACCGGAAAGCGTGGTGCATGAGCAAATGGCCAGGCTGGAAGGCCATCAGGTGCTTTTTGAAGACAACAGCAGCGCAGGGGGGATCTACCAATTCAAACACGAGCTTATGCAGGAGGTCGTGTACCGGTCCATACTCGACGGAGACCGCGTCAAGATCCACGCCGAGATCACCGGTGCGATCGAAAGCGCGGATCAAGGCACGACCAATCGCATGCTCGAGTTGCTCTGCTTCCACGCGGTGGAGGGGAGGATTTGGCCGAAGGCTGTGCGCTACCTCCAGCAGATGGCCGTGTCCGCCGCGGAACGCTGCGGCTTTCGTAGTGCCAAGAAGTTCCTGCGAAATGCGCAGGCTTGCTGCAAGCATTTGCCGGACGACCATGACAATCTGCGGGAGAAGCTGAGCATCCTGCTGGGACTTCACGTCCTCGCCATCCTCGACCTGCGCTACGAGGAAGGCGAACGCCTGCTCGACGAAGCCGAGATCCTGTCGGAGGAAATCGGTGACCGGGAAATGCTGATCACCGCAATGGGCCGGCGCGCCAGGTCGCTGAATGTGGTTGGCCGGCTGGATGAGGCCGTGGCGTTGGCGCGCCGCGCATACACCTACGCCAGCCAATCCAACCGGCCGGGACTCGTGCCGTTTGCCGCACACTTCCTGGCTCAGACGTTGTTCTTCCGAGGGGAATTGACTGAGGCGAACGCCATTCTGACCTCGACGATCACCCATCACCTGGCCGAGCCAACAAATACGCGGCTTCGCTTGGGCAGCGAATCGATCTCCTGCCTGACGACCCGAGGCGCTGTCCGTTCCTGGCTTGCCGACTTTCGCGGCGCGCTGGAGGACTGTGACGAGGCATTGCGGGTCGCGACAGCCGAGGATCGGCGGTATGACATGGCGTTCGCGTGTTTTGGCCGCGGCCTTGCTCTGCTGCATCAACGGGAATTGACAGGCAGCGCCACTGAATTCCGTCGCGCGGTGCAGATCGCGGTTCAGGGCGAGGTCAACTTGCTGCTGCCGACGCTGCAGACGGGCATGGCGCATGCCCTGTTGCGCCAGGGCAAATTCGCAGCCGCAGAACCGCTGCTGCTGGAGGTGATCGGCATCCCGCTTGCGAACAGCCGGCGCATGATCCGCATATGGGCGATGATCGGCTTGGCGTGGCATCGGCTGCGCAACGGCGAGCGCGCAGAGGCACGGGACCTGATTGAATCCGCCACCGACGATGCGGCGCGGCTGGGATACCGGGTCATGCTGGTCGAAGCGCTCAGAACCAAGAGCCTCGTACTGCTTGCGCAGCCAACCGAAGGTGCGTCGGCGTGCGCGAGAGAGGCCCTGGGCCTCGCCCGCGAGCTGGGTATGGCGGCGGAGGAGGTGCATTGCCAACTGGCTCTCGCCAGCGTCGCGTCCCATCGCGACACATCGCTTGCGCCTGAGGCGCTGACCGCCTACCGCAACTTGCAAATGGACGGTTGGGCCAGGCGCGTGCGCCACGGACTTTCGCACGACCCCGGGAATGCGTGGTGTTACGCCTTCTGACGGCAGGGCTTGATGAAGCGATCAGCAATCTGGTTTCCAGGACGGAAAAGCGATCGCGCACGAGCGCGCTCGGCCTGCACTACGCGGGCGCATCGTCCAGCAGCGTCCAGGCCTCATCGGAACCCGCCAGGATCTCCACCAGGCGCACCTTGTCGGCCAGACTGAACGCCCCGTCCGGACCAATGGCCTTGATCGCGTCGGTGCTCTGACGCAACAGCGTGTCGTACAGGCCTGCGCTGCCGATGCGCCTCGCCTCGTCGCTGAGTTCCCGCAATCCGCGCGCCGCGCCTTCCAGGCGAATCATGTCGGCGGTGTCCGCCTTGGGACCCAGGGCTTCCAGCACCTGCAGGAAATCGGCCTGCAGGCCGATCGTGAACCGTAGCCGGCAGCTTTCATCGAGCCGCCGGCGCAGCACCGACATCCGGAGCGCCTGGGCCGGCGCCGCGTTCTTCAGGTCGCGGCAGACCATCACGTCGGCGACCCGGCTCACCTCCGCCCCGGCTTCGCCCAGCGCGGTGCGGAGAATCATTGTCTCGATGCCGTTTTCTAATTCCAGACGTTCCAGCAGGCTGGCGATGGCGCTCTCCATCGCTGCGCGCATTTCCGCGGCGGCCGCCCAACCGACCTCGGCGATCGCTCCGCGCAGGAGCCGGGCGGTCTTCGGGAGCCGTGCGAGCATCAGTGCGATGAACATGCCAAGAGCTTCGGGCCGCCCCTTGCCAACCTGCTGCAATATCTGCTGCAGCGCGGTCAGTCCCACGAATATCCCAAGCTGTGCCTCGGCCCGCCACGTCTGCAATGTCAGAACTTGCTCGAACACCGCCCCGGTGCTCACAGCAATCGATGAAAAGATCGCGGCGGGAAACCCGGTCTGTTCCGTCCAGCCGGGCGGCGGCGCGCATCGCGCCAGCACACGTGCCGCCGTGGGCCACAGCAGCGTGCCGGCCTCCACCACAACCGCCTGGTCGCGCGTGGTGTACCCCTCGATCATCCGCTCGATCCGCGCGGCGTCTTCTCCCATGGCGGCAAAGACCGTCTCGGCCATCGGCAACAGCGCGCTGCGCGGAATCATAGGGGACTTCGGCTGCCAGTGCGCCGGCACCACGACCAGCGGATCGAGTGGCATGAAGAGCAATCGCGCAAAGCGCAGCGGCCGGGCCGGGGCCATGTGGGCCAGGCGGGTGCGAAACGGCGCGATCAGGTCATCGACCGCGCCGCGCTGTCGCAGGGTGTCGGCGGCCGCCACCAACCTGACGATCTTCGAATGCTCTGCCTCGGTCAGTGCCGTGTGCAGCGCTGCGAGTTCGGCTTGCGGCAGCCAGGGCAGCGCAGCGTCTCTGGGGGGTGATGACGACATCGTCGCGGCCTCTCGATATTGGATCTGCGTCAGATCGACAGCGCGCGCAGCCGTTCATTGCGTGCGACGAAGTCGATCATCGAGGTGGTGCGCCAATCCTCGTTCTTCTGCACCGTCCGGCGCCCCTGCGGCGCGCCAGGAGTGTCCCCGCCGGTGCGCCAGTCCTCGCGAACAAGGACGGTGTTGCGGTACGTGAACAGGCTGTTGGCCTGAATGGTCACGCGCACCCAGTCGCCGGTCTCTTTCGGCAGCACCGGCACCAGCATCGCTATCTCCTTCAGCGCCGCAACGCGCGCGGCGTGATTTTCCGCCGCATGCCAAAGCTGGCAAATCTGCTCCCAGCCATCGAGCAACCACTCGGGGCGCTCGGCGATGCGCCTGAACTGGGCGCGATTGGCCGGCCACTGCCGCATCAGCGTCACGATATCCTGGGTGGCGGCACGCGCCTCTCGCAGCGTGATTGTCCCGCAGGTGAGCGTGGCACTGAGCACCTCGGCGATCATGCCGCCGAGTTCGCCACCGCCGTGCGGCCGGTCACGGGTCCAGGCGGCAAGTTCCTCATGCATGCGCCCCAGCATGTCCAGCAGGATCAGGATGCGGGTGTGCTGGGTCGAGCCGGTCACGCCCACGCTGCCGAACGCGTCGCCGGCCTCCTTGAGGTGAAGCGGCAGCGTATTGGCGGCGAGGCCAAGCTGCGCCGCATGGGCCATCACCGTTCGTTGGGCGGCGTCTTGCAGATCGGCGGCAGAGGCGCTGCAACCGGCGGGCTCGAGGCCGCGCGGTTGCACCCGCTCTTGCAGCGCCAGCAGCAGCAAAGAACTGGAAAGCGCCTGCGATTGCCGATGGCGTTGCGCCGCGGTCTGTCCAGCGGTTTGGGCCTCGCGCCCGGCAAACCCTTCAATGGCGATGTCCCACGCGGCTTGCCGCACCGTTGCCGGGGTGATGTCGGCCAGCGCCCCCAGTTTCTTGTTCAGTTGCCGGTCGTGCACGGTCGTACGGCAAAGCTGGGTGACGGAGCGCCAGGGGATCACATACAGCCCGGCGCCGCCCGACGGTTTGGGCAACAGGAGTTCCGCGCCGGCCCGGTCGTTGGAGCGGGCGCGAGCACCGGCCAGCAGCGGGGTCGTGAACGGCACCAGCACGCCACGCTCCATGAAGGTGGCCGGCAGGTAGGTTTTAAGGCGGGGAAGCGGAGAGTCCGACATTATTGGCAGCCCTGAACCGGCGGGGCACGGTAACGAGGGATAATGAACAAATCGTTTCCGCAAGCCGGTACGCGGCACCCCGCGGCAGGCGTTAGAAGCCCTCTCCGACGGCAGGCGCGCGAGGGGCCGCTCTCACGCTACGCGCGCCATCAAACGCGTGGTGCGGCCGATGCGCCAAAGTAGCGTCAGAACTGCATGATCAAGCCGGCGAGGATCTGCCAGCGCGGCGCGCCCGTCTTGTCGGCATACACCGAATACTGGGGTTCGACATGCAGGTTCAGCGTCGTGCCGCTGGGCAGTTTCCAGACCTTGCCGACGCCGAAACCGACAGGGATGTAGGTCGGCTCCGTGCCAAGCCCGAGATTCCAGATCCCCGTCGAGCGCAGATAGAACCCGTCGGGCAGATTGTAGAGGATGAGCGGTTCCACCCCGATCGCCTGCACGCTCGGGCCCGGTCCGGCGAAGGAGTGGGAATACGTGAGGGTTACGCCGGTCAGCCCCCAATCCCATCGCTGTACCGCGATGGCGGCAGGACCTGCCTGCCACGTCCCCGTGCCCATGTTCGGGTGGCTCGCCGTGGGAAAGACCGCGAGCGGTCCTACACCGAATCCGAAACTGCCGATTTGCTTCATGATGAGATCGAAGGCCATGACGTCGCCGAGTCCAAAATCCGTGCCGCCCCCTCCTGACACTCCGGCAGCGTTGGTGGATATACCGCCGAAGTGCCCGCGGGAGACCGAGCCGCGCCTGGCTAGGGAATCGTCAGGGAGGGTGTCGACCGGCGCATAGATTCGCAGATCGTTCTGGATGCCGTCCAACTCGAATGGTACGTAGAGCCGCGCCAGTGCCTCATCCGATGTCCGGTTACCCTGCCCGACCACCGATGGCATGAAAAAGTTCTGAAGATAGAGCGTGACCTTCGGCGTCAGCGGATTGTTGGACGCGTTGGTGGCATTCTGGTCGACGGCCACCTGCGCGTCCGCCATTCCGGCCGATGCGAAAAGCAATGCGGCCACGCCTGCGGCGAACATTCTCCCGCGGCGATTCATAACCTCTCCCCGTTTGTACTGGTCGACAACCCTTTCTTTTATAGGAACCGTAACGACATCCTGGTCGTGCGGGCAGCTTCCCCGCAAAAG
>DATHNI010000378.1:0-2771 GCA_035486135.1 Acetobacteraceae bacterium
GCTGCTGGTGGAGAACGGCCAGCGCCATCATGCCAGCGCCGCGTTCGTCAATCAGCAATGGCTGTGGTTCAACGGCGCGGTGGCGGCAACGTCGCTGGCGGGTGGCGGCCTGATCGAGATCCTGTCGCCCGCGGGCGCGCTGCACGCGGCGGCTCTGGTTGCGGCGATCGCGCCCATCGCGGTCCTGGTAAGCCTGCATCTGGTCGAAGAAGCGCGTGCGGGCATCGACCGGGCGGAACTGCGCCGCCGGCTGGAGGGTCTGCTGAACACCTTCCGGTCCCGCACGCTGTGGCTGATCGCGGCGTTCCTGTTCTGCTATTATTATAGTCCCGGCTTCGGCACCCCGCTGTATTTCTACATGACCGACCACCTGCATTTCTCGCAGGGTTTCATCGGTGCGCTGTCGGCCGTGAGTGCCGTGGGCTGGGTGGCTGGCGGGCTGCTGTACCGCTGGCTGCTGGCCGGAATGCGCACGCGGGCGCTGCTGCAGTTGTCGATCGTGCTCGGCACGCTGGGGACGCTGGCTTACCTGGTCATGCTCGATCCGATCAGCGCGGTGGTGGTGTATTTTCTCACCGGCGTCGCCGGCATGATCGCCAATGTCGCCACGCTGACCCTGGCGGCCGACCACAGCCCGGCGCGGGCCGAGGGGTTCGCCTTCGCGGCCTTGATGTCGGTGATCAACTTTGCGACCCCGCTGGCGGATACCAGCGGAGCGTTTTTGTACGAGCATGTCTTCAACAACCACTTGGCGCCGCTGATCGTCGTGTCGGCCGCGTTCACCGCTTTCGTGCTAGTGCTGATCCCGCTGTTCGGAATCGAGCGCAAGTGAACCTCTCCCGCTGCGCGGGTGAGGTCGAGACGCAGCAGCGGTGAGGATGAGGGCGATCGGGCCGGCACGCAGCGTCTCTTTGTCGCCCCGCAGCATCTCTTTTCAGTGGGCCGGCCCGATGGCCCTCACCCGCGGCGCGGCGCGCCTTGACCTCTCCCGCGAAGCGGGAGAGGTTTTGTGTGGCTCGCAGCGCAAGGAGAACGGCCATGCATTTCGGCGCCTCGATGTTCCTCACCGACTACTCCATGGCACCCGGCGAACTCGGCCAGGCGCTGGAAGCGCGCGGGTTCGAATCTCTCTGGGCGCCAGAGCATTCGCACATCCCCACATCGCGGCGCACGCCGTTCATCGGCGGCGGCGAACTGCCGAAACAGTACTACGACGCGATGGACCCGTTCGTCACGCTCACCATGGCTGCGGCGGCGACCAAGACGCTGAAGATCGGCACCGGCGTCTGCCTGGTGAACCAGCGCGACACCATCCAGACCGCGAAACTGGTCGCCTCGCTCGACCAGGTCTCCGGCGGGCGCTTCCTGTTCGGCATCGGCGTCGGCTGGAACGCCGAGGAAATGGAAGACCACGGCACCGACTTCGCCACCCGCGCCAAGCTGGTGCGCGAACGCATCGAAGCGATGAAGCTGATCTGGACCAAATCCAAAGCCGAATACCACGGCGAATTCGTCAACTTCCCGGAGATGATGGCCTGGCCGAAGCCAGTGCAGAAGCCGCATCCGCCGGTGATCGTCGGTGGCGCCTTCCCGCAGGCGGCGCGCCGCGCGGTACGCTACGGCGAGGGCTGGATCCCGCTCGCCGGCCGCATCGGCGGCGGCAACGACGTGTTCACCACCGTGCCGAAATTCCGTGCAATGCTGAAGGAAGCCGGACGGTCCGAAGACTCCTGCCCGATCACCCTGTTCGGCTGCGCTGAAGACGGCGACATGCTGAAGCGCTTCCGCGACCTCGGCGCCGAGCGCGCCTGCGTCAGCCTGCCGGCCGCGAAAGCCGATCAGGTGCTGCCGATCCTGGATCGCTGGGCAGCGCTGATGCGGCAGGTGAATGCCTGATCGCTTCCTCGCGTTCTGCATAGACCCGGGTGAACTCCGCGCCGAGCAAGAAGATCTGCGCGGAGTAGTAGACCCAGAACAGCGCGGCGATGACGGAGCCGGCGGCGCCATAGCCCGAGATGGTGGCGCTGCTGCCGATGTAGAAACCGATCGCCAGCTTGCCGAGCGTGATCAGCAACGCCGTCACCACCGCGCCGCACGTCACGTCGCGCCAGTCCAGGTCGCAGTCCGGCAGGATCTTGTAAACCGCTGCGATGACGCCCGACAGCAGCAGGAAGGACAGCAGGAAGTTCGCTGCCTCGATCGCTATCACGGGCAATGGCATCAGCGGGTTCAATTCGGTCTGCACCCCGGCCAGGACCGCGCTGAGCACGAGCGAGAGGATCAGCACCATCGCCAGTATCGCGACCAGCCCGAGACTCACCAGGCGCGCCCGCACGAATTGGCGGATCGTGCTGCCCTTCGGCTGCGCGCACCAGATCGCATTGAGCGCGGTCTGGATTTCACCGAACACGCCGGTTGCGGTCAGCACCAGCGAAACCACGCCGATGACGGTAGCGGTAACGCCGGCGCCATGGCTGGCCGCGCTCTTGATCGCGCTTTGCAGGAAACTCGCGGTTTGCTCGCCCATCACACCGCGCAGCTTGTCCAGCAAGGCGCCGCGCGCGGCGTCCTCGCCATAACCCAGTCCAACAATGGCAACAATGATAAGCAGCACCGGCCCGACCGCCGTCACGGCATAAAACGCAATCGCCGCGCCCCTGCTCAGCGCGCCGTCATCTATGAATGCGACGACGCTCTGCTTCGTAAGCTGCCACGCCTCGCCGGGAGTCATGTCGTCCCCCTTTAACTGCTATCGCCGGTCCCACCGCCAT
>DATHNI010000379.1:0-8807 GCA_035486135.1 Acetobacteraceae bacterium
GCGCCGCACGCCATCACCTCCAGCACCGGCAATCCGAACCGCGGGTGCAAACTGGGACACGCCACCACGCCGGCGCGCCCATCCAGCCCATCGGCCCCCAACACCACGCCGAACCGTTCGCCCACGCCTGTTTGCATCACCGCATCGCTGGCTGTACTCGTACGGCCAACCAACAGGGACGGTTAACGCCGTCTGAACCCGGGGAGGCACCCCATGCAGCTCGGCATCCATCTGCCCCATATCGGCCGCAAGGCCGGCCCGGCCTCCATTCGTCGCGCCGCCGAACAGGCCGAGGCGCTGGGTTTCGCCGATGTCTGGGTCAGCGAGCACATCATCGTGCCGAAGGACGCCGCCTACCCGCCGTCGCCATCCTTCTACGACCCGGTGCTGACCCTCACGTGGGCTGCCGCCTACACCCAGCGCGTCCGTCTCGGCACCTCGGTGCTGGTGCTGCCGATGCGCCACCCGCTGCCGCTGGCGAAGGAGCTGGCGACACTGCAGAATCTGTCCGAGGGACGGCTGGTTCTGGGTGCCGGCGTCGGCTGGATGGAAGCCGAGTTCGCCGCCCTCGGCGCGCCGTTCAAGGAGCGCGGCCGCCGAATGGATGAAGGCATCGCCCTGATGCGCGCGGTGTGGACTGTCGATCCCATTACGTTCCCGACACGATGGATTCCTGCCGTAGTGAACGAAATGCGCATGCAGCCGCGGCCGGTTGCCCCGATCCCTATCTGGGTCGGCGGATCATCGGAGCCCGCCTTGCAGCGCGCTTTGCGGTTGGACGGCTGGCACGGTAGCCGCGTCACCCCCGACGCCGCGCCCGCGCTGGTGCAACGTCTGCGCACCGCCCGCCCCGATCCCGCGTTCACCATCTCACTCCGCGTGCGGTTGGAGGCTGCCAACCCAGACCGTATGCGCACCGATCTCGCCGCCTACCAAGCGGCCGGCGTGCAGCATATTCTGCTGGAGCCGATGGAACGCGACCTCGACGCCTGGCTCCGCGCCGTGGAAGACGCCGCGAAGTTGATCAACGCCGTCGCATGAACCGCAACGCGACCCGCGCCAGGTTCGGCGCGGTCGTCGGCCGTACCAGCCGCGGATCGTACCCCGCAAACCGCCGGTCATTCTCTTCCAGGCAGATCCTCATCAGCTCCGGCACACTTACATCCGTGCTGCTGACCGACTTCGCGCCATTCACCGTGAAATTGTTGTCCTGCGCGGCATCGTTCCCGCCCTTGTCCATCCCGCGCGCGATCCCGATCCGCTCCCAGGCCAGGAACACCCACACCGCCGCCACCCGCGCCTCGAATACAACGCGCCGCCACCCCGGCAGATTCCGCCGGTGCCACACCAGCCAATTGGCGAACAGCAGGATATGCCGCGCCTCCTCCTGGATCACCGGCTCGAACGTCTCCACCAGCTCCGGCGGAAAATACCCCGACCGCCGCGCCAGCTCGAACAGCCCGAACGCGAAGAAACTGTCGATGCACTCGCTGAACCCAGTGACCAGATACGCCCACTCGGGATCCTTCGGCTCCAGATACGCCGGCTCCGGTTCCAGTGCGATGCCATAGGCCTGCACCAGGTTGGACAGGACCTCCTTGTGCCGCCCTTCCTCCCACCCGTTCAGCCCAATCGCCGCCGACAGCGCCGGATCGCGCAGCGCCGCGGCATAGGCCAGCATGCGCAGCCGCGCCTTGCCCTCGGTCTGCACCGCGATGTCCCAGATCGGCAACGAGGTCAGGCGGCCCAGCGCCTCGGCATCCAGCTTTGGCCAGTCGATGACCGAGGGCTTGTACGGGTTGAACGTCTCGTGGAACATCCGGCAGAAAGCGCTCTTGTGCGCCGCGCTGCCCAATCGAACCGGTCCCGGATCATCTCCGGACCAGTGGCGGGCGGCGTGATCCGCCGCCGCGACTGCATTTGCGTCCATATGATCCCGGCCAACACAGTGTTAGCCCACACATAGTAGCGCGCGGGGACGCCACCAGCGTCCGTTACATCACGGCGGTGTGATGGATCGCTAGGCGTGCAGCCGCGCCGGCTGGTCCGGCACGCCCTCGGCTAGCGCCAGCAGATGCTCTGCGCTCAGGCGCAGGCGCGCGATGTCGGCGTCTTCGGCCAGCCGCGGCAGCCGATCGGACCGCATCAGCGGGCTGGTACGGGTGGATGCGCCGATATCTGGCGATTGATTGGCGTGCACGGGTCAGGTCCGCCTCCTGGCGATCCGCTGGTGGAACGACCAGCGGCGACGTGTCAGCCTGGGAAGCGGCGCGGGCCCGCCTCACTGATCCAGATCAAGTCTGCGGAAAGTGCGCATAAGCCCGTCGTCCAGCGAGATCGGCCGCACGCCCAGCGTTGCGATCATCGGTGCGATGTTGAACGCCTTGTCTTCCAGCAGGCGGCGGATCTCCGCCGGGCGCACCTTCACCAGCCGTGGCAGCGCCGCGCTGACCGCGGCTATGGCCATTAGCGGCCAGGCGGGGATGCCGAGGATAGGCGACGGCCGCTGCCCGGCGGCGCGCGCCACGGCGCGGACGAAATCAGCGTAGGGCAGGGGGGTCGGCCCGGCCAGCACCAGGCTGTGTGGCCCGTCCCACGGCACCGCCAGCGCCGCCACGATGCTGCGTGTGACGTCATCCTGATGGATCGGCTGCACCAGGGCGCGCCCGCCGCCCGGCAGCGGCACGAACGGCAGCCGGCGCAGCAGCGCGGCCAGGCGCTGCACATTATCCTCGCCGGCGGCGCCGTAGATCATCGTGGGGTGCAGCATCACCCCGGCGCGGCCGGAGGCGACAAACGCGGCCTCACCCGCCAGCACGCCGCAACCGTGCGCATCCGGCCAGCGGGTGAACTTGCGCGTGCTGCCCAGGAGGACAAACCGTGCATCGGCCGGCGCCGCCGCCACCACCAAAGGCGCGAACCGCGCATGCGCGCAGCTCACCACCCGCGTGGCGTCATCCAATGCCGCGCGCAGGGCCATAGCATCCGCCAGATCGGCCAAGCGCGGCGCTGCGTCGATCCCAGCCGCCGCCCATTTCGCGGCATCCCGCACGACTGGCACCACCGCAACGCCAGCCGCCACCAACGCCCGGCACACCGCCACGCCCGAGCGGCCCGACGCCCCGATCACATGCACCGACGCGTCCCCGACCCCTGCCAACGCTGCCCACCCCTCGCCATATACGGCACCCATGCCGCTTGCTTGGCGGCGGCCTCCGGGTCAAGACCCGCAGCCCCCGGGAGGGGATGCGAAGCGCGGTCTTGAAGCGGACACCACCGCCAAGCCACACTCACCATTGCCATAACGGCGCAGCGAAAGTCCCACTCCCATGCAGTCAGCCCTCATCGTCGGCGCCGGATCCGGCCTCAGCGCCGCCCTGGCCCGCCTGTTCCGCAAGAACAACCTGCGCGTTACCCTCGCGGCGCGTGACACGGCCAAACTCGCCGCGCTCTGCGCCGAAACTGGTGCCGTCGCCGTTGCCACCGACGCCACCCAGCCCGCCGACATTGCCCGCCTGTTCGCCGGCATCGAGCCGCCGGACATCGTGGTCTACAACGCCTCGGCGCGCGCCCGCGGTGCGTTCACCGAGCTCGCCCCGGACGCGGTTGCCCACGCCATCGCCGTCAGCGCCTATGGCGGCTTCTTGGTCGCCCAGCAGGCGCTGCAGCGTATGCTGCCGCGCGGCACCGGCGCCATCCTGTTCACCGGCGCCTCGGCCAGCGTGAAGGGCTACCCGCAATCCGCCCCCTTCGCGATGGGCAAGTTCGCCCTGCGTGGCCTGGCGCAGAGCCTGGCGCGTGAGTTCTCCCCGCAGGGCATCCACATCGCGCATTTCGTCATCGACGGCGGCATTCGCAGTGCCACGCGCCCGGTGCCGGCTGACAAGCCCGACAGCCTGTTGGACCCCGACGACATCGCCGCGGCGTATTGGCACGTGATCAACCAGCCCCGCAGTGCCTGGACCTGGGAGGTGGAGCTGCGCCCCTGGGTCGAGCGGTTCTGAGAGGCGCGCCGGAGATGGATCGCAAGACCCTCGGCTGGATCTGGGCAGGCGGCGTCGTGCTGATGATCCTGATCTATCTGTTCGGCCCGGAGCATTTCCTGACCGTGGTGACGCAGGCAATCACCGACGCGCTGCGTTGGGTCAGCGACCTGGTGGACGCGGTCGTGCAGCGGGCGTTTGAGGTGGTGCGGGCCGCGGCGATCGCGCTGTATGCGGTGTTCGTCGTGCTGGCGGTGCTGTCGATGTCGCGCGGCGCGCGGGCCGGCGGCCTGCTGTTTGTGGTGTCAGTAGTGTTCTTTCTGCTGGTGCGCACCGACTGGTATGAGCCGGGAACGAAATGGTTGGCTGCGCTGGTGCTGACCGCGATCGCCGCCGTGACGCAGACGCAGCGCCTGCTGCATGCGAAGCGGCCGCGCGACCCGGCCGATCCCTGGGGCATGGCGATGCGAACGCGCAAGCCAGCCGATCCGCCGTCTTGATGGAGTTCACCTCGCCCGCTGCGCGGGAGAGGTTGCGAGCGCCGCGACGCGGGTGAGGGTGCTTGCCCACATCCCCCATTCAACGCATGATTCGACCAGGAGGAACTCACCATGCTGTACGAACTGCGGGTCTACGAATGCGTGCCGGGCAAGCTGCCCGATCTGTTGAAGCGCTTCGACACCATCACACTGAAAATCTGGGAAAAGCACGGCATCAAGCAGGCCGGCTTCTGGACCACGGTCATCGGCGAGTCTAACCAGATCCTGTACTATCTGCTCTCCTGGGCTTCGCTCGCCGAACGCGAGCAGAAGTGGAACGCCTTCCAGGCCGACCAGGAATGGATCAAGGCCCGCGCGCAGACCGAGGCGAATGGCGCTATCGTTGCTAAGGTGACGAATGCCATCCTGACGCCGACGGCCTTCTCGTCGGTGAAGTAGCGCCGCGCTTGACCACACGCCTGCCGCGAACGCCGTCGTTTCGGCTGGATGGCAGGCGCGCCTTGGTCACCGGCGCGGGCCGGGGGATTGGCTTGGCTCTTGCCGCGGCCCTGGCGCAGGCCGGCGCGCATGTCGTGCTGGCCGCGCGCAGCGCGGGAGAGATCGAATCCGCCGCCGCCGCGATCCACGCCGACGGTGGCAGCGTTGAATCTCTGATGCTGGATGTGACCGATCTGCCTGGGGTGCGCGCGGCGATCGCGGCGCAACCGCCGTTGGATATCCTGGTCAACAATGCCGGAACGAACCGCCCACGAGACTTTCTGGCGGTGACCGAAGACGACTACGACGCCATCACCACGCTGAACCTGCGCGCCGCATTCTTCGTCGCGCAGGCGGTGGCGCAGCGCATGGTGGCCGATGGGCGCAAGGGCTCGATCATCCACATCTCGTCACAGATGGGCCATGTCGGCGGCGCGCGCCGTACCGTCTACTGCATGACCAAGCATGGCATCGAGGGCCTGACGAGGGCGATGGCAATCGACCTCGCGCCGCACGGAATCCGCGTGAACTCCATCGGCCCCACCTTCATCGAAACGCCGCTCACCGCGCCGTTCTGGCAGGACAAGACGTTCCTGGCTGACACGGTGAAGCGCATCAAACTCGGCCGCCTCGGCCAGGTGGAAGACCTGATGGGCGCGGTCGTCTATCTCGCCTCGGATGCCGCGGCCCTGGTCACCGGCACATCCATCGTCGTCGATGGCGGCTGGACCGCGGAGTAAGTTCCCGCGTTGAAATGCGGGCCCATCGCCCCATCCACGTCATGCCGGGGCAAAGCCCCGGCATGACGTGGCAACTCACACCAACCGATACTCCACCCGCGCCCGCTCACTTAGCAGCGGCAACGCCTCCTCCAAGATCATCGTCCGGAAATGCGCCGTCTCCTGATGAACCTCGAACGCTGCCGCATCCCTGAACACCTCGTAGAACAGAAACACCGACGGTTCCGCCACGCTCCGGTTCACCGTCAGCAGCTCCAACCCCTCCTCTTTCCGCGCTTCGGGGGCAAACCGCGCGACGATCGCCGCCGCCGCGTCCGCCTGCCCCTCGCGCACCGTCCACGTCACGGTGAACGCCACGCGGCCATCTGTCTCCGTCATGTCCCGCTCCTGTTCGACATCGTCGGGAAGGATGATAATGCCCGCCATGCCGCGATGCTTCGCTGGCAACCGAAGCATCACCCGCGCCGCAACGATGGAGATCGTCCCATGATTCGCGTCCTGAAGTCCGGCAAGAGCGAGGCCGAAAAATTCGAGGCCGACCGCCAGGTGCGCCAGACAGTGGAGGCGATCCTCGAAGACATCCTCGCGCGCGGCGATACCGCCGTGCGCGCGCTGTCAGCGAAGTTCGACAACTGGGAACCGAAGGACTTCCGCCTGTCGCAATCCGCGATCGATGCGCTGATCGCTACCCTGCCGACGCAGGTAATCGAGGACATCAAATTCGCCCAAGCCCAAATCCGCCGCTTCGCCGAAGTCCAACACGACGCGCTGTGCGACGTCGAAGTGGAAACCCTGCCCGGCGTGCGCCTCGGCCACAGGAACATTCCGGTCGCGAGCGTCGGCTGCTATGTCCCCGGTGGCCGCTACCCCATGGTCGCCAGCGCGCATATGAGCGTCGTCACCGCGAAGGTCGCGGGCGTCCCGCGCGTCATCGCTTGCACCCCGCCGCTGCACGGCATCCCGCCCGCCGCCACCGTTGCCGCGATGGCGCTTGGCGGCGCGGATGAAATCTACCTGCTCGGCGGCATTCAGGCCGTCGCTGCGATGGCGCTCGGCACCGACACGATCGCGCCGGTCGACATGCTGGTCGGCCCCGGCAACGCCTATGTCGCGGAAGCAAAACGGCAGCTCTTCGGCCGCGTCGGCATCGACCTGCTCGCCGGCCCCACCGAAACCCTGATCATCGCCGATGACAGCACCGACGTGGAAATGTGCGCAACTGATCTGCTCGGCCAGGCCGAGCACGGCCCGACCTCCCCCGCCGTGCTGATCACCAGGTCGGCACGCATCGCTGAAGGCCTGGAAGCCGAAATCGCCCGTCAGCTCCAAACCCTGGAAACCGCCCCGATCGCCGGCACCGCCTGGCGTGACTACGGCCAGATCATCCTGTGCGACACCGACGAGGAAATGCTGTCCGAAGCCGACCGTATCGCCTCCGAACACGTCCAGGTGCTGACCCGCCATCCCCGCTGGTTTCTGGACCGCATGCGGAACTATGGTTCACTGTTCCTCGGTCAGGAAACCAACGTCGCCTATGGCGATAAGGTCATCGGCACCAACCACACCCTGCCAACCAAACGCGCCGCCCGCTACACTGGCGGCCTGTGGGTCGGCAAATTCCTGAAAACGGTCACCTACCAGGAGGTCAGGCCCGAAGCGACCGCCAAGATCGGCGAGGTCTGCTCGCGCCTATGCGCCATCGAGAACTTTGCCGCCCACAAAGCCCAAGCCGACCTCCGCGTCCGCCGCTACGGCGGCAAGAACGCCCCAGCCTAAGGCCTCATCCGAAGATAACTGCTTTGACTGACTCGGTATTTGTTTCGGTAGGGTGGATTGTGTAGTTCGACTCGCCGTGGAAGGTGTCGCGCGTGATGTTGAGTGTGCCGATCTGCTTGGGGGAGACGGCAACTCCCTTTGGGTAGTGCGCGCTGTCGAGTTCGCATTTCACCGTCAGGCCGGCCTTTGTGGTGGTCGCTGCGATCAGCTCGACGATGACGCGGTAGCTGACCAACGGCGTGGCGTCCCAGTTCATCGTGATGAACGAGAACAGCCGGTGCTCTATCTTGTTCCATTTGCTTGTACCGGGCGGCAGGTGATGCACCACGATATCGATGCCGATTTCCGCGGCGAGGCGTTGCAGTTCGACCTTCCACAGCCGCGAGCGTGAGGCATTGCTACCACCACCATCGGCGGTGATGACCAGCCGCGTCGCGCACGGATAGCGCTTTTGCCCAACCTCCCGCCACCAGCGGCGAATGGTTTGCACCGCGAAGGCCGCGGTGTCGTTGTTCATGCCGACGCTGACCCAACCGGCATTGGCCGCGAGGTCGTAGACCCCATAAGGCGCCGCGCGGCCGAGTTCCTCGATCAGAAGTCATGCACCCGGACGGCTTCGGGGTCGCCTTTCGGACGCCACGTCCGGCCAGCGTTCTTGAAGTCTCCAACAAGCTCCTTCTTTTTTGTGTCGACCGAGATCACCGGCTCGCCGTCCGCCAACGCGTCTCGCACACTCTGGTTGAGATGCGCGAACTGGGCGTCACGGTCGGGGTGGCTCGCCCCCTCGCGTGTCTTGCGCTTGGCCTGCAGGCTGAACTTCTGTTGATGCAACAAATCGCTCACCGCGGACCGACCGATCTTGTGGCCCATGGACACCAAGGCGCCGGCCAATTGCGAGAGCGACTTGCAGGTCCAGCGCAAAGGCGACATCGGATCGCCACGCGCGTCAGGCTCCACCATCGCCATCAGATCGGCCAGCAGCGTCGGGTCTTTCTCCACCAGCGTCTTGTCGCCCCCGCCGGGGCGGCGGACACGCGCGTCAACGCGTGGGTTCGGCGACGCCAATTCAGCCAGACCTCGCCCAATCGTGCTGGCCGCAATGCCGGTCGCCCGCGACACCGCGGCGATGCCGCCGTAGCCGGCGTGCGCGCTTCCGTCGCCGCGAAGATGCGCCTCGCCCGCTCGTCCAGATGCTCACAAAGAGCCAGATAACGTCGCCCAATTGCGCTGACATCAACCATCGCATGGGTGTAGCAATACCCGTCGAGCCGAGGGAATCCCTCACCCCCGACACCAACAATACAATTCACTTATCTCCGGACGGGGCCTAA
>DATHNI010000380.1:0-16454 GCA_035486135.1 Acetobacteraceae bacterium
CCATCCAGCCGCCGGCCGGGTTGTGGCCGATCTGCGCGTCGGGCTCTCGGGTGAACAAGCGCGCCAGGTGATGCAAGGCGGCACGCGGCGAGGCAAGGAACCGGGCAAAGCGCGCCGTGTCACTGCCGACGAAACCCCAGATCAGGCGGAACAGCAGCAGCGCGAGCACTGCCTCCCCACATAGCGCATGCCAGCCCATCCAGTTCAGCCGCCACGTGGCGTAGCACGCCGCCACCAGCGCCACGGTCAGCCAATGGAACGTCCGGGTGGGCAGGTCCCACACGACGATCTCGGGATCCCCTGGCGTGTCGCGGTCCATCTCGGGGCCCGCTGGCGGCGTGGTTGGCATGGTCCGGCTCCCTCGTTGCACGCGGCCCGGACGTCGCGTGACCGCGCGAGGCGGGGGTGCGGCATCGCCGGGCGAATGATGGCGGCCGGACATATGGACCTCGGAGACATGATCCATAACGACGGGGCGCGAAAATCACTTGACGGCCGGCACGGGCGGAACATATGTAAATGTGTCTTACATTCACATGAGGTCTCCGATGGCCACTGCTGCTGACCAATCAGGGTATGGCAACCCCGGCATGGGAGGCTCGCCCTGGGCGGCTGGGCCCGGAGCCGGGGCACCATGGGGCGGCTATCCGGGCGGCTACCCGGCCGGCGCCACCTGGCACTGGCGCTACGCCACCCGGCCGCTGTGGATCGTCGCGATGATCCTCGGCTTCATGTTCTGGTGGCCGGTCGGGCTGGCCGTACTGTTCTTCACACTAGGGAGTCGTCGCATGGGATGTTGGGGATACGGTCGTCAGGCCGGCTATGATGGCGGATGGCAGGGCGGCGCGCCGCCGCCTTGGGTCGTGATGAAGCGGCAGTGGAAGCAGCAGATGCGGGAGTGGTGCCGCGGCCAGGGTCAGGCGCAGTCCCAGGCGCAGCCGGCGCAGCCGTCTAGCGGCAACCGGGCGTTCGATGAGTATCGCGCCGAGACGCTCCGCCGGCTGGAGGAGGAGCAAAAGGAGTTCGGGGCGTTCCTCGACCGGCTGCGGTTTGCCAAGGACAAGGCCGAGTTCGACCAGTTCATGGCCGAACTGCGCCAACGCCCGCCCGCACCGCCGGAGCAATCGCAGGGGTGATATGCAACCTCTCCCGCCCGCGGCGGGAGAGGCACGCCCCGGGCTCTTGACCCGGGGGTCGCCGCGTAGCGGCGGGTGAGGGTGATCGGGAGCCCCTTGGCCATCTTCCTTGCGGCTCGCGGCAAGGCCGTGCCGATCGCGGCACCCTCACCCTCGGCGCTAACGCACCTCGACCTCTCCCGCCGCAGGCGGGAGAGGTTTTCCTTTTTGTGGGTTCCACCCCCGGGCGCGCAGGCTTATGCAGCGGCGGCCAAGCAGAAAGGGTTCATAGAGAATGGCTGGCGTCGATGTCCTCGCCTCCGCGTTCAGCGGGGCGAATGCGGGGTTTCTCGGTGAGCAATATGCGCGCTGGGCGACCGATCCGGGGTCGGTCGATCCGACCTTCGCCGAGTTGTTCGGCACGCTGAACGACGACGCGCGCGCGGTGCTGGAGGACGCCACGGGTGCCTCGTGGGCGCCGCATTACATCGAAGCATCGGAACCGGAGCCGCGGGCGGACAGCGCGACGCCGCCCCGGCCGCAGCCCCGCACCGCCGCAGCGCCCGGAGCCGCGGTGCTGTCGCACGAACAAATCCGCGCCGCCACCATTGCGAGCCTGCGCGCGCTGATGCTGATCCGCTCCTACCGCGTGCGCGGCCACCTGGAAGCGCGGCTCGATCCGCTCGGCCTGGTGGTGCCTCGCTCGCATCCGGAGCTCGACCCGCGCACCTATGGCTTCACCGACGCCGACCTGGACAAGCCGATCTTCATCGACAACGTGCTGGGCCGCGACACCGCCACGCTACGCGAGATCGTGCAAATCCTGCGCGACACCTATTGCGGCTCCATCGGCGTCGAGTTCATGCATATCCAGGATCCCGACCAAAAATCCTGGATCCAGCGCAAGGTGGAAGGCGCCCCCTGGCGCACCGCGTTCGACGCCACGGCGAAGCGCCGCATCCTCCAGCAACTCACCGAGGCGGAAGGCTTCGAGGCGTTCTGCCAGAAGCGTTACACCACCACCAAGCGGTTCGGCCTGGACGGCGGCGAGATCACGATTCCCGCCACGCACACCATCATCGAGACGGTGGCGGCACAGGGCGTGAAGGAGGTCGCGATCGGCATGCCGCATCGCGGCCGGCTCAACACGCTGGTGAACATCGTGAAGAAGCCGTTCGTCGCGGTGTTCTCCGAATTCACCGGCGAGAGTTCCAAGCCCGACGAGGTGCAGGGTTCGGGCGACGTGAAATACCATCTCGGCACCTCGACCGATCTGGAGATCGCCGGCCAAAGCGTGCACCTGTCGTTGCAGCCGAACCCGTCGCACCTGGAAGCGGTGGACCCGGTGGTGGTGGGCAAGGTGCGCGCCCGGCAGGACACCAACGGCGACACCCAGCGGCGCAAGTCGGTGATGGCTCTGGTGATGCACGGCGACGCGGCTTTCGCCGGCCAGGGCCTGGTGTATGAAACGCTGGCGATGAGCCAACTCATCGGCTATCGCACCGGCGGCACGGTGCACGTCATCGTCAACAACCAGATCGGCTTCACCACGGTGCCGGCGCACGCCTACTCGGGCCTGTATTGCACCGACGTGGCGAAATCGATCCAGGCGCCGATCCTGCACGTCAACGGCGACGACCCCGAAGCGGTGATGTTCTGCGCGCGCATGGCGGCGGAGTTCCGCATGCGCTTCGCCTGCGACATCGTGCTCGACATCGTCTGCTATCGCCGCCACGGCCACAACGAGACCGACGAGCCGGCCTTCACCCAGCCGCTGATGTACCGCGCCATCGGGCAGCAGAAGACCACGCGCACCTTGTATGCCGAGCGGCTGGCCGGCGAGGGTGTGGTGTCGGCCGAGGAGTCCAAGGCGATGTGGGACGACTTCGCCCGCGCCATGGAGGAAGCCAACCAGGCCGCGCAATCGTACAAGCCCAACAAGGCGGATTGGCTGGAGGGCCACTGGGCCGGCTTCCATCCGCCGGAGCCCGAGTTCGAATTCCAGGAGGAAGCCACCGCCGTCCCCGAGGCGACGCTGAAGCAGATCGGCATGGCGCTGTCCCGAGTGCCCGCCGGGTTCGAGGTGCATCCGCGCATCGCCCGCCAGTTGGAAGCGAAGCAGGCGATGCTGGACTCCGGCCAGGGCATCGACTGGGCGACCGGCGAGGCGCTGGCGTTCGGCTCGTTGCTGCTGGAAGGCAGCCGGGTGCGGCTGTCCGGCGAGGACTGCCAGCGCGGCACGTTCAGCCAACGCCACGCGGTGCTGATCGACCAGACCAACCAGCACGAATACGTGCCGCTGAACAACATCGGTCCCGACCAGGCGAAGATCGAGATCTACAACTCGCTGCTGTCGGAAGCCGGCGTCCTGGGATTCGAATACGGCTACTCGCTGGCCGATCCGCGTTCGCTGGTGCTGTGGGAGGGGCAGTTCGGCGACTTCGCCAATGGCGCTCAGGTGATCATCGATCAGTTCATCGCGTCGGGCGAGACGAAGTGGCTGCGCATGTCGGGCGTGACGCTGCTGCTGCCGCACGGTTACGAAGGGCAGGGGCCAGAGCACTCCTCGGCGCGCATCGAGCGCTATTTGCAGCTTTGCGCCGAGCGCAACATGTGGGTGTGCAACCTGACCACGCCGGCGAACTATTTCCATGCGTTGCGCCGGCAGTTGCACCGGAACTTCCGCAAGCCGCTGATCGTGTTCACGCCGAAATCGCTGCTGCGCCACAAGCTGGCGGTGTCGCCGGTGGCGGACCTGGCCGAGGGCAGCCGGTTCCGCTTCGTCATCCCGGAGATCGATGAGATCGCGCCGCCAGAGAAGGCGCGGCGTGTGGTGCTCTGCAGCGGCAAGGTCTACTACGACCTGCTGACGGAACGGCGCGCGCACCAGGAGAATGACGTGGCGATCGTCCGGCTGGAGCAATTGTACCCGTTCCCGGAGACCACGCTGGGACGTGTCCTGGCGCCATACACCAACGCCGACGTTGTGTGGTGCCAGGAAGAGCCGGAGAACATGGGCGCCTGGAACTTCGTCGACCGCCGGATCGAGAAGGTACTGGGCCGGCTGGACAGCCGGGTGCGCCGGCCGGTCTTTGTCGGCCGCGAGGCGGCGGCGAGCCCGGCGACCGGTTCGGCACGTGCACATGCGCGCGAGCAAGCGACGCTGGTCGCCGCGGCGATTGGGATCGGGTGAAGCAGTCGGGCGAGGCGGTGTCGGGGCAGGAAGCATAGCTCCCCCTCCCCTTGAGGGCTTGGGCCGCGAAGTGGACCAAGGCTGGGGGGAGGGGTGACGTACTTCCGCAAGTCGTCGGATGTTCGCACCCCTCCCCCCAACCCCCTCCCTCAAGGAGGGGGGAGCCTGTTTCTTGCGGGAGATTGCTTCGCCTCGCTCGCAATGACATCTATCGGATAGCGGCTGAGGAGCAGGGGATGGCGACCGAAATCAAGGTGCCGACGCTGGGGGAAAGCGTCAGCTCGGCGACCGTGGCGCGCTGGATGAAGCACGAAGGCGACACGGTTGCCGTGGACGAGCCGCTGGTGGAGCTGGAGACGGACAAGGTCACCGTGGAGGTGAACGCTCCGGCGGCGGGCGTGCTGACGTCGATCGCGGTGCCGGAGGGCGGCGAGGTGGAGGTCGGTGCATTGCTGGCGATGCTGGAAGACGGGGCGAGGGGTGCCGCGCCGTCGGCTGCCCCCGCGCGTCCGGCACCTCCGCCGCAACCGCGCCCCGCAGCACCGGCGGCCCCACCACGCGTAGCGCCCCCAGCGCTACAGCCCGAAGCTACTCCGGCCTCTGCCGCTTCACGGTCGGGGGAGGTGGCGGAACTCGAGCCGGCCGGGTCCGGGCGCGCGGCGGCCAATCCGCCGGCGGGGGTGAATCCGCCGCCTCGGCCGCTCGGGCCGGTATCGCGGCCGGCGGGCGCGGGCGTGCAGCCGCTGCCGGCCGCTGCCAAGCTGATGGAAGAGCAGCACGTGGCGCCGGAGCAAGTCGGCGAGGGCAGCGGTAAGGACGGGCGCATCACCAAGGGCGACGTGCTGGCGTTCCTGAACCGTCCGGCGCCGGCGCCCCCCGTGCCGCCTGCCGCCAAGCCGCCCCGGGTCGAGGAGCCGCGCGAGCAACGCGTGCGGATGACGCGGCTGCGGCGGACGATCGCGGCGCGGTTGAAGGAGGCGCAGAACACCGCGGCGATGCTGACCACCTTCAACGAGGTGGACATGTCGGCGGTGATGGCCTTGCGCTCCACCTATCGCGAGGCGTTCGAGAAGAAGCATGCCGGCGCCCGGCTGGGCTTCATGTCGTTCTTCGTGCGGGCGTGCTGTGTGGCGCTGAAGGAGTTCCCGGCGGTCAATGCCGAGATCGACGGCGACGACATCGTGTATAAGAACTTCGTGCACATGGGCATCGCGGTGGGTGGGCCGGCCGGGCTGGTGGTGCCGGTGATCCGCGATGCCGACGCGATGGATTTCGCGCAGATCGAGCGGACCATTGCCGATTTCGGCAAGCGCGTGCGTGAGGGAGCGTTGAAGCTGGAGGAACTGACCGGCGGCACGTTTTCGATCACCAATGGGGGTGTGTACGGGTCGCTGATGTCCACGCCGATCTTGAATCCGCCGCAATCGGCGATCCTGGGCATGCACAAGATCCAGGAGCGGCCGATCGCGGTGGCGGGGAAGGTGGAGATCCGGCCAATGATGTACCTCGCGGTGTCGTATGATCACCGGATCATCGACGGGTCGGAGGCGGTGTCGTTCCTGGTGCGGGTGAAGGAAGCGATCGAGGACCCGCGGCGGCTGTTGCTGGGGGTTTGATGCGGCAAGCAGGCAAGTAAGTAAGTAAGTCAGCAGGGCACAACACAGATTTCATAGATTTCACAGATTCAGGCACAGAAAGGGAAATTTGGCGCTCATATCGATGCAGGAACAAATGCATGCTTCTTTTCTGTGCCTGAATCTGTGAAATCTGTGAAATCTGTGTTGAACCCTGCTTACTTGCTTGCGACGAAGCCTGATTGGTTGGGATGCTCGCCATGACTCTGGACCACGTTAGCTTGCACGTCAGCGACCTCGCTCAGAGCAAGGCCTTCTATATCGCCGCGTTGGCGCCGCTGGGGATATCTGTCCTGATGGAAGGCGGCGATGCGGCCGGTTTCGGCAAGGACCACAAGCCGCAGTTCTGGCTGAACCCGGGTGCCAGATCGGGACCGGTTCACGTGGCGTTCGTTGCCGCCGATCGTGCGCAAGTGCGGGAGTTTTACGCCGCCGCGTTGGCCGCCGGCGGCACCGACAATGGTCCACCCGGACTGCGCCCGAACTACCATCCGAACTACTACGGCGCCTTCGTGCTGGACCCGGACGGCAACAATGCCGAAGCCGTCTGCCACCTTGCCGAGGATTGAAGATGAGCGAACCATTCGACGTGATCATCATCGGCTCCGGCCCCGGCGGCTATGTCTGCGCACTGCGCGCGGCGCAGCTTGGCATGAAGGTCGGCTGCGTGGAGAAGCGCGCCACGCTTGGCGGCACCTGCCTCAATGTCGGCTGCATTCCCTCCAAGGCACTGCTGCAATCGTCTGAGGAATTCGACCACACGCGGCACGCTCTGGCGGAGCATGGCGTGCTGGTGGACGGGGTCAAGCTGGACCTGGCGCGCATGCAAGCGCGCAAGCTGGATGTGGTGACCGCGAATACCAAGGGCGTCGAATTCCTGTTCCGCAAGAACAAGGTGACCTGGCTGAAAGGCACCGGCCGCATTGTCGCGCCCGGCAAGGTGGACGTGGACGGCACGGTGCACGAGACGAAGCACATCATCATCGCCTCCGGCAGCGAGAGCATGCCGCTGCCCGGTGTCGAGGTGGACGAGCAACGGATCGTGACCTCTACGGGCGGGCTGGAACTGGACAAGGTGCCAGAGCATTTGGTGGTGATCGGCGCGGGCTATATCGGGCTGGAGCTCGGCAGCGTGTGGCGGCGGCTGGGCGCGCGGGTCACCGTCGTGGAGTTCCTCGATCGCATTGTGCCGACGATGGACGGCGAGGTGGCGCGCGCCTTCCAGCGCATCCTGGCCAAGCAGGGGTTGCAATTCCGCCTGGGGACGAAGGTCACCGCCGCGCGCACCGGCAATGACGGCGTGACGCTGACGCTGGAGCCGGCGAAGGGCGGCGCGGCGGAAGAAATCAAGGCCGACATCGTGCTGCTGTCGATTGGCCGGCGGCCGTTCACGCAGGGTCTGGGGCTGGACGATGCCGGCGTCGCGCTGGACGAGCGTGGCCGGGTCAAGACCGATGCTCATTACGCCACCAATGTGCCGGGCATCTACGCGATCGGCGACGTGATCGCCGGGCCGATGCTGGCGCACAAGGGCGAGGATGAGGGGGTTGCGGTGGCAGAGATTCTCGCCGGCCAGGCCGGGCACGTGAACTACGACGTGATCCCCGGCGTGGTTTACACCTGGCCCGAGGTTGCATCGGTCGGGCAGACCGAGGAAGAGCTGAAAGCCTCAGGTGTGGCCTATAACGTTGGGAAGTTCCCGTTCACTGCGAATGCGCGGGCGCGGGCGATGGGCGACACCGACGGCTTCGTCAAGCTGCTGGCCGACAAGACGACGGACCGCTTGCTGGGCGCACACATCATCGGGCCCGATGCCGGGACGCTGATCGCCGAGTTAGCGGTGGCGATGGAGTTCGGTGCATCGGCCGAGGACGTCGCACGCACGTGCCACGCGCATCCCAGTTTGAACGAGGCGGTGAAGGAAGCGGCGCTGGCCGCGGACGGCCGCGCGCTGCATATCTGAAAACACTAAACCTCTCTCGCTTCGCGGGAGAGGTCGAGACGCATCAGCGTCGAGGGTGAGGGTGATCGGGTCGGCACGCTGCATTCTTCGCGCCGCGAGAATGCAGCGTGCCGATCTGATCACCCTCACCCTCGGTGCTTCGCACCATCGACCTCTCCCGCGCACAGCGCGGGAGAGGTGTTATATTCCCGGAGGCACGGATCATGCTGCCGCTTGCACTGACCATGGGCGATCCCGCAGGCATCGGCGGCGAGTTGACGCTGCGTGCCTGGCAGGCGCTGCGCCGCGCAGGGCTTTGCTTCGTCGCATTGGACGATCCGGACCGCCTCGCAACCCTCGCGGCTGCCATGAACTGCGACGTTCCGATCCGCGTGGTGACCGGCCCTGCGGCTGCTGTCGAAGCGTTCGGCGACGCTTTGCCGGTATTGCCGGTGCGGCTTGCGGTTCCCGCGTTGCCGGGGCGTCCCGACAAAGCCAACGCACGCGCGGTGATTGAATCGATAGAGCATGCCACCGGACTGGCATCACGCGGCGCGGTGGGCGGCGTGGTCACCAACCCGATCAACAAGGCGGCGCTGTACGACGCGGGGTTCGCCTATCCCGGCCATACGGAGTTCCTCGCGGCACTGACCGGCGCGGGGGGGAAGCAGATCATGATGCTGGCCTCGCCGCAGTTGCGTGTGGTGCCGGTCACCGTGCATGCCTCGCTGCGCGACTCCCTTGCCATGTTGACCACCGACATGATCCTGATGGCGGCGCGCACCGCGGATGCCGCGCTGCGCCGGGACTTCGGCATCGCGCGGCCTCGGCTGGCGATCGCCGGGCTCAATCCGCACGCCGGCGAGCAAGGCGCGCTGGGCGATGAGGAAGCCACGATCATCGCGCCGGCCATGGCGATCCTGCGCGCCGAGCGCATCGACGTGTCCGGCCCCTGGCCGCCCGACACGATGTTTACCGCCGCGGCACGCGCTCGGTATGACGTGGCGATCTGCATGTACCACGACCAGGCGTTGATTCCGCTGAAGACGCTGGACATGGATCATGGAGTGAACGTGACGCTCGGGCTGCCGATCGTGCGCACCTCGCCGGATCACGGCACCGCTTACGATATCGCGGGCAAGGGCGTGGCCGATCCGACCAGCCTGATTGCGGCGATCGAGCTGGCGGCCACGCTGGCGCAACGGCGCGCCGCGGCGGGGCGCTGAAACGCGGCAACCGCGCGAAGCGTTCACCTCTCCCACGCAGCGGGAGAGGTGTACTGTTATCCCGGTGCGGCGCCCTGGGTCTGCACTTGCAACATGTACAGCGACTGGCTGGCACACATGAACAGCATGTTGCGCTTCGGTCCGCCGAACGCGAGGTTCGCGCAGACCTCGGGCAATCGGATGCGGCCGATCAGCTTGCCTTGTGCGTTGAACACCACAACCCCGGCATAGCCGAGTACCGTGTTCGAGCTGATCCACAAATTGCCGAACACATCGGCACGCATGCCGTCCGGTCCGCAATGCACGCCGTCCACCATCATGTCGGTGAACACCCGCTGGGCGGCCGGCTTGTTGCCCTGCATGTCGAACGCGAACACGATATTCTTGCCGCCGGGGCCGGTATCGCCCGGGCCCTTGCCGGTACTGATCACGTACAAAGTCTTGTGATCGGGAGAGAAGCAGATTCCATTCGGGTCCGGCACCTGATCCTCGGTGAGTACCGCATCCAGCCTGCCGCTGGGATCCCAACGATAGGTTTGCGTGGGCAGCTCACGCTTCGCGCCGCCGATCGTGCCGGCGTTTTCGGCGCCGATGAGCGGGTTGAGCAAGCCTTGCGCGTTGCTGGGACCTCCCGCCGCGTCGGGATGGCCTTCCGACAGAGTGCCGCCATAGGACGGGTCGGTGAACCAGATGCTGCCGTCCGGATGTGGCACCAGGTCGTTCGGCGAATTGAGCGGCTTGCCGTCGAAGGAATCCGCAATCACGGTCATCGTGCCGTCATGCTCCCAGCGGATGACGCGACGGAAGAAGTCCTCGGTGGAGAGCTGGCGGCCCAGATAGTCGAACGAGTTGCCGTTGCTGTTGTTGGACGGCTTGCGAAAGGCGGTGGTGCGGCCGTTGTCCCACAGGAAGCGGTATTGCGTGTTGCCCTGCACGTCGCTGAACACGAGATACTGGCCCTCGCTGCACCAGGCCGGACCTTCCGCCCAGCGGAAGCCGGTGGCGACCCGATGGATCGCGGTGATGTCGAGGAGCAGCGATTCGAATGACGGGTCGATGACGACGATGTCGGGATCGGGGTAGATCTCCGGTGGCGCGTGGTGACCCCATTGCCGCGGCGGATTGGTGATGACGCTGGGTGGTGTGCCGAGGTTGGGGTTGGCCTGCTGTGCCAGTGCCGCAGGTGCGATCACGGCGGCTCCGACCGCCCCGGCGGCGGCACGCACGAAGTCACGACGCGACGTCTCGCGCGGCTCGCGATGCGGGCTTGTCTGTTGCTGCATTTGCTTCCTCCCAAGGCCCGCGCTCCGAAGCGCGGTAGCGGTGGGAGGGTGCGCGACGTGTCGCGGTCTTACAAGTGGGGGAGGTGAGAGGAAACTCTCCCGCGAAGCGGGAGAGGTTTCTTCTTAGCCCGCGCGCAGCGCGGGAGACACGCTTCTATTTCCAACTGCTCAGGTAGAACCTCGGCAACTCGTCGGGATACGGCTTGAAATTCAACTGCCGCGAGAATCCATAGGTCTTGACGTAGGTAAACATCGGCAGCCACTCGGCGCGTTCGGTGATCAGCTTGATCGCCTGGCTGTAGAACTTCCGCCGCTGGTCGGGATCCGTGGTGCTGCCGCCTTCGGTCACCAGCTTGTCCACCTCCGGGTCATGCGCGTAGTCGTTGCCGCCGCCGGTGAAGAAATACGGCAGGATCGCCGACACGTCGTTGATCGAGTAGCTGCCCCAACTGCCGAAATTCAGCGGCGCCGTGCCCTCGATGGCACGCTGCACCGCGGCGCCAACCTGCAAGTGCGTCACGTGGGCGTTGATGCCGACCGCGCCCAGGTAATTCTGCACCGCGCCTTCCCATTGCGGCAGCAGATAAGACACCAACTCGGTGTCGAAACCGTTGGGGTACCCGGCCTCCGCCAGCAACTGCTTCGCCTTCGCGGGATTGTACGGGTACTGCACCGCCTCCGCCTGCGCGCAGCCGAACTGGGTGGGGAAGCACGGCGCATCCAGCGGCCGCGAGTTGCCCTGCATCAACTGCTTCGCCATGGTGGCGCGATCCAGCGCATAGGCGATTGCCTGGCGCACCTTCTCCTTGGTCAGCGGATTGTCCGCGCCGGTACGGCCGGCAGCGTCCAGGCTGAGATAGGCGATGCGCATCGTCTCGGCCCGTAGCGCCTGGAGATTCGGCATCCGCGCCACCGAATCAAACTGGTCGGGGCTGAAATCCCAGATCCAATCAGCACGGCCGCCCAGCAACTCCGCCATTTCGGTGGCGGCGTCGGGAACTTCATGGATCTTGATGAACCGGATCGGCGGCTTGCCCTTGGGGCTGTCGGCATAATAGCCGTCGTAACGCTCCATATCGATCTCGGTGGTGCCGTCCACCCGGGTGATCCGGTAAGGCCCGGCACCGATCGGCTGTTTCGAGTATTGCTCGACCCCGACCTTCTCGCGATAGGCCTGCGGCCAGATCGGCAGCACCATGGCGACGTATTCCAGCGCGGCAGGAAACACGCGCTTGAGCTTCAGCCGCACATGGTAGTCGTCCAGCTTCTCCACACCGGCGATGAACTGGTAATTGCTCGGCACCGACAGCGTCTTGTCATTGAGCACGCTGTTGATCGTATAGACCACGTCGTCGGCACTGAACTTGTCGCCATTCTGGAAGGTCACGCCCTGACGAAGCGTGAAGTCGATGGTCGTGTCGTCCACCGGCTTCCAGGCGGTGGCGAGCAATGGCCGGATCTGGAACGTGTCGGGGTCGCGGTAGACCAGCGTGTCCCAGGCATGGATCTGCAGGATGAAGCCGGATCGCAACGAGTTGTGGTAAAAATCCACATCGGGAACCGCATCCCGCCAGGTGACGCGCAGCGTGTCGGCTGACTTCTGCGCCGCTGCCGGTGTAGCGAGGGTCAATCCGGCCGCCAATAAAAGTCCGCTCAACCAGCCACTCTTGCGCATCCGTGCCTCCTGCTCCGACAGGCGCAAGCTAATGGCAGCGTCGCGCCGGCAGCAAGGGGTTCAGAGGTGTTCCGTTGCCGCCGCTTCCGTCCGCGGTTCAAGCGAATGGCCGAGATATTGCGCCAGCACCTCCTCCGGTGGTCCGTCGGCGCGGATGCGGCCCTCGTCGAGCCACAACACGCGGCTGCACCAGGTCCGGATGATTGCCGAATCATGTGTGGACAGCACGAGGATATCGGCGCCGCGCACCATCGTTTCGAGCCGCAGCTTCGCCCGGTCGAGGAACTGCGCGTCGCCGGCCAGGATCCACTCGTCCATCAGCAGGATCTGCGGCCGGATCGCGGTGGCGAGCGCGAAGCCCAGCCGCACGACCATGCCTGACGAATAGATGCGCACCGGCAGGTCGATGAAGTCGCTGAGGCCGGCGAACGCCGTCACGTCTTCTTCGAGTTGCGCCAGCGCGCTGCGTGGCATGCCGTTGTACAGGCCACGCAGCATGATGTTCTCGCGGCCGGTCAGATCGAGGTTCATGCCCAGGGTTGGATCGAGCAAGGCGTTCAGGCTGCCCTCGACACGGACATGGCCGGTCACCGGTTCATAAATGCCGGCGAGCGTGCGCAGCAGCGTCGTCTTGCCGGCCCCGTTGCTGCCGATCAGCCCCAGCCGGTCACCGCCACGCAGGCTGAAACTGATGTTGCGCAAGGCCTCCACAACGACGCGGTGCTGGCGGTCCTGACCCAGCCGGCCGGACGCGGCGGCGAACACCAGCTTCTTCAGGCTGCGCGCGTTGCCGTGGTACAGCGGAAACGAGACGGACACCGCCTCGATGCTGACGCGTGCTCTGGTTCGTGGTGCCATGCGTATCTAGAGCCAGAAAGCGAGACGGCCGCGGGCGCGGGCAAACAAGCTCCATGCAGCGCCGCACAGCAGAAGGCTGTACAGCACGGCCCCAAGCCATGTCATCGCGGTTGGTATGTCGCCGAGCAATGGCGCGCGAACGATGTCCAGCACGTCGAAGAACGGGCTGAGCGGCAGCAGGTCAGCTCGGTCCTTGAGTTGTTCGGGCTTCCAGATGACCGGCGTCAAAAAGAAGGCGATCTGCATGACGCTGTTCACGATCGGCTGAATGTCGCGGAACCGCGCGCAGAAGCTGCCGAGCAACATCGCCAGGGCGAGCGCATCCACCACCCAGAGGACAAGGGCGGGAAAAGCCAAGAACGCGTGCCAGCCGGGCCATATCAGGAACACGGCGAAGACGACGGCGATCACCAGAATGTTGTGGGCCAGGGCGAGCAAATTGCGCATCACGATGCGGATGGCGAAGACGAAGAAGGGCATGCGAACCGAGCGGATCACCGAGTCAGCTTCGGTGAACGTCAGGCAGGCTTCGCTGACCAGCGCGCTGAGGAAGTTCCACAACACAATCGACAGCGACAGGAACGGCAGGTACTCCTGCACATTCATGTGGAACAGCGTCGAGTACAGCACGCCGAGCGAACCCACCATGATGCCGGTGGACAGCGTGAGCCAGAACGGACCGAGCATCGAACCGCGATAGCGCAGCTTGATGTCGAGCCAGCCCAGCGTCCAGGCCAGGCGCCACAGCGAGGTGCCACTCGCAACATCGCGCATGGCCAGACGGTTGCGCGCCGCGAACGACATGTCGGCGCGAAGGTCGAGCAGCGCGTCCCTCGCTGCGGGCGGTGTGCCAGTCATCATGCGCGGCGGGCGGATAGCCCATCCACCCGGCTTGGGCAACCGCGCCGGGCTCGCGTCCCCTGTGTCATGGCTGGTGTGTCATGGCTGGTGTGTCATGGCTGATGCGTCATGGCTGGCCGGAGCCGGTTCTCGGGCGATTGGCGCGAGGGCCCGCCGTGACGCGGCGGCGCAGCGGTCCTTCAATTCGCCGCCGGCGCCTCGATGCGGGTTTCGGCGCCGCGCAGGATGCTGACGCGCTCGCCCGCGTGCAGCCCATCGGTCTGCGGCTGCACGATGGAGATTGTCGCTCCGCTCGCGGTGCGAACGATGAATTCAAACGCGTGGCCGTCGGCCAAGGCATCCGAACCGCCAAGGCTGGACAGCAGAATTCGCGCTGGCCCTCGGGGTTCTGCTGGCACCGGACGCATTGCCAGGATAGTGCCGGGCACGCCGGCCGGCGGCGGCGCGACAGGCGCGGCCTGTGCTTTCGGGACCGGTTGTTCCGGATGCGTCGCGCAGCCGGCAAGCAGCAGCAGAACGCAGAAACTGGCAGGTCGCAACGGCATCGTTTGGGAATCCGCACGGTTGGTCGCTGTTGCGTTATCGTGCAAATTTCGCCGCCAGATGCAAGCGCTGATTAGTCCAGCGCCACCCCCGCGATACGATCTTGCGCCCATCAGCGATCTGCTATAAGGGGTTACGACAGTTTCCTGCCTACCTACCTCAAGCGACGGCCAACCGGCCGCCGTGCCCTCCGGCCATTGCGGCCGCGCCACGACGGAGGCCCTGTCGGATGCCCAGCTACACTCGTGTTGCCCGCGCCACCGCTTCGTTTGGCGTTCTTGCCCTGCTCGCCGCCTGCGCTTCGCATACGTCAGGCCCGTCGGCAACTCAGGAAGCCGCCCGATACGTACAGCATGCGCGCAACAACTACGTCCCGCCGGGCCCGCCGGAAGATCCATGGGGTCCGTATATCCAGGAGGCGTCGGCACGATTCGATGTGCCCGAGCTGTGGATTCGCTCCGTGATGCACGTGGAATCCGGCGGCAACGAGTATCTCAACGGCCAGCTCATCACGTCGGGCGCCGGCGCGATGGGATTGATGCAGGTGATGCCTTCGACTTATGACGAACTGCGCCAGCAGTACAACCTGGGCGACGATCCGTTCGATCCGCACAACAACATCCTCGCCGGCGTCGCCTATATGCGCGAGATGTATGACATCTATGGCTCGCCTGGCTTCCTGGCCGCCTATAACGCTGGGCCGAACCGGCTGGACGACTACCTCAGCAACAACCGGCCGCTGCCGGACGAAACGCGCCGCTACGTGGCGATGATCGGCCCCAACATCGTGGGCGTGTATCCCGAGCATCGCTCGCCGGCCGAGCAATACGCGATGAACGCGCTGCCGACCTACATCCCGGCGGGCACCCGCTATGGCCGTACGGCGCAGTACGCCAGCCGCTACGGCGGCGGTGGGCGCGTGCCCGCACAAGTGCCGGTGCAGGTGGCGCAACTGCCGGAGCCGCCGCGCCTCGCCGCGCCGCCGCAGCAGCAATACGCGCTGGTGGCGCCGCCGCCGCCGCCGCCCGGGCGCAGTTTTCATCTGATCAATTCTGCCAACGCCGAGCCGGTGCCGTTCCGCCACTACGCGGGCGCTCTGCCGGAGAAGGGGGAATGGGCGATCCAGGTCGGCGCGTTCGCCCGGGAGAGCGAGGCAAACCTCGCACTCGGCAACGCGCGCGTGCACGCGCATGTCGAACTGGCGGTGGCGCATCCCCACGTCGCCAGCGTTCGCACGTCGCACAGCGTGCTGTGGCGCGCGCGAATGACCGGGCTGTCGCATGAGGCGGCGGCGCAGGCTTGCGAGAAGCTGAGCCACATGCGGATGGGCTGCGTGGTGGTATCGCCAGACTCGCAGATGTAGGCCGTATTGTCGTGGCTTAACTTGCCCCGGCCATCCGTGCTGGAAAGTGTCTCGCGTCGCAAGGTTGGCAACCGGTGGTGCTTGCTGCCCGTGTCGATTGTGAGCAGCGTTCCAAGCGCTGCATGGCGGCGCGGTTCGTGGCGACAGTCGAACGATTTCCCAGCGCGCTGAGCAGATCAACGTTACGTGAGAACGTTAGGCGCGGCGGGAGGCAGTGCTGCGGCGTTCAGGCGATCCGGCACAGGTGCCATTCCCGCCCGAACGTCTATATACGCCCAGCAGGAGGCGAGAACGGATAACACGGTCGATGTGACCATCCCGGTTGATGCCGAGGTCGCCAAAGCCTTTGACAGTCCAGCCCGACGTGAGGCAGCAGGCCGCTACCTCAGCAGCCTGCTCAAGGATGGACGGGTGAGCGACGCGTGGGCGGAGGCAATCGCCGACGCGAAGTGGGAAGCGCGCGCCAACGGGCTGACGGACGCGGATGTCGACGCAGAACTTGCGGCGTGGCGGGCAGAGCGATCCGCTTGATCGTAGTCCTGGACGCTTCCACCTTTGTGTCCACAGCCATCAAAGCCGACAGCATTCCCGAACGTGCGCTTCTGCGGGCCGTACGGTGTCCTAACCGGCTAATTCTGTTGCAGGCGGTCGAAGACGAATATCGCGAGATCATCTTCCGGTCGAAGTTCGATCGGTTCGTATCTGTCGAACGCCGCCGTCGCATACTCGACATCGCATTGGTTGCCGCGGAGAGAATCGAA
>DATHNI010000381.1:0-19856 GCA_035486135.1 Acetobacteraceae bacterium
GGCGACAAGGATACCATCGTCGCCGGCCTGAAAGTCTCGCGCCGCATCTTCGCCACCAGGGCGATGCGGCAATACGTGAGTGGCGAGGAAATGCCCGGCCCGCAAGCGCAAACCGACGAGGACCTGCTGAACCACGTGCGCGCCACCGGCGGCACCACGTTCCACCAGACCAGCACGTGCATGATGGGCCCCGGGCCGATGGCGGTGGTCGATACGTCGCTGCGGGTGAAGGGGTTGCAGCATTTGCGCGTGGTGGACGCGTCGATCATGCCGACCGTTGTGTCGGGCAACACCAACGCCACCGTCATCATGATTGCAGAGAAGGCGGCGGACGCGATTTTGCAAGCGGCGTGAGGGCTGCGAAGGGAACTGTCCATGCCACGTTGTCATTGCGAGGAGCGTAGCGGTCCCCGGGTCAAGCCCGGGGACCGCTACGCTCCTCGCAATGACAATGCGGCATGGACAGGCCGACCAATGAACAACGCGGCAGCTAACGCCCACCCCGCCGCTGTTCCAGCCACAGCTTCAGCGCGACCGCGTTGTTGTGTTCCTCATCGTGCGCTGCGTAAAGCAGCGTGACCGGTCCGCGGCGCAACCGGGCAAGCAGTTCCTGCGTGGCGGCCTGGCCAGCCGCACTTTCCAACTCCTCCGCGTAAGCCACGCGAAACGCATCCCAGTCATCCGGCTTGCCGTGGAAACGCTTGCGCAGTGCATTGCTCGGCGCGATGTCCTTCAGCCACAGGTCGATCCGCGCCTTCTCCTTCGTCATCCCGCGCGGCCATAGCCGATCGACCAGGATGCGGGTTCCGTCGCCGTCGCCCGGTGGCTCGTAAACGCGCCTGACCGCCAACGTTGTCATCGTCCGGCCCCCACCACCATCAGCGTCGAGGTGCCATGCGCCAGCACCTTGCCCGCCTTGTTCAGCACCCGCGCCTCGGTCGAAATGACCTGCCGGCCCTGCACGACGACGCGCCCCTCCGCGCGGACCCGTCCGGTGTCCTTGGTGATCGGACGGGCGAGATTGCCCTTGGTCTCGATCGTGGCGAACGCCGATCCCGGCGGCAACAGGGACATGCCCGCACAGCCGCCGGCACTATCGATCAGCGTCAGCGCCCAGCCGCCATGCACGGCACCCATGGGGTTCAACAGATGCTCGCCGGGCTCGCCTTCGAACACGGCAACGCCATCACCAACCTCGGTGATCCAGAACGACATCGCCTCGGCGATTGGTGGCTGTGGCAGTTCGCCGTCGATGATCGCCTGCAGAATCTCCCGGCCGGTCTTGCCGGCGAACGCCGCCGGGGTGGCCACGCCGTATCGAAGTCCGGTCCTGGGATCCATGCGAGAGGCCTTTCCATGCATCTGCAAATAATGTATATGCATAGACCTATGGGCAAGCCAAGACAACCGCGAAAGACGCTGCGGACCGATGCCGCCGCACTGATCGAGCATTGCGCAGGCTGGAACAGCAGGCTGGCGGCGCGGCGCATCACCCAGTTCCTCGATCGCGAGATGGCCGGAGCGAGGCTGACCGTCGCGCAGCTCGGCCTGCTGGCGCAGATCGCGGTGATCGCCGATGACACGCTGGGCGCGCTGGCGCAGCGCAGCGGCCTGGATCAATCGACGCTCTCGCGCAATCTGCGCACCCTGGAAGGCGAGGGGCTGATCGAAATCGCCACGGTCGAGACCGACCTGCGGCGCCGGATGGTGTGGCTTACCGAAACCGGCGCGCGGCGGCTGGAAGGCGCGATCCTGGTGTGGCGCAAGGCGCATGCGAGGCTGGCGAAGCGCCTGTCGCCCGACCTGGCCAGCCGATTGGCGGACGCAACGGAATCCCTTGCATCGCAAGGGGGCTGCTTGCAGCACCGCTTTTGACACGGATCAGCACGGAAAGCAGCTTTAGCCACGGATTAGCACGGACAGTGGAAGTTCGACGGGTCCGCACGACGCCGCGCTGCACGGCTGGATTTATGCTTTCCGTGCTAATCCGTGGCTGAAACTGCTTTCCGTGCTAATCCGTGTTAGAATCTCCTTGCTTTCTTCTCGACTCCCAGGAACCTCCGGACGCACGGTAGGCGGCTCTCCGGTCCACCCCGGCCTCCCCTGGCCGAGCACCCCGGACTCGCGCTAACACGCCGCCCATGCAAGACGCCGGGAGACCGAGTTGCCGCACCATCGCCTCACGCCCACCCGCCGACCGGCGGTCCTGGCAACGCTCGGCCTTGCGTTCGGCGCTTTGCTCGTCCCACGCGCCGCCGCCGCCCATGCCATCCTGATCGCCAGCCAGCCGGCGCAGGGCGGCACCGTCGCCCCCGGCAACGTCGCCATCCACCTGCAATACAACAGCCGCATCGACCGGGCCCGCTCGCGGCTGACCCTCACGCGGCCGGACCACACCCAGGCCACGCTGCCGATCGCCGCCGAGGGCGCCCCCGACGAGATGAACACCGCCGCCACGCTGGCCCAAGGCGCCTATGTCCTGCGCTGGCAGGTGCTGGCCATCGACGGCCACATCACCCGAGGCGACGTGCCCTTCACCGTGGGTCCCTGACGCGTGGACCTGCTGATCGACCTGTTCGGCTACCTGTCCATCGTCGTGCATGGGCTGACGATCCTGGCGCAGTCGATCGCCCTCGGCGGTGTGTTCTTCCTGGCATTGCTGGCGCGTCCGCTCGCCCCGCGCCTGGGCACCGCCGGCGCGGCGGTAGTGCAGGGGACGCAGCGCATCGCCGCCTGGGGCGCCGTCGCGCTGCTGCTGTGCGAGGCCACCACGGTCGCGTTGCAGACCGCCGTGCTGGTCGGCACCGTCGATCTCTCCGTCACCGACGTGCTGGCCGCGCAGTTCGCCATCGCCGGCCTGATCAAGATGGCCATCGCCGGCGTCATCGCGGCGCTGCTGTTCGTCCGCGCCGCCCGCGCGCCGGTGCCGCTGCTGGCCGGCCTCGCCCTGGTGGAACTCGCCGCGGCCACGCTGACCACGCACGCCGTGGCGCGGCTCGACGACCGCGTGCCGCTGCTGGTGGTGGAGTGGCTGCACCAGTTCGGCGCGGCGATCTGGATCGGCGGCATTCCCTGCTTCCTGCTGGCGTTGCGCCGCGTCGAGGGCGGCGCCGCATGGCGGCTGGTCGGCGCGCGGTTCTCCCGCATGTCGATGGCCGGCGTGGCCTGCATCCTGGCCAGCGGGGCGACGATGTTCTGGTTCTATGTCGGCAACTTGCAAGGCTTCTACGGCACCGCCTACGGCGTCATGGTCGGCGCCAAGATCGCCATGTTCCTGCTGCTGCTGGCCCTCGGCGGCATGAATTTCCTGCTCGTCGAACGCCTGCGCGCCAATCCCGCCACGCCGGTCCTCCGGCTGCGGCGCTTCGCGGAGGTCGAGATCGGCATCGGCGTGTCGATCTTCTTCGCCGCCGCGTCGCTGACCTCGGTGCCGCCGGCGGTGGACCTGACGCAGGACCGGGTGAGCTGGCAGGAAATCGTCGAACGCAACACCCCGGAATGGCCGCGCCTGAGCAGCCCTGACCATGACGCTCTGGCGTTGCCGGAATTGCAGGCGAAGCTGGACGTCGAGGCGGCCCATCGCCGCGCCGCGCCGCAGGCGGCGTTCGTACCCGGCTCCGGCGACCTGCCGCCACGCAACGCCGCCGACATCGCCTGGTCGGAATACAACCATCATTGGGCCGGGTTGCTGGTGGTGGCGATCGGGCTGCTGGCGCTTGGGCAGCGGGCCGGGCTGCGCTGGGCGCGGCACTGGCCGCTGCTGTTCGCCGGGCTCGGCGTGTTCCTGTTCTTCCGATCGGACCCGGAGACATGGCCGCTCGGCGATATCGGCTTCCTGGAGAGCTTCCGCGACGTGGAGGTGTTGCAGCACCGCTTCTTCGTGCTGCTGATCCTCGTGTTCGCCGCGTTCGAGTGGCGGGTGCGCGCGACCGCCTGGGACAACCGCCACGCCGCGCTGGTGTTCCCGCTGCTATGCGCCGGCGGCGGCGCGATGCTGCTGACCCACAGCCACGCCATCGCCAACCTCAAGGACCAGTTGCTGATCGAGCTGACGCATACGCCGCTGGCGCTGGCCGGCATCGTCGCCGGCTGGTCGCGCTGGCTGGAACTGCGGTTGGACCCGCGCACCGACGGCACAGCGGTGCGGATCGCCGGCTGGGTTTGGCCCGCGTGCCTGCTGTTCTGCGGGTTGCTGCTGCTGTCGTACCGGGAGGCGTAGCGGGCGCCGAGCCACCTCGCCGAGCGTGTTGGTGCTTCTTAGGGGCCGGAGGGAGATAACTGCTTCAACCAGGCGCACCGCAAAGCCCTGTGTCATGGCCGGGCCAAGCCAGGCCAAGCCCGGCCATGACACAGGGAGCTGCAACTCGCCCCAATTGATTCGATTGTTCCCGAACGGACCCTTAGTCGCCTTGTTCGATAGGAAAACAGGTGGCAACTCACAACGGCAGCCACAGCCGGCGATCGAACGCGAACCGGCGGCGAGCGACGATGCTGGCGCGCGCCGCGTGCGGATGGACAGGATTGAGCAAGACGTTGGCGCTCTCCGGCACAATCAGCGAGGGGACCAACAGCAACGCCGTCCGCTGCTCCCGCAACCACGTGTCGCCGAATGCGGCCGGATCGGTTGGTATGGTCGCGACGTGTTCGGTCGTCAGGTCGCCCAGGTCGATTGTCAGCAGTAGATAGTCATCCGGCAGCAGGTCCGGCGGCAGGTCGAGATGGACCCGGACCTCGAGCACCGCCAATGCGGCATCGGACGCCGCACAGACAACCGGGTGGCCGGGCGTGTTCCACCGGCCGCCATAGTGACGTTCACCCTCTCCCGTCAGATCCGCAAAAGCTGCGCGGCACAGTCGCCATGCCAACACCCGCGCGGCACTCCGCGCTCAGGCGGTCACGCGGCGATCCCGTGGGCGATGCGGCCAAGCAAGGTCTCGACCTCACGGGCGCCTTCGTCCGTATCGAGCAAGTCGAGAGGACGCTCGCCAGCGAGCGCGACGCGTATCCACCTGTAGGGGGGCACTTGACCTCGGGGGTTGAGACGTCCAGCGGTCAGGGTGATCGGGTGGGCACGCTGCTTTCTCCCGGCGCGAAGAGTGCTGCGTGCCGGTCCGATCACCCTCGCCCGGCGCTCCGCGCGACCTCTCCCGCGAAGCGGGAGAGGTTACAGGACCAGCCGTGCCTCGATCACGTCGGGCTCCTCCGGCATGCGGCGCAGGCTGAACCCGAGATGCCGCACGAAGGCCAGCATCGGCGCGTTTTCCGCCAGCACCTGCCCGACCACCTCGGCCATGCCGCACTGCCGCGCCCAGTCGATCAGCCGGTGCATCAGGTGCGAGGCCAGCCCATGCCCCTTCACGTCCGGTTGCACGATCACCGCGAACTCGCCGCTGCGCCTGTCCAGTTCACGCACCAGCCGGGCCACGCCGACCGTCTCGCCGGTCGCCTCGCGCACCGCGAGGAACGCCATCTCCCGGTCGTAATCCACCTGCGTCAGCCGCGCCGTTTGCTCCTGCGACAGCTCGCGCATCGTCGAGAAGAACCGGTACCGCACGTCCATCGCCGGCAGCCGGCGGAAGAACAGGCCATGTTGCTCGGCGTCCTCCGGGCGGATCGGGCGGATCACGAAGCTTTCCGCGCCGCCACCCGACCACAGTTCCACCAGTTCGGACGGGTAGGGCGCGATGGCCAGCACCGCCGGCGGTTCGTCAGCCGCGCGCAACCGCAGCCAGGCATCGGCCGCGGTCGCGCCCGAGGCGTCAGAGAACAACGCCGGCACCTCCAGCGCGGCGATCTCCGGCCAATCGACCATCAACTGGCTGATACGCACCAGGATCTCCGCCACCGATTGCTCATCCGCCGCCGGCAGGTCCCGCAGCGCCTGGCCAAGCCTGGCGCCGGCATGGCAGCGTCCGATCAGGCCATGCGCCAGCGGCAGGTTGAGTGGCGGCAGATCCATTGCGAGGTCCTCGGTTCCGTCCGTCGCGGTGCCGCCCGGGCCAATCGCGATGACCGGTCCGAACGTCGCATCGTCCGCCACCCGGACGCTCAGCTCGCGCGCCCGCACCATCTGGCGCTGCACCAGGATGCCCGCATCGGGGCGTGTACCGGCGGCACTGCGCGCGCGCCGTAACTGCCGGGCGACCAGCAGCCGGGCGGCGGCGCGCGCCTCGTCCGCGTCGTGCAGGTCCAGCGCCAGCGCGCCGGGCGGCCGGTCCCGCGGCGGCACCGCCAGGCGCAGCTTCACCACCACCGGAAAGCCGAGCAATGCGGCGGCCTCCGGGGCGTCCTCGGCCTGGGCGACCCAGCGGGTGGGCACGCCGGGGATGCCGTACGCCGCCAGCACGTCGAGCGCCTCGTCCTGGAACAGCGTCAGCCTTCCGGCACGCCGCACCTGGGCGAACAGCCGGCGCACCGCGGTGCGGTCGGGCGCGAGCGACAGCACCGCGCTGGGCGGCAGCTCGCGTGCCGCGGCCCGGTTGCGGCGGTCGCGCACCAGGTGCTGGAAGCCGCGCACCGCCAGCGCCGGCGTGGCGAAGGCGGCAAGCCCGGCTTTCACCAGCGTCGCGCGGTGCAGCGCGCCGGTGGTCTCGCCCATGGCGCACACCAGCAGCGGCACGCGGAACGACGGGGCGGCCGCAACCAGCGCGTCGATCGACGCCGCGTCCTCGGTTCCGGCGGGCGCATGCACCACCAGCACGCCGCCCACCTCCGGTGCTGCCGCCACCGCGCCGGCGGTCGCCGCGAGCTGCGCCGCGGCTTCGAGAGGCACGTGGACCATGCCATGCCTGGCGTTGGCCAGTTGCGCGAGCGGCAGGCCGTCCAGCAGCGCCGCGTCGGCGGCGAGCCGGCCGGCGCCGATGCTGTTGGTGACGATCGCCAGCGCCTCGCCGCGGGCCGGGCGGGCGCGCGACAGGGTCTCGGCGGCGGCAAGCAAATCCTCCAGGCGGCGCACGCTGAGGACGCCGGCGCGGCGGAGGGCGGCTTCGAACGCCAGCTCGGCCTCGCCCGCGCCGCCGTCCAGCAGGCGGACGCCGGCGCGGATCGCCACGACCGGTCGGAGGCGGGCGGCAGCGCGGGCGGCGGACAGGAAGGCGCGGCGGTCCTTCAGCCGGCGGATGTCGAGCAATATGGCGCCGGTGTTGGGGTCCCGGCTGAGCCAGTCGAGCACGAGGCTGAAGCCGATATCCGCGTTGCCGCCGACGCCGACGATATGGCTGAAGCCGACGCCGTTCGGGCCGGCCCAGTCGATTACCGTGCGGCACAGCGCCGCCGACTGCGACACCAGCCCGAGGCGGCCGGGCGGCGGTGGGATATGCGCGCGGCTCGCGTTCAGGCCGATGGCGGGGACGGCAAGGCCGAAGCTGCGCGGACCCAGCACCCGCACGCCGGTGGCCCGGGCGGCTTCGGCCAGACCCTCCGCCGGGCCGGGGACCAGGGCGGCGTAGCAGCCGGCGGCAGCCAGAACTTCGAGCGCGGGGGCAATCGTCGGCGGCGCTCCGGCCAGCACGGCGAGGTCGGGTGCGGCGGTCAGGTCGGCCGCGGTTTCCACCGATCGCACCGTGCCGCGAAACGCGCCGAGGCTCAGGTTGGCGGAAATCTGCGCGCCGGCCTCGGTGCTGGCGCCGATCACCGCCACGGAGTGTGGCCGGAACAGCAAGTCAGGGTTGAAACGACCGGCGGGGTTAAGGCGAGGGACGGTCATGACGAGCCTGGGCTATAATGCAGCGCAGCATAAAGGTGCGCCGGTGCGCCAATGCAAGCTTTCGCGGAGGGCCGGCATGGTGCTGCGCGATCATTGCCGGTGCGCGGTGGCGCACAAGCCGCACTCGGTTGGCTGCGGCTCGCGCCCGGCCGGTCGAGGCTCGCGCCCGGCCGGTCGAGGCTCGCGCCCGGTCGGTCGAGGCTCGCACTCGGTTGGTTGCGGCTGGCGCCCGGTTGGTCGAGGCCGGCGCCCGGTTGGTTACGGCTGCTACCGGGCACTTGCTCAGGTGGCCGGCAGAGAACCAGGACCGCCAGCCGGCATGATCGGCTGGAGCGGCTGGCGAATTTCCAGGCGCTTTACGCGGGCGAATGTGGAAGCCCGCGATCGTCAGCTTCCTGCGCGGCCTGCTGATCATGCACGCGGTGCTCGAGCGGGAACTCTCCAGGTCAGCCGCCCCGTGCCGTCAGGGTTGGCCGCATTGGCGCGTCCAAAGATTCCTCCGTTGCTGGCCGACCTGGACGTGATCGGCGCGCAGCGTGATCCAAGTGTCACCCGGCGATCCTGCGGGCTTTTGACTTTGGCGCGGAGGTGCTTGCCGGCGCGGAGCATCCCTGGCGTCCCGCTGGCACTCTGTTTGTTTTGGACGGATTGCAGGACGGCGGACCGGCCCGCAGGCAGGCTTATGCCGAACGCCTGTGCGTCGGCGAAGCGTTGGACGATACGCCGTGAAGCTGGGGATGGTTTCGGCAATCCCGGCGCAATTTGATGGCCGACATCAGTTCACTCGCCGACGTCGGATCAGCGTTGTCCGCTAACCGTTCGTGACCCGCCGGCTTTCCCACCGGAGAACATCCGAGTGGCATGGGCGGAGCGCCGTACGCCGGCCCCTTCGGCTGGGCCCTCATGCCGCGGCGATGGCCGGCCGATGATCGAGCCGGCGCAACAATCCCGCCACTTCGCTTGCCGGCCGGGGCCGGCTGAACAGGTAGCCCTGCACCTCCGTGCAACCTTCCGCACGCAACCGCGCGAGCTGGTCGCTGGTCTCCACCCCCTCCGCCGTCGTCGCCATGCCGAGCGAACTGCCCAGCCGGGCAACCGCCCGCACGATCGCCGCGGCATCGGCATTGTGCGACAGGTCGCGCACGAACGACTGGTCGATCTTGATCTTGTCGAACGGAAAGCTGCGCAGGTAGCTCAATGACGAGTAGCCGGTGCCGAAATCGTCCATCGAGATGCGCACCCCCAGCGCGCGCAACCCGTGCAGGATGCCAAGTACCTCCTCGCTGTCCTGCAGCAGCACGGCCTCGGTGATCTCCAGGTCCAGGCGCCGTGCGGCCAGGCCGGATTCCTCCAGCGCGGCGGCGACCGTCTGCACCAGGCCGCGATAGCGGAACTGCACCGGCGAGAGGTTGACCGCAACTTTCACGTCGTCCGGCCAGTGTACCGCCTCGCGACACGCCTGCCGCAGCGCCCATGCGCCCAGCGGCACGATCAGCCCCATCTCCTCGGTCAGTGGCACGAACTGGTTCGGGTCCAGCATGCCGCGCGTGGGATGGCGCCAGCGCAGCAACGCCTCGAAACCGCAAATGCGATCCTCCGCCAGGTCGATCAGCGGCTGGTAGAACAACTCGAATTCATCATGGGTCATCGCATGCTGCAGATCGAGTTCCAGCCGCCGGCGTTCCTGCAGCCGGGCATCCATGGCGGGGGCGAAGAAGCGGAAGATGCCGCGCCCGTCGGACTTGGCGCGATACAGCGCGATGTCGGCATTCTTCAACAGCGTGGCGGGATCCGAGCCGTCGGCGGGGATCAGGGCGATGCCGATACTCGTGCCGATCATCACCTGGTGGCCGTCCAGCTCGTGCGGCAGGCTCAACACTTCGATGATCCGCTGGGCCAGCAATCCCACGTCCTCGACCCGCTCGGGCGCGGCCTGCACAACCGCGAACTCGTCGCCGCCGAACCGCGCGACCAGGTCCACCTGCCGCACGCAGGCACTCAAGCGGTCGGCCACCGCGCGCAACAGGGCATCGCCCACCGGATGGCCCAGCGTGTCGTTGATATCCTTGAAATGATCGAGGTCGAGGCACAGCACCGCCGCAAGCTTGCCGCGTCCTGAATTGGCGATCGCTTGCTCCAGCCGTTCGACGAACGACACACGGTTCGGCAGCCGCGTCAGCCCGTCATGCCGTGCCATGTAAGCGATCTGTTGCTCCGCATGCCGGCGCGCGGTGACGTCGTCAAACGTCGCGACGAAGCCGCCGGCGGCGACCGGCGCGCAGCGCATTTCCAGTATGCTGCCATTCGCCAGGCGATGCTCGCCGCTTTGCAGCAGCGGCGACGGAGCGACGGACAGCGCAGCGTGGTCATCCGTCGTCGGCATCTCCGGCGTGCTGCCGAACGATGCGAAGATGCCGTCGCCGGCTTGCAGGGCGACGAGTTCGGCAAGGGGCGGGCGGGCGGCCATCAGGTCCGCCGGGAGATCGAGCAAGTCGATCGCGCGTGCGTTGCACACTGCCACGATACCCTGTGCATCGACCATCATCAGCCCCTGGTCCATCGAGGCGAGCGTGGTCGCGAGTTCGTTCGACGTTGCGTCGACGCGCGCTTCGCTTTGCTGCAAAGCCGCGGCGATCTGGGTCAATTCGTTATTACGTAGTCTTAATGACGCGCGCGATTGTTCCAGCCGCCGCAACTGCCGCCGCAGCAACGACAACAGCAGCAGCAGGGCACCGGCAGCGCCGGCCGTGCCGAGCGCGATGAGGCTGGTCATCTGCCGCCAATGCATCAGCGCCATGTCGAACGGCATGGCGACATTGACCACCAATGGGTAATCACGCAGCGCTCGCACGGCGACGAGACGCTCCGCCTGGTCGAAATAGCCCGGCGAGATGTAGTAGCCGCCGCCTTTTGCCGCTTGCGGATACCACAAGGCACCGGCTTGCATCTTCATCCCGATATGCTCTGCCGTGTCCGGATGCCGTACCAGAACGGTGCCGTCGCGCCGCAACAGCATGAGGCCTTCGTTCTCCGGCAGATCGATCGATGCATACAGGCCGGTGAACACCTGCAATGGCATCGAGGCCAGCACCACGCCGAGGAACACGCCGTCGCGGCCGTTCACGCGGCGGGCCACCGAGATCGTCCAGGCATGGGTCGCCCGGTTGAGGATCGGCTCCCCCACGAACAGGCTTGCATCGTTCTCCGCCGCGAAATGCCGTACGTAGTCGCGGTCGGACAGATCGCCGGCGACGACCGGCCAGCCCCACGAGTAATTCACCCTCGCTCCGTCGGCGCCGATCAGGGCGACGATGTCCACTTGCGGCAACCGGTCGGCGCGGCTGCGCAGGTACTGATGCACCGCCTCGGTGCCGAGCACGAGGCGGAAGTCCTCCGGGGTGGCGAGCCCGAGGCCGGCGGCCATCTCCTGCACCTCGCGCACCACGATATCGACGGCTTGCACCGTGCGGTCGGTTTGCTCAGCCAGCACGATGGCGAGGTTTCCGGTGGTGGACCGGGCAGCGTTCAGGGCGTCCTGGCGCATGTGCCAGACAGTCATGCCGATGGCGAGCACGGCAGCGACGATCAGCAGCACAGCGCCTTGCGTCAGGGCCGCGCCACGGTTGATCCGGCCGCGCAGCGGAATGGCACTGATATCCCGCATGCTGGGAAGGGGGGGCATAGGCACAGTGTCGCGCGTATTGGTTACCAACCGCCTAAGAGTTGCACAAAATGGTTGTGCATACGTATGTTTATGCTATCTATAGATGTAATGAATCAGAGTTTGTCCTTGCTGCGGCGCCACATTCGGCTTTGCCTATGCCTGGCATTGGCCGGTTGCAGCGGGTTCGGGGCCACGCGCGCGAAGCCGGATTTCGGGAGGCCGCCGCCGGTTGCGTCGGTCGATGGCACGGTCATGCACCGGCTGCTGGGGCAGGGCGCGCTCGACGAGCCGCTGCTGCCACAGCAAGGCGATATCTGGGCCGATGTGCTGCCGCCGTCTCGACCCGATTCGCCGGCCGCCATACTGATCGGCGGCCATGGTGGGCATCCTTCCGGCGTCGCGGTGGCGTGGCGTGCCGGGACGCCGCGCCCGGCGGGGCCGGTGATCCTGGCGGCCGGTCAGACGGCTGCCGGAGCCCCGGTGGTGGTTCCTGCTTCGGTGGTCGTGCCTGCCTCCACGGTGGCCGCTTCTTCTGCGGCGGCCGCTTCTGCGGTGGTCGCTCCTGCGGCGGTGATCGCTCCTGCGGTGGTGATCGCTCCTGCGGTGGTGGCCCGTTCTTCGGCGATGGTCGCTCTCGCGGTGGTGGGCCGTTCTTCGGCGATGGTTCCTCCCTCGGCGGCGGGTCGCCCGCCGCCGTCTGGCGACGTCGCGGTGGCGGGTAACGCTCCGCCGGCGGTTGCTGGTCCGGCAGCTTCCGTTGGCCCGGTTGCACGCCCCGTGCCGGTTCCGGTGGTGGCGCAGGCCGTGGCGCGGGGACCGCTCCATCTCATGGTCCAGCTAGCCGCGGCTGGCAGCGAGCAACGCGCCGAGGCCGAGTGGCGGCGGCTCCGCCAACAGGCGCGGACATTAACGGAGGGTCGTCGGCCGGCTGTCAGCGAGGCGGACGTCAACGGCCAGCATGTCTGGCGCCTGCGCGCGGCCGGCTTCGCCGATGTCGCGGAGGCCAGTGCGTTCTGCATCGGCATCCGCGCGGTGAAGGCCAATTGCTGGGTGGTGCCGCCGTCCGCGACGCCCTGAGCATGGACGGACGTCCGGTGGCCGCATTGTGCGGCGGAATGCTGCCGCCCACTCGCGAGATGTCGTTGCGTATGCGTCGCAGCGGCGGCGGTGTCGCGTGTTGAAGTCCGATTTCGAGCGCCTCGTGCAGACTCGCATCCGGGAGGCGAGGCTGCTGCTTGCCGGGGGTGAGTTCGACGGTTGCTACTACCTGACCGGCTACGCCGTGGAAGCGGCGCTGAAAGCCTGCATTGCGAAAGCCACGAGGCGCTTCGAGTTTCCCGACAAGGATCGGGCAAATCGCGTGTTCACCCACGACCTGGGAAGATTGCTGCACGAGGCACGCCTGGCGGCGGCCACGCAGGCGGAAACGGTCGTTCTTCGGGAAAAATGGGCTGTTGTATTGGGATGGACGGTTGATGTCCGGTATGCCGCCGGCACACCACATGATGTGGCCGCAGCGCTTCTGACCGCGGCGGCGGGCCGGGGAGGGGTCATTCCATAGCTGAAAGGGCGCTGGTGATGGAGCAACTCACGCCCGAGATGATTGACGCCGGACGGGATCTCCTTCAGCGCCTCGAGCAAGATGGTATGAAGATCCGGACGGCCTTGTGGTTGCTCGATGGGGAGAACGGGCGCTGGTCGCTGGTACTTGCGTCGCCCGACGTGCGCACGGGCGGGTCCCTGCCGCTTTACAAGAAGGCGAGCAAGCATCTCGCGCGGATGGGCGATCCGGACTATCTGCCGGTTTACCGCGTGGCCATCGTGGATCCCAAGAGCACCGTGGTTCCGCTGCCGTCCGGTTCGGCTGGCGCCGTTCGCGGGCTGGCCGGCCAGCGCGTCACGAATGGTTGGGTCGGCGATGCTCATGTCGATGACGCCTACGTGTATCGCGTTGCCCCACGCCGGGTGCGGGCGACGGCGTAGCGCGGGGACGGATAGCGGCGGCCGTCTGCCGCACGGCGGGCTCACGCGTCGTCGTCTTCGGCGAAGTCGCCGCCGACGCGGAGACCCTCGATCCAGGTGGCGCCGTCGCGCTTTACCACGATGCGGGGCGTCACGCCGCCGGCCTCGGCCAGCGCAGCGGCCAAGGCTTCGGAGTGACTGACCAGCCACACCTGCGTCCGCTGCGCCGCCCGCGCAATCAGGCGTGCCAACGGGGCCAGCAGATCGGGGTGCAGGCTGGCCTCCGGCTCGTTCAACGCGATGAACGCGGGCAGCCGGTAGCCGAGCAACGCGCCCATCAGCGCCAGGTAGCGCAGTGTGCCGTCGGACAACTCGGCGGCGTCGAACAGGCGATGCGGGAAGTCCGCGAACCGCACGCCGAAACTGGCGGTCTGGCCGGGTTGCGGCACCTCCAGGGACGCGCCGGGAAAGCCGTCCTCGATGGCGCGGTCGAGGTCCGCGGTATCCTCGCGAATGAACACCAGCGTTGCGAACACCGCGGCGAGGTCGCTGCCGTCGGAGGCCAGGGTCGGCGTGGCGACGGCCAGGCAGGGCCGCCGGATGGGCGAGGCGGGGTCGGTGCGCAGATCGTGGTAGAACCGCCAGTCCAGCAATGTCTGCCGCACCATGTCGAGGTCGGGGTAGCGCGCCGGGTCGCGCACCGCGCTGAGCGCTGTTTCCGACGGCATCAGGTCGATGTCGGGGTGGCTGCGCTGCCCCTCGGCGTCGGTCGCGGTGATGGCGGGGCCGCGGCGTTCCAGCAGCGTGACCGGGCGGCGGCTACCGAGGAACGTCACGCGTTCCAGCTTGACCAGCGGCTCGAAGGGCAGGGCGGCTTCGACCGGGGCCTTCATGCCGACCTCGACCTCGTAGCGGAAGCGGCCGCTACCGGGCACGGGCTCGTCCGGCGCCAGGGTCACGGCGAAGCGGATGCGCGCGGGGCCGCGTGCCGGGCGCGGTCCGGCCCAGAGCACCGACGGCATGCCGCCCTCGGCCGCGAGTTCACGCGCCAGGGTCCCCGCGGCGGCGGCCTGGATCAGTTGCAGCGCGCGGTAGAGGTTGGTCTTGCCGACGCCGTTGGCGCCCTGGAAGACGGTCAGGCGCTCTGCCGGGAAGCGGATGCGCCGCAGCGAGCGGTAGTGTTCGACTTCCATCTCGCGGACGAGGAGAGCCATGGTGTCGCTTGCTTACGGCGGGTTCGTGTGGCCGTGCGAGGCTGCGTCAGGCACCGGTGCGACGTGCGTAACCTTGCATCGTGATATGTCGGTGACCTTGCATCGAGATGTGAAAGTGTTGGGGTGTACAACTCCAGGGTTCGACTGACGCTGGCCATCCCCCGCGCAGCCGTGACGATTGCTCACCGATCCGATTTCGTAGCCTGAGATCGTGCGAAGGCCTCTTGTGCGAAAGCGATCAGCCGTTTCTTGTTTTGCCTTAGTGCTTCGGTTTCGGATCTCGTCAGCATCGCGGAATCCGATGAGAGATCCCGCCTCTCCAGCGGTGAGGGCCGCCGGTTTGATATTGAAGAGTTCTCGGATGGCATCGCCAAACCGCCTTTCAAGCTGGTGCACGACCCGCTGGTCCGGCACAGGCAGACCCGATCGCGCATCGCTGACCAATACCACGGCACCAATGACTTCGCCACCGCCTGCTACGATATGGTCGGCAAAGTCGGCAAGCGTTCCGCCCATCGTCGTCACGTCATCGACGAGCACATATCGGGCGCCTCGCTGGGCCAGACCGTCGAAAGCAGACCCCGCGTTCAGTCGCTCCATCGGATCGGCTCTGGTGTGAAACACCTGATTTCTCTGAACGATGTCCGGATCGGCAAAGCCTTGTCCCGCTGTGGCCAACGCGGTCGCCAGGACGGTCAATTGGAAATTTGCGCATCGGGAGACGTCTCCTGCCCCGGAACCTGACCCGAGCGATTGGGGACACCACCAAGCCGACCCTACCCACTCCGCTGCACCGCCGCTATCCTTCAGCGCAAAGCATTCAGGAGAAACCGGTCGTGTCCCTTTCCGTCCGCCAACTCCATCCGCTGTTCGTCGGCGAGATCAGCGGCGCCGATCTACGCGAACCGCTCGATCGCGCGACGGTGGACGCGCTGAACGACGCGATCAACCAGCATGGCGTGCTGGTGTTCCACGACCAGCTCATCACCGACGAACAGCAGATGGCGTTCAGCCGCAATTTTGGCGATTTGGAAACGACGGTGCGCGCCTATCGCAAGGACTTCGTGCCGAGGCTCGATGTGCATGTCGCCGACATCTCCAACCTCGACACCCGCAACAGCGTGCTGGCAGCCAATGACCGGCGGCGGCTGAACGCTCTGGGCAACCGGCTGTGGCACTCCGACAGCAGTTTCAAGCGCATTCCCGCGCGCTTCTCGCTGCTGTCGGCGCGGTCGATCCCGGACGAGGGCGGCGAGACGCAGTTCGCCGACATGCGTGCTGCCTGGGATGCGCTGCCCGCGAAGATGCAGGCCCGGCTTGAGGGTTTGATCTGCGAACACACGCAGCTCTATTCGCGCGGGCGCATCGGCTTCACCGACTATGCGGAGGAGGAGCGGGTGAAGATGGCGCCGGTGCCGCAGATTTTGGTGCGCACGCATCCCGGCTCCGGCCGCAAGTCGCTGTTCCTGTCGTCGCATGCCGGCGCAATCCGCGGCATGGAGGTGCCGGAAGCGCGCGTGCTGCTGATGGACCTGATGGAACACGCGACGCAGCGCGAGTTCGTCTTCACGCATCGCTGGAAGATCGGCGACCTGGTGATGTGGGACAACCGGTGCACCATGCACCGCGCGCGCGAGTACGACGAGACGCAGGTGCGCGACATGCATCGTACCACGGTGTCCGACGGGCGCCCGACGGTGCCGGACGCGCTGGTGGCCTAGCCCGATCCGCCGTCGCCTAGGTACTAACCTCTCCCGCGAGAGCGGGAGAGGCAATCACCGCGCCCAACTCCCGCGCGATATTCCGGCGCGCCTGTTGCTCGAACGCGGCGGCGAGCGGGGCGGAACGATACACCGCCGGTGCCGCCTGCAACTTGCGCAGGAACGCCAGCCGGCCACCTTGCCAATCCACCTCCGGCAGGTGCCGGTATTCGGCACGCAGCCGGCGGGTGTTGCGGGCAAACAATTCCGGTTGCTCGCCGAGCGGCGTCAGGTCGAGATCGAGCATCCAAAGACGCAGCCGGGCACGGTTCGTTCTCGCATCGGTCGAGGCCAGGTGGTCGGCGGTCGCCTCGATGGTGTCGCTGACCCAGTCCACGTCGGCGCCGGACATGTCGGCCGGCGCATAACGCTGCCACAGCAGCGCCGAGCGATGTTCGTTGTCGCGGCGCGTGGCATCATACACGGCGTCGTGGAACGCAATCGCGCAGGCGACCAGCCGGGTGGCGGCGGGGGCGAGGAACGCTGTGCCGGAACCGAAACGGCCATGCCGCGTCCACAGTGTCGCAAGATGCAAAAGGCCGTGATAGTGCCGCCGCGACGTTGCCATCTGCCGCAGCACCACGTTGCGCGCTGCGCCGGATAGCTCCGCCGTCGATAACAGATCGTGCAGCGCTGTGCCGGCGCCACGCATTGTCGTTCTCTTGAAGCCTCTGGTTACGTTGCGATACTGAGACACAATCGCCACGACAAGGCAACCGGATATGAGCGCTGCCGATCCGGGACACACCAGGACCCTCAGCGATTCAGCCGCCGCAACCCCACTGCGTTGGCGCGCCGGGACAAATGATTCGAAATTACATCTATTGCATATCCCGCGCGTGGCGCAGCATCAGGCAAGCGACCCAAGGCCTGGGACGCGATGTGGCACCGTGCCTATGATGCGGCACAGAGGACAGGGTGCCCCGATGGCAATCGAACGGACACGCGAACTCATCGTGCGGGACGCTACGCAAATCGAAGTGATCGCCGAGGGCAGCGGCGCGTTGCTGGTGCTGCTGCCCTCGTCGTCGCGCGATTCCGAGGATTTCGACGATGTTGCGGCAGCATTCGCGCGGGGCGGGCTGCGCGTATTGCGGCCGCAACCGCGCGGCATGGGGCGCAGCGCGGGTCCTCTGGAGGGGCTGACGCTGCACGACTATGCGCGTGACGTGGCGGCGGTGATCGAGCATCAGCACGCCGGTCCGGCGGTGGTGCTGGGCCACGCGTTCGGCCAATGGATCGCGCGCACCCTGGCGGCCGACCGGCCGGACCTGGTGCGCGGCGTGGTGCTGGCCGCCGCGGCGGCGCAATCGAACCCGCCGGCGTTGCGCGAAGCCCTGGCAAAATGCGTCGATGTCACCCTGCCGGAATCGGAGCGCCGGGCGGCGCTGCGTTTCGCCTTCTTCGCGCCGGGCCACGAGCCGCCGGCGGCATGGCTGTCCGGCTGGCATCCGGCGGCGAGCAAGAGCCAGCGTGCGGCGAGTGCCGCGACGCCGCGGGAAGAATGGTGGACCGCCGGCAGCGCGCCGGTGCTGGACCTGCAAGGCGCGCAGGACCCGTGGCGGCCGCGCGAGACGATGGATGACTTTCGTCGTGACCTCGGTGCCGGCCGGGTCACGGTGGTGGTGCTCGACGATTGCAGCCACGCGATGTTTCCGGAACAGCCGGACGCGGTCGTGCAAGCGGTACTGGCGTGGGTGCGCGTGTTGTAGCGTGGGGGCGCCGGTCTATCCGGGCCTCGGTCTATCCGGGGTCTTCCGCCGGCGACCGCATCGAGTGTTCCTGGCGGCGATGGCGGATCGGCCAGGTGGCTCGTAATGCCGACATCACGAGCCATACCAGGAGCCGGAACGCAAGGATCGCCAGCGTGATTTGCACCCACAGGCCGAAATTTCCGAGCGTCGCCTCGATGCGGTCGTTCCACGGATACGGCAGCAGGCCGCAGCCGGCCTCGATGACTTCCGCGGTCATCCGCTTCCACCAGGTGAGCAACTCCGGGACATACACCCAGCCGTAGACGTAGGCGGCGAGGACGGCGCACGCGGTCCATGTGCGGAACACATGGCGGCGCATGCCGGCCTTCGCGTTGTCCCATGCGCGTGCCAAGGGCGGGATTCCTTCTCGGTTGCTGGCTTCAACCGCGGTTCGGCCGGAGCGTTCCCTGCGCGGCGCCGCCGCGTGCCCTGTGTGTTATATGATACCAACCCGCGAAAATACTGACGTACGGCCAACGCGCCACGCGCCCTCGCGTCATGGCCGGCGAAGGCCGGCCTCCGCCGGCCATGACACGAGGGACGGCAGGTGCGATCAGATTGAGAGTCAGTGTTTCGGGCGGTTGGTATAAAGCGCGGACGATCGCCTGCCGTGCGGGCAGGTCGCCGCGTCCGGGCTGTTTTCCGGGGGACCGTGGTTCGGTCAGGACACCGGCGCGATGACTTGTAGCGATGGAAACCAGCCGCGGCGGCGAAGGTCGCGGGTGATCAAGGTCATGCCCTCGACCGCGGCGTGGGCGCCAATGAAAAAGTCGGGCAACACGCCGGCGCGGGTACCGCCACGCCGGCGGTAGGCGCGGAATACGCGTGCGGCCAGGAACAGCGCCTCGCGGGGGATTTCCAATACGACCAGACCCAAGGCGGAGAGTTGGAAATCCAACGCCTCTACGCTGGCGAAATCGAGCGACATTTCGGCGTAGATGACCTGATTGATAACGACCTGACCGTCCCGCCAGGCGTCATCGAGCTGCCGCTGCGACCAGTCAGCCCAAATCGGATTGCCCGTCGTGACGTCCAGCAAGACGTTGCTGTCCACGAGGAAGATTGTCACTCGTCAACATCGCCGCGAGTCAGCGCCATGATCTCTTCGGTCGTCATTCTGCTGGTGCCAACGCCCCTAAGCTGGGCGAAATGGCTGCCTGACTGGGCGCGTCGGGGGGGGCGGGCGCCTCGCCGGGTCGCGACGATCCTGCGTCCGATCGGGTCGTAGCTCCATTCCAGTTCGGTGCCTTCCGCCAGCTTGGCGGCCTGGCGGATCTCGATCGGGATGGTGACCTGGCCCTTGCTGGTAACACGCGTGCCCATCGATCCCTCCTATCGGTATTACGCAGGTAATACCATGGCAGCGCACCGAGGAAGAAGTGGCTGACGCGGCCGACTGAGGCAAAGAAGCAAGGCCAGGGGCTTTGCCCCTGGACCCCACCAAGGGGCTCTGCCCCTTGGATCCCCGCCAAGGGCGGAGCCCTTGGAACCCTTTACTGGAGAGGTTGGACGGGAGGGGGAACGTGCACCGGGATGGTTGCTGCCGGACCGACGATCGTCGGTCGGGCAGCAACGATCCCGGTGCACGTTCCCCCTCCCGTCCAACCTCTCCAACGAATGGATTGCTAAGGCTGCGCCTTAGCTGGGGGTCCAGGAGCAAAGCCCCCTGACGGGTCCAGGGCAGAGCCCTGGCCTTGCTTTTTTGCCTCAGTCGGCCGCGTCAGCCACTTCTTCCGCAGCGCCCCGCTTGCGCGCCTTGATGCGCGTCAATGCCTGTTCCACGTGCCGGCTGAACAC
>DATHNI010000382.1:0-29756 GCA_035486135.1 Acetobacteraceae bacterium
GTCCCGTTGGCGTTGACATGCACTGAACCGATCTGACCGCCCTCGACAGCCTGGATGGATGGCAGCACGCGCGGTGGAAGATGAAAGAACGCGGCGGTGGCGACCATGCAGGCCAGAAACGGGATGCTCATGCCGCCACCCGACCGGACGCGCGACAGGCAACGGACCCCCCGCGTTCATCACCTGTCGCGAATAGCAATCTGGATACCATGACCGCAACCCCCCCATGGTGATGGACCATAGCCTGCACCAGGTTCACAGGGTGCTGGGCCGTCAGCAACTATATCCGGCTCACGCCAGAATCCGAACCTGCTCTGTCCTGCAGGGCTTCGTCTCTCAGGAAGTGAGCTCAGCCTAGCCTCAGTGGTGCGCGGCCGTACTCGTTTCCCGCGTCCACCAGTCGTCGCAAGGCACGAATGGAGGCCGCACGCTCATCGGGCGGCAGCGCTTCCACCGTGCGGTCATGGGCGCGTTGCGCCGCCGCCGTCATCCGTCCGAGCAGCTTGCGGCCGCGCGGCTTGCTGACGACGGAGACTGGTGGCATGGAACTTGCGCTAACCTGCCGCAAACAGCGGCGATGGATGCGGAGCAGTACCTATGGATCTCCCGTCAATGACACCATACGACCTGATCCTGCGCGGCGGCCGAGTCATCGACCCGGCACAGGGCCTCGACGGCATGTTCGATGTCGGCGTGCGCGACGGCCGGATCGCTGCTGTGGGCAACAGCCTGCCGGGCCCCTCACGCGAGACTATCGATGTCGCCGGCAAGCTGGTGCTGCCCGGCATGATCGATACGCATGCGCATGTCTATCGCTATGTCAGCGGCCGATTTGGCCTGGACGCCGATACCGTCGGTGTGCATTCCGGCGTCACCACGCTGGTCGATCAAGGTGGTCCGTCGGTTCTGACGTTTCCCGGCTTTCGCGAGTACGTGGTCAAACCGGCGGCCAGCCGTGTGCTGGCCTTCATCTCCGCCTACATGGTCGGCGGGCTCGAGGGCCATTACTACCCCGAACTCTATCGCCCCGACTGCATCGCGGTGGCGGACACGGTGCGGGCGGGGCGGGAGAACGCCGATCTCGTGCGCGGCGTGAAAGGCCATGCGGAGATCGGCGGCTTCACGCGCTGGGGTGACGAGGCGATGCGCCGCGCGTCGATGATCGCGCGCGAGTTGGACGTGCCGCTGTACGTCCATTTCGGTCAGCTCTGGGCGTTGCCGGAGGACCAGGCGCCCTACGACCCCGACGCGATCCTGCCCGAGATGCTGGACATCATGCGGCCGGGCGACGTCCTGGCGCATCCCTTCACCCGCCATCCCGGCGGCTTCGTCGATCGCCACGGCCGGCTGCATCCGATGGTGCGCGAGGCACTCGCGCGCGGCCTGAAATCCGACGTGGGCCACGGCTCGCATTTCTCCTTCAAGATGGCGCGCCTGGTGCTGGATGCCGGCGTGATGCCGGACACGCTCGGCGCCGACATGCACGGCTACAACACGACCATCCCGAAGCCGCGCGGCACGCCGGATGAACACCCCGACAAGACGGAGATGCACTTGTTCGCCGGCAAGCAGAACTTCTCGTTGGCTTCGGCGATGACCAGCATGCTGGCACTCGGGCTGAGCCTGGAACAGGTGGTGCCGATGGTCACCAGCAACGCCGCCGCGATGCTGGGCATGGCGGACGAAATCGGCACCCTGCGTCCCGGCGTCGAGGCCGATGTCTCCGTGCTGGCCGATGAACGCGGCCGCTTCATTTTGCAGGACAACGAAGGCACGCAGGTGGAGACAGAGCACTTCCTGCGCCCGGTATTCTGCCTGCGGGCCGGCAAGCGGTTTGATGCGGACGCGGTGATCCTGCCTAGGCCGGTGCTGGCCGAAGCCGCATGACGCTCGCGGCGACCGCGATGGGCGTGGGCGCGATGGGGGGTGGCGCAATGGGCGTGGGGGCGTCACTGCGCCGGAAGGAGGATGAGCGGTTCCTGCACGGCCGCGGACGCTATGTCGGCGACATCGCCCGGCCCGGCATGCTGGAGGTGGCCTTCCTGCGCAGCCCGGTCGCGCATGCGCGGCTGCTGAGTGTGACCAGGCCGGCGGGCCAGGAGAAGCGCGTCTTCACCATGGCCGACCTGGATGGCGTGCGCACCATTCGCGCCAACTCGGCGCTGCCCGGCTTCCGCGTCTCAGAACAATCGGTGCTTGCGCGCGACCGCATCCGCTTCGTCGGTGAGCCCATCGCCGCCTGCGTCGCCGCGAGCCGTGCCGCGGCGGAAGACTTGGTTGCGGCGTGCGTGCTCGACTACGAGTCGCTGCCCGCCGTCAGCGACATGCTCTCTGCGCACCTGCCTGATGCGCCGCTGCTGCACGAAGGCTGGCCGGTCAATGCGTTCCTCGAAACGCGGCGCGACGACGAGGTGGCGGATCTCGACGCGGTCGCCGCCGCCAAGGTGACGCGCACATTGCGCACGGCGCGGCAGAGCATGGCGCCGCTGGAGGGCAGGGGGGTCCTGGCCGAGTGGGATCCGCGCCTGGAGCAAATGGTTGTCATCACCGCAACACAGATGCCGCATGTCACCAAGACCGGGCTGGCCGACTGCCTGGGTCTCGATGAAGGCCAGGTGCGGATCATCTCGCCGGACGTCGGCGGCGGCTTCGGCTACAAGGGAATCCTGCTGCCCGAGGAAGTCGTCTGTGCCAGCCTGGCCATCCGTCTCGGCCGGCCGATACGCTGGCTCGAGGACCGCTTCGAGCAATTGACGGCGAACGCCAATTGCCGCGAGCACCACTACGTCATCACGGCCTGGGTCGCTGCCGACGGAAGGTTGCTCGGCGTGGCATGCGACGCGACCGTCGATGCCGGTGCCTATTCGTCCTACCCGTTCAGCGCCTGCCTGGAAGCGGCACAGATCGGTTCGATCCTGCCCGGCCCGTATATCCTGCCGCGGTTCCGCTACCGCACGGTGTCGGCCTGCACCAACAAGCCGCCGATCCTGCCGTATCGCGGCGTGGCGCGCACCGGCGTCTGCTATGCGATGGAAACCACGCTGGATGCGCTGGCGCGCCGGCTTGGCATCACGCCGCAGGCGATCCGGCTGGCCAATCTCGTGCCTTCCGGGGCGATGCCGTATCGCAACCTGGTAGGAAAAGTGTTCGACAGCGGCGACTACCCCGAGGCGTTGCGCCGCGCGGTCGCCGCGGTCGACGTGGCGGCGGTGCGCCGCCGGCAGCAGGCCGGCGAAACAGTCGGCTTCGGCCTGGCGATGTTCTGTGAGCAAGGAGCGCACGGCACCTCGGTGTATTCCGGCTGGGGCATCCCGTTCGTGCCCGGATACGAGCAAGCGTGCGCGCGGCTGACGCCCGACGGCGTGCTGGAGTTGCGCACCGGCGTGCACAGCCACGGGCAGGGGCTGGAGACGACGCTGGCGCAGGTCGCGCATGAAGTGCTGGGCATCCATACCGACAAGGTCCGCGTGGTGCTGGGCGACACGGCGCTGACGCCGTATTCCACCGGGACCTGGGGCAGCCGCTCGATGGTCATGGCGGGCGGCGCGGTGGCCGAGGCGTGCCGGTTGCTTGCCGAACGCATCGCCGCGATCGGCGCGGCGCTGATGCAGGTATCGGTGACGCAGGTGCGGGTGGCCGGCGGCATGGTGCGCCCCATGGACTCCGACAGTTGCATCAGCATCGCCGATGTGGCGCGGACCTGGTATCGCGCGCCGCAGAACCTGCCGCCCGGCGTCGACACCGGTGGCCTGGAGGTCACCGCCGGCTATCGGCCCGATCCGGACACCGGCACGCACTCCTATGCCTGTCACGCCGTGGTGGTGCGCGTCGATATCGAGACCGGCGCCGTCGTGCTGGAGGACTACGTCGTCGTCGAGGATGGCGGCAGGCTGGTCAACCCGCTCATCGTGGATGGCCAGGTGCTTGGTGGGCTCGCACAGGGCATCGGCACCGCGCTGTACGAGGAGATGCCGTTCGATGCCGAGGGCCAGCCGCTGGCCGCAACGCTGGCGGATTACCTGCTGCCGGGCGCGACGGATGTGCCCGATGTGCGCATCGAACACATGGAAACGCTGAGTCCGTGGACGACGTTCGGTCAGAAGGGCATCGGCGAAAGCGGCGCGATCGGGCCGCCGGCGGCCATCGTGAATGCGATCAACGACGCGCTGGCGCCGCTGGGCGCGGAGGTAATGGATCTGCCGGCAAGCCCGTCGCGCGTGCTGGCGGCAATCCACGCGGCAAAAGCCGTCGCCGCATGAAGCCCGCCGCGTTCCACTATGTCCGCCCGCTTACATGGCCCGACGCGTTGCAACTGGTTGCCGACGGCGCTCGTGCAGGCGCCGGCACGCAGTCGCTTGGTCCGCTGCTCAACCTGCGCCTCGCCCAGCCCGATACGATCGCGGATTTGCGGCATCTGCCGGACTATGCCGGCGTCAGTGTCGCTGGTGGCGTCATCCGCATCGGTGCCGGCACGACGCATGCGGCCATCGAGGACGGCGCGGTGCCAGGCCGTGCCGGTGCCATCATGGCGAGCGTCGCTCGGCGCATCGCCTACCGGCCGGTGCGCAACCGCGGCACCATCGGCGGCAGCCTGGCTCATGCCGATCCCGCGGCAGATTGGGTGGCGGTGCTGCCGGCGTTGGCCGGCACTGTCGTCGCCCTTGGTCCCGCGGGCGAACGCCGCATTCCGCTCGTGCGTTTCGTCACCGGCATTTTCGAGACCGCGCTGGCGCCGGGCGAACTGCTGCGTGCGGTGGAATTGCCGGTGCTGCCGGACGCCACGCGCTGGGGCCACTGGAAGTTCTGCCGCAAGGTCGGCGAATTCTCCCAGGCCACCGCCTGCGTCCTTGCCATGCCGCGTGCGGCACCGCGCGCCGTACTGGCGGCGCTGGATGGGCCTCCGCTGGTGATCGAGGACGCATCCGCCCTGTTGGCGGCGCCCGACGCCGAAGCGGCGCGGATCGTCGCCGCGTTCAAGGACCTGGCCCCGTGGCGCCAGGCCATCGCGCAGACCGCCTTGCGTCGCGCCGTTGCCGAGGCGATGGCTGCGTGAGCCGCGTCGCGATCACGCTGGTAGTGAACGGTGAACCGGTGCAGGTCGAGGTGGAGCCGCGCGAGCATCTGGCCGACGTACTGCGCGGCCACCTGCTACTGACCGGCACCCATATCGGCTGCGAGCACGGCGTGTGCGGCGCCTGCACCGTGGAGATCGACGGCGCGCCGGCACGGTCCTGCATCGCGCACGCCGGCAGTTGCGACGGCGCATCGGTCCGCACCATCGAGGGCTTCGAGGACGACGCGGTGATGGCGGCGTTGCGCGCGGCGTTCTCGGCGCTGCACGCGTTGCAGTGCGGCTACTGCACGCCCGGCATGTTGGTCGTTGCGCGCGACGTGGTGCTGCGCCTGCCGGATGCGGACGAGGCGCGGGTGCGCGAGGAGTTGGCCGGCAATTTGTGCCGCTGCACCGGCTATCGCGGCATCGTGCGCGCCATCCTGCGCGTCCTGGCCGAACGGCGCGCCGCATGAGCATCGCCTGCTCGTTCCGAGCTATCCCATTCTACTCAGCAGTCGGTAAGTGGGGCGACACTGCCAGTGGTGTCATGACCGGGCTTGGCCCGGTCATCCACGTCTTTTCTTCGTGCCGCACTGAAAAGTCGTGGATGGTCGGCCTTCGCCGACCATGACACATTACTAAATGTCGCCCTACTTACCGCCTGCTGAGTAAATGTCGGTCGTCGAGGAAACTTCGTAGCGTTGCACATTCCGTTCAAGAATCCGGAGCTTGACGGTTTCCCGTTGCACCGCCTGAAATTCAACGTCGGCAAGATGCGCTTCGAGCGACTTCAGGTCATGCCATGCTTCGCTCAGTCGTATCATGCCGGGTCCTGGTACACCGGCCGCAAACGCGTAAGCGATGCACCCTTCCTTCTTGCGCGTGCGCTGCACATGCAGACCGGTTCTCGAGATGATTCCAGCGTTGTCGCAAACCGGGTCATCAGGTGATGACAGCCGGCATCGCTCAGCTCGCTTGGTGTCGAAGGGCCGCCATCGTGGCGAAATAGGTCGAGGGCAATTCCATGAACGGCTGGCGCTGGCGGATCCAGCCGGCATGATCGGCCGGACCATGCACCACCTGGGCCGCCGGCAGCGCAGGCCAGGACGGCATCTGCAACCATAGCCGCAGCATGTGGCGGCGACGGTCCAACTCCGGATGGTCCTGGTAATCCAGCCGGCCATGCAGCATGCGGCGATTATTGAGGAACTGGATGTCGCCTTCGCCGATCTCCATGTCGAGATGGAACTCCGGCGACGCCGCCAGCCGTGCCAGCGTATCCAGCGCCTCCACCGCCAGGGCGTCCGGCACGGCATCGCCATTTTCAAAGGCGCGGCGCGGATAGCTGCCCGAGGTATGGCAGGACAGCACGCCGGACTCGGTCGAGAAGGTCGGGACCGGCGACGTCACCAGAATGCCGGAGCCCAGCTCGGCATCGCGTTCCATGCGACGATAGACGAAGCCGCGATAAAGCCGGCCGGCAAGTTCCGGTCGTTGCGCGAGGATGGCGTTGTGCACGGCGACCGCGCTCGAGATCCGGCTGGCACCGCCGGACTTCGCGGCGCGAACGCACATCAGGGCGATGATGTCGCAGCTATCGGTGTGCATGCGCTGGCCGCCGCCGGTCTGGTAGCCGCGCGCTCTCGCCTCGCGGTCGCTGACGTCGATGACATTGCCGAGCAATTCACCGTGCCATGATTGCGGTAGCGGCACGCCGATATGGGCGCCGAGGCCGAACAACGCCCGCCCCATGCCGTCCAGGCCGAATCGCTCGCGTGTCAGCCCGCGTAGCAGCACGAAACCACGACCCGATCGCAACGTCTCGCCCAATTGGGCGAGACGGCTGCCCAGGGTCGGCAGCGGAAATCGCGCAGCAGTGATCTCCGGCAGATCAAGGTCGCCGACGCCGCGTAGTGCCACTGCGATTTCGTCGAGCTCCGTCTCGGAAAGATAATGAAGATCCTCGGCCGCGTCGATTTCCTTTCCCTTCCAACCTGCCGGTCCCAATTCGGGGGCGAGCATCATGACGCTGATCTCCTGCTGACCGGATCAGGATACCGGAGCGATCCGGGCGGGGAAAGTCAGGGCAGGCCAGCAGCGCGCTTCGGCGATGCGCAGCCGAAGGTTGTTGATCGGGATCAAGCGGGACGACTTTACTCGCTTCATCCAGAGCAGGTCGGATGGACCGATCCGATAGAGTCGAATCACTGTGTTGACACACGACATCGTCCATGCCGCAGTTGATCAACCGCCGGTTGCTGGTGCCGGCTGTGTTCAGTCCCCGGCAGTTTGCCGCCCGTGGCCGCGGCGCGTTACATCACGGATCGCCAGACCGGTCAGCAGGGAGCCAAGCGTGCCATCCGACACACCACAACCAGTCGTCTCGTCACTCACGCGCGCCGCTATTTTTCTCGTCGTGACTGTGAACTCCGGCCAGGAACATGATGCCTCGGTACGAACCTTGTGTGGGGATCTGGCCGCACTCCTCCGCGCGGTGGGTTTTCGTGACCTTGAGGGCCGGCTGTCTTGCATCATGGCATTCGGTTCTGACGCGTGGGATCGTCTGTTCGGAGTGCCGAAGCCGAAAGACCTGCATCCGTTTCGTGAAATCCGCGGCCGTCATCATGCCGTGGCGACGCCGGGCGACATCCTCTTTCATATCCGCGCGACACGGATGGATCTCTGCTTCGAACTGGCGACACAAATCATGGCACGGCTCCGCGGCGCGGTAGTCACCGCGGACGAAGTGCACGGCTTCAACTACTTCGATGACCGAGACCTGATTGGTTTCGTCGATGGGACCGAGAACCCGGTGGATGAGGCAGCGCGTGACGCTGCCATTATCGGCGAGGAGGATGCGGCGTTTGCCGGCGGCAGTTACGTGATCGTGCAGAAGTACCTACATGACCTGGACAAGTGGAACACACTCCCGATCGAGGCGCAGGAAAAGATCATTGGCAGGACCAAGCTGTCCGATATTGAACTGGACGACGCCGTCAAGCCGACTTCGGCGCACAATGCCTTGACGACGATCGTGGAAGACGGGAAGCAGTTGGAGATCGTGCGGGACAACATGCCCTTCGGTGACGTGGGAAAGGGTGAGTTTGGCACCTATTTCATCGGCTATGCCCGGTCCCCGCACAGGATAGAACAAATGCTCGTCAACATGTTTGTCGGCAGGCCACCTGGTAACTATGACCGGCTCTTGGATTTCAGTCGCGCCGTCACCGGAACATTGTTCTTTGTGCCATCGGCGACATTCCTGGAGAATGTCGTGACGGACACCGCTGCGCTATCGAATTCTCCTCCGGATACCGGTGAGCGTGAGACTGAGGATCAGTCCAAAACGCGATTGTCTTCGCCTGACGGTTCACTCGGCATTGGTTCACTGAAAAATGAGGCAGGGCATGAATAATCTCCATCGGGAACTCGCCCCCATCTCTGACGCGGCCTGGGCGCAGATCGAAGAGGAGGCTTCCCGCACCCTGAAGCGCCATCTGGCGGCGCGGCGGGTCGTGGACGTGCAGGGGCCGAAGGGCCTCGCACTCTCGGCTGTTGGCACCGGTCATGTCCATCAGATTCAAGCGCCTGCTGACGGAATCCAGGCTGTCCAACGCGAGGCGAAAGCGCTCGTCGAATTCCGCGTGCCGTTCGAACTTACACGCCAGGCTGCCGACGATGTAGAGCGCGGCGCAACGGATTCGGATTGGGCGCCGCTGAAGGAAGCGGCATGCAAACTCGCCTTCGCGGAAGATCGCTCGATCTTCGAAGGTTACGCCGCTGGCGGGATTCAAGGCATCCGCCAAGGCAGCAGCAACCCTGCGGTGACGCTCCCTGCCGATGTGAAGGGGTATCCGGGTGCGGTGGCGCAGGCGGTGAGCCAATTGCGGCTTGCCGGCGTCAATGGGCCGTACGCGCTTGTGCTCGGCGCCCAGGCGTACACCGCCGCCAGTGGGGGAAGCGACGATGGTTACCCGGTCTTTCACCATATTGAGCGCGTGGTGGACGGAGGGATCATTTGGGCGCCCGCTATCGAAGGCGGCTACGTGCTGACCACCCGTGGCGGTGATTTCGAATTGGACATCGGGCAGGACATCTCGATCGGCTACCTGAGTCATTCCAGGACGATCATCGAATTGTACTTGCAGGAGACCTTCACGTTCCGGCTGCTGACAACCGAGGCCGCCGTGGCGCTTGCCCCGGGGGAGAAGAAGTAGGCGTTGGGCAGGAGTCGGTCTGGGCACACGCAGCCAATCCCGGCGCCCCCATCGCGGGTACTGCTCTTGCGCTTCGGGATGACAGGTGACCTCTATCGCGTCAGTGCCCGCCCGAGCTGAATGATCGCCGGGCCACCGACAACGATGAACAGGCTCGGGAAGATGAAAATGATCATCGGCAGCGTCAGCATGACCGGCAGCCTCGCCGCGCGCTCCTCGAATCGCGTCAGCACCTGCTGGCGCATCTCCGCGGCCAGCACGCGCAACGCACCGGTCAGTGGAGTGCCGAACTGCAGCGTCTGTGCGAGCGTCGCGGTGACCCGCTTCAAACTATCCAGGCCGGTTCGCGTCCCGAGATTGATCAGCACGCGCTGGGTGTCCACCGCGATACGCAACTCGCCGGTGGTCTGCGCCAGTTCGCGGGCAAGGTCCGGATGCGCGCGCGCGATTTCTCCCGTCACACGCTCTATCGCCGCCTCCAGGCCGAGGCCGGCCTGGGTACAGATCACCAGCAGGTCCAGCGCGTCCGGCACGCCGCGCTCGACCCTCGCGACGTAGCTGGCCCGGCTGCGGCGCACCACCATGTCCGGAACCAGCAGCCCGGCCACTCCGGCCGCCAGCGGCAGCACACGCCCTAGCGTTTCAGGCACCGGGAGCCCCCGCAACACCAGCCAGGCCGCCACCGGCGCGCAGACCAGCAGCATGATCTTGGAGCCGATGAACAGGCCCAATCCATTGCGGCCCCGCAGCCCGGACGCGACGAGGGTTTGCTCCAATTCGCCGAGCGTCGCGCTGGACAGCATGCCGCTGCGGGCGATCGTGGCGCCGATTGATGCCACCACCCGCAGCGGCAGCACGGTTTCGGTTCGCGGCGGCGTGCGTGGCTCGCGCCTGCGTTCCCAGCGCACCGCCCGCAGCCGCTGCTGCATGCGTTGCTCCTGCCGCACGCGGCGCACCAGCAGCAGTCCCGCGCCGGCCGCGATCAGCCCAAACAGGCCGGCGAACAGCAGGACAAGGCCGAGGCTCACGACAGCACCTTGCGGATCAGGCCCTGCATGGCAGCGATGCCCATCGCCAGCGAAATTGCGGCCGCACCAAGCATCTTGTGCCCGGTCGACGTGGTGAACAGCACGCCCATGTAATCCGGGGTGAGCAAGGACATCATGCCGCCGATGAAGAACGGCATGGCGGTCAGCACCATCGCGCTGGCGCGGGCCTCGGAGGTCAGCGCATACCCCCGCGCCCGCATGGCGATCCGCCGGCGCACCACGTCGGCGAGGGTATCCAGCGCCTCGCCAAGAGTCCCGCCGGTTTGTGCCTGGAGCCCGATCGTGGTCGCGAAGAAGCGATACTCCGGCAGGCCGCTACGCAACGACATGGCGTACAGCGCGCCATCGAGCGGCACGCCGATGGCCATCTCGTCCGCGAGTTGGCGGAACTCACGTCCGCTCGGGTCGGGCGCCTCGCGGGCCACCAGGCGGATCGCTTCGCTCACGGGTATGCCGACGCGCACCGAGCGCACGATGGTCGCCAGGATGTCGGGGAACTGCTGCAGCAACGCCCCCCTTCGCCTGGCGTCCCACGCCGCGAACATCATGCGGCTGACCAACAGCCATGCCGCCGGCCACACCACCCAGCCGGCCGGACCGGCCAGCGGCACTGCCAGTGCGGCCGCCACCCGCCCAAGCGCGCAGGTGCCGGCCAGCAGAAGCCACCATCGCATCGGATAGACATGCGCGTTCATCAGGTTGCAGCCGAACAGCGCCGCGATGCGGGTGGCCGGGCCGCGGACCTCGACACTTTCGCGGGCGATCGGCAGCGGGCCGACCGCCCGCGGCGCATGCGGCAGGGTATTGGCGATCCGGCGCGACAGCGCCTGCTGCCGTCGCTCCGCGTTTGCGATCGTCAGGCCCGCGGCGCCGAGCCCCGCCAGCAGCGGAAACGACAGCAGCAGGAACAGGTGCAGCAGCGATGCGCTCATGCCGCGGCCTCCTGCAGGATCGCGATCCACTCCTTGTCCAGGCCGAAATAGGCCAGGCGGTGCTCGCAGCTCGGCCGCGTCAGGCTGACCTTGTACGCACCGTGCAGGCGCCCGTCCGGGGTCTCGCCCTGCACTTCGAACTTGAAGACGTCGTTCATCAGGATGACGTCGCCTTCGATGCCGCAGATCTCGGTCACCTGGGTGATGCGCCGGCCGCCGTCGCGATGCCGTTCCACCTGCACGATCAGATCCACCGCGCTGACGATCTGCGTACGGATCGCCGCGGAGGGCAGGCCGAAATTGCCCATTTGCACCATGTTCTCGATGCGGATCAGCGCGTCGCGCGTGGTGTTGGCGTGGATGGTGGACATGCTGCCGTCATGCCCGGTGTTCATCGCCTGCAGCATGTCGAACGCCTCGGGGCCGCGGACCTCCCCCACGATGATGCGGTCGGGACGCATGCGGAGCGCGTTGCGCACCAGGTCGCGCTGGGTCACGTCGCCGGTGCCCTCCAGGCTGGCCGGCCTGGTTTCCAGCCGCACCACGTGCGGCTGCTGCAATTGCAGCTCGGCGGCGTCTTCAACCGTCAGGATGCGTTCGCCGGGCTCGATCAGCCGCGACATGGCATTGAGCAAGGTCGTCTTGCCGGAGCCGGTGCCGCCGGAAATGATGACGTTCAGCCGTGCATGGGCGGCGATCTGCAGGATTCGCGACACCGGCCGCGTCATCGCGCCGAGTTCCACCAGCGTGTCGAAGTTGATCCGCCGCTTGCTGAACTTGCGGATGGAGATGTACGGCCCGTCCAGCGCCAAAGGCATGAACACGATGTTCACGCGAGAGCCGTCCTTCAGCCGCGCATCCACCATCGGGCTGGATTCGTCCACGCGCCGCCCGATCGCGCTGGCGATGCGCTGGCAGATCCCGGCCAGATGCATGCGGTCGCGAAAGTGTACGGCGGAGAGAGCGACCTTGCCCTTCCGTTCGACGAACACCCGATCCGGCCCGTTCACCATGATGTCGGTGATGCTGTCGTCGTCGAGCAATGGCTCGAGCGGGCCAAGGCCGAGCATGTCGTAGACCAGCTCCTCGGCGAGTTCGTGTTGCTCGCGCCCGTTCAGTTCGATCCGCCGGTCGGTGGCAATCTCGCCGATGAGGTGCTCCACCTCGGCGTTCAGCCGGTCCGGTGGCAGCAGCGTGACCGCTGACGGATCGAGCCGTGCCAGGCAGAGTTCGCGCAGTTGGGCAATCTCCGCGGCGGGTGCGAGAAGCGGCGACGCGGATGGGCTGGCGGGCGGGGTTCCCGCGGTGGCCTGGGCCGGCGGGGGGAAATGCCGCTGGCCGAACACCGGTTTGAGCACGCCGGTCATCGCGGGAAGCCGAACAAGCGCCAGCGGCGGCGGCCGTCAGCGCCGACGAGTGGGCCGGCTTCAAGTTGGCGGAGCTGATCCAATTGGCGGAGCAATACCTCAATGCCGGCGCGGAACGCGCGGCCGTGGTGGGAGGCTGGCTCACCCATCGTCACCGCGGCGGCGATCTGCCGCGGCAGGTCGGGGATCACCACGTCAGGCGGGCGCCGCAGCGCTTCCTCCACCTGCTGCAGCTTCAGTCCGCCCGGCATCCCCAAGCGGTTCAGCACCACGATGCTGGAGCTTGCGCCAGGCATGGCCAGCAGCCGCAGCGTGTCGCGCAGACCGGGCAGGGTGGGTGTCAGGACCAGTACGTGCCGCCCGGCCGCGGTAAGCAGGTCGCGCGAGAACGGGTCCGGCTGCCACGGCACGTCGCCGATGATCACATTGTAGCGGTGCCGCAGCGCACCCAGCATTTGCTCCGCGGCTCCGGGTGCGTATTGCACCAGGCGCTCGAACGGGTCCTGGCTGGACAGCACGTGCAGCCGGTCGCCGACCGGTTGCGCGGCGCGTTCGGCCAGCAGCATGTCGATGCGCTCGGGTGCCTCGAGGACCTTGCGCAGGCCTTCGCCGGGTTCCGCCTGGAGCAATAGCGCGGCCGTGCCGCGATACAGGTCGCCGTCGAGCAATACGGTGTGCCGCCGGACCACGACCGAGAACTGCCAGGCGAGGCTGGCGGCGATGACGCTGGCGCCGACGCCGCCGCGTGCACCGGTGACGGTGATGAACTGCCCGCCGGTCACCAATTCCGCCCCCGGCGACTGGCCGCGCACCAGGGGGCCGAAGAAGCGCGCCACGATGTCGCGCGTCAGCGGTTTCGACAGGTATTCGCCGACGCCGAGCCCGTGGGTGATCTCGCGATACAAGGCGAGGTCGTTCACGTCGCCGATCGACAGCACGCAGGTATCCGGTTCGACCACCAGCGACAGGTCGCGGAGCATGCGCAGCGGGGCTTCCTCGCCGCCGACATCGACCACCAGGACGCGCGGGTTCGGTGCTTTCTGCTGGGCGGCGATGGCGGCGCGAATGCCGCCGCGCCGCAGTTCGATCGGTTCGGACAGCACGTCGGCGAGGCCGTCGCGCAATGCCGAGTCGCACTGCGTGTCGGTCACGAAGGCGATCGCCGCCGGACGATCGTTGCGCGCGGGATCGATCGTGCGAGCCGGGGCAGAGGCGGCGAGGGAGCCGGTCGCTGACATCATTGCGCTCCCGTCGCCGGTGGGGCGGCATCCGCGCCGCCCTGCGCAGGGGGGGAGCTGAGCAATAGCGGCCTTGGCTTGTCCTGCCAGAGGCGATCCACTGCCGCGGTGCCGGTCGTCCATTCCGGACCTTGGGCGGGATGGCCGCGAACCAGGTCGCGCGGGTCCTGCACCATCGCGGCGATGTTGCCTTCGTTCACACCGTCCGGCCGCCACATGCCGGGGCGCTGATAGGGATCGATCTGGGCGCAGCCGGCCACCAGCGCGAACCCCAGGCAGGGCAGGATCACCGCAGTTGGGACGATCTGCCGCGCACGCGGCGTTGTCGTGGCGGGCAAAGGCCTACCGTCCCCCGTCATGGCGGGCGAAGACCCGCCATCCACGACTGCGTCGTGAGCGATGAGGAATATTCGTAGATAGTGGGCCGTTGCCTGCCATGACGAGGGCGGGCGCGAATGGGCTGATTCGGTCATTGCACCATGAACCCCGCGTCGCCCGGGACCCGCATCGCTACGCTCGGGGGACCGGCGCCCATCTGTCGTAGTTGCAAGATACGTTCGAAATCCGAAGGGGCGCGGTAGGTCTCACCAGGGACATGCAGCGCCTTCGGGTTGTCTACCGGCCGTGCGACATACGGCGTCACCACGACGACCAACTCGGTCTCCTGCCGCTGGAAGCTGTCGGAGCGGAACAGCGCGCCGAGGATCGGTATCTCGCCAATCCCCGGGACCGCCGACGTGCCGTGGGTGATCTCGTCTTGCAGCAGTCCCGCGATGGCGAAGCTCTCTCCGCTGCCGAGTTCCACCGTCGTCTCGGCGCGACGCACCGTCAGGGCCGGGATCTGCAAGGTGGAATTGCCTGCCGTGAGCTGCACCGCGCCCTGGGTGGTGAGTTCGCTGACTTCCGGGCGGACGTGCAGGTTGATCCGCCCGCTGGCCAGCACCGTCGGCACGAAGGTGAGTTCCACGCCGTACTGCTTGAACTCGACGGTGACCTGGTTGTTCTGCTGGCCCACCGGGATGGGGAACTCCCCGCCGGCGAGAAAGCTGGCGGCCTGCCCGCTCATCGCTGTCAGGTTCGGCTCGGCCAGGACGCGCGCCAGGTTGTCCTGTGCCAGAGCGTCCACGATGGCGTTGACATTCGAATTGCCGATGCTGAGTTGGTTGGCCGCTGCTCCGGCCAGCGTGCCAGCGATCGCGTTGGCCGTGGTGAACTTCACGGCGAAGCTGCCGATGGAGCCCATCGCCTGCCAATTGACGCCGATGTCGCGCGCCACGGTGCGCGACATTTCCACCAGGCGCACGCGCAGCAGCACCTGCACCGAAGAGAGCACACCGAGCTGGTTCTCCAGCGTCTCGCCGTCCGCCAGATAGCCGTGCGCGATCGCCAGTACGCGGGCCGCGTCTTCCGGGGTGGAGACGTCACCGCTGACGATCAGCCCTTTCACTTTCGGGCGGATGCTGACGTTGCTGCCCGGGAACACGCGCAACACTTCGGCGCGCGCCTGGGATGCGGCGAAGTTGGAGGGCCGCACCAACACAGACGTGTCGATCAAGGCCCGGCCGCCGGCATCCACCGCGACGACCGTGGTGCGGCCCGGGCCAACGCCGAACAGGAACATCGTGCTGGCGCTGGCGGGGTGGACCTCGGCCACTTTCGGGTCCGCGACGAAGACGTTTGCGGCGTCACCGTGCAGTTGCAGCAACTTGCCCGAGCCGGTCTCCAGTTCCAGTGTCCCGGACGGTGCCGTATCGGGCAAGGCGGACGCCGCCGGAGATGCCGGCACGGCTGGCGCAGCCGACGCTTCCGGCGTGACGGCCAGTGCCGACACTGCCAGCACCAGCAACAGCACCACTGCCAGCACCAGCAGCACCAGTGGCAGCATGATCACGACACGATGCGGCGCGGCGATCGGACTGGCGCGCATCAGAAGTGGAACTCCTTGCCGTCCGCGCCCTGATAGACGCGCAGGATGTTGCTGGGTGGAGCAGCCGGGGCGCTGGTGAGCGCCGGGGAGACGTCGCCGGCCCAGACCGGCGCCGGCAACTTGACTGACATCGTTTGTGCCGATTGCTCTGCCGCGCGGACTGCGAGCGACAATCGGCCAATCCGCGAGGCCACCTGCACCGCCTCGGCTTGCTCACCGCTGACCTCGAGGGTGACGGTGCGCGCAGTCTGCGTTTCGGCCGCGCCAGGCACGGCCCCCTGCACGAGTTGCTGGTCGATGGCGATGACCAGCGTGTTCTGCAGCACCGTTTCGGCCACCACGCGCCGGCCGGCCGGGAGGCTGGCATCCTCGATCGATTGGGTCAGCAGCAAGTCAACGCGGTCGCCGGGCCAGATCAGGCCGGCGGTGCCGGTGACCGAGTCCACGCCCACGGTGACCGCGCGCATGCCTGGTTGCAGCACCGCGGCAAGGAAGCCGTGGTCGCCCGGGCGCATCACGTCGCCCTGATGCAGCATGTCACCGGCGCCGAGCGAACGTCGCAACATGCCACCCGTCAGGCCGCGGCGGTTCTCCGGGGAGTCGGTGATGGCGGACTGGTTCTGCGCGGCGCCGGCCGCGGGCAATTCCGTGGCGGTGATATCCTCGGCCTTCAGCAGCGTGCCGGCGCGGAGATCGCGCGTCGGCACAAGGATGTTACGCTTCTGTGGCGCGGCGGTTTCGCCCGGTTGCGCTGCGGTGGGCGGATGGGCGGAGATCCACGCGACCGCGCCGAAGCCCAGCAGTCCGAGCGCCATCAGTGCGAACAACGCCATACGGAGGATCATCGGCCCAGCAACTCCGGCAAATCGCCGCCGGCGATGGAGACTGCGCAGGGCAGCTTCGCGTTGCGACGGATGCGGACCCTCGCGGCGCGCCGGGTGCCTGCCAGCAGCCCGACCGGGCGATGCGCGCGGCGCACAGGGATGCGGCGGGGGAGCGCGAGACAGGGGGGCACCTTGCCGCGCAAGGTAAATGCTACGAAGCCGGGCAGCACGTCGGTCGGCGGCATCACAATGGGAATGACCCGGGCCGGGAGCCACGATGCGAGAGCAACTGACATGGCGTCAGGCACTCCGCAGCGTGGCAGGCGCGGAACGCGGCGGCCGAAGCCAGCGCCGCGGGGCAGCGGAGTTTACAACGCGAGCCCGGTGAGGAAGGTCGTCAGGCTGGTACCCAGCGCGGTAAAGGCAAGGCCGAACGTGAGGACGACGATACCGGCGACCACCGCATACTCGACCGCCGTTACGCCGCGCTGGTCCGCCCGCAGCGTCATCCAGCAGGTTCTCATCGCTTTGAACATGACACAGATTTCCTGCGTTGTGGCTGGTGGATCGCGGGTGATTAGGAAACGATTGCCTGGTCACCCACGACGCAAAGCCCGGGGGAAATCGATCGCCGAGGAGCGGCCGAAGCCGCTGCCTCCGACCATCGGCTGTTAGAATTTGAGCCCGGTGAGGAAGGTCGTCAGGCTGGCACCCAGCGCGGTAAAGCCAGCGCCGAACGCGACCACCACGACACCAGCGACCACCGCATACTCGACAGCGGTCACACCGCGCTTGTCCGCCCGCAGCATCATCCAGTAGGACTTCATTGATTCGAACATGATTGCGATCTCCTGTTTTACAGCCGATGAATTGTGGGCGGTTCAGAGGTGATTTCCCTTCCGCCCGCGACACAGAGACTGACGGAAAATGATTAACGATGTATTGAAAAACCGAACAGAACGTGCACATGATCATGAACTCGGTGTAATGATTATTGGGGTATGACTGATGTGCCGGCCAATAACGATCGTCTCCGGCGCGGTGCCGGATGCGAGCGGTGACCAGACCGGCACTGCCTCCACCACGAATGCATGCGCCATCGGGGCGGCAGGAAAAGCGCTGTCCCGTCCGCTGGAAACTTGGCTCCACATGGCGAGAACGTGGTCGCGATAGGGGGTGCCGCGGGCCGCGACGGCCGAGTGGTAAGCCATGATCGCCGCATCCCAGTTGCCAACCCGTCGATGCAGCGCGGCGAGGAACTGGCCGGCGTACCGCGCGTTCGCCAGTGGATCGAAAGCTGCCCGCACCGTGGAGAACGCTTCTGGGTGGTACAGCAGGTTCACCTGGAAGCAGCCGACATCGATGCTTTGAACGCCGCGTTGTTGCAGTGCCTGCACGCGGGCGACGGCAGCCTCGGCGGTTGGCAGGATGGTGCCCGCGCCCGCGGCGTTCACTGTCCACGGCCATGGGCGCAATGCGCGACTGGCCTGGTCCAGGCGGCCGCTCTCCACCTGGCCGATCGCGGTCAGTATGCCAGGGGGCAGCGCGTATTCCCGTTCCGCGACGGCGGCGGCCTGTACGCATTGCGCTTCCGGCGCGATTGATTGCGCGGCGGCCGGCGTCATGACCAGCGGCGCGAGGGCGAATGACCAGAAACGGGCAGGGCTGAACCGCGACATGACGGGCGGACCCTAGCCGACAAAGGTTAAGGTTCTGCCAAGTCGTCGGCCGCGAAGATCAGTGCTGGATGACCAGGGTCTGGCTGCTGCTGAGGGTCGCCGCCGCCAGGAAATCGAAGTTGGTGAGCGGGCTCCATGCCAGCGTCGCCTGGACCGTCACGCTGCCGCCCGGCGTGCTCGATGGCGCGAAGCTTACGACGACGTTGGATTGGGCGGCGCGCGCCGCGCCCAGGCCTGGCGTCGCCGCGGCGACGAACTGGCTGGCCACGTTGGTGGCGTTGGCGCTGGTACTGTTCACCACCGCCCAGCGGCTTGCCGCCGAGACGCCATAGTTCAGCGTCTGCTGCGCGAGGTACAGCAAGCCGATGTCGATCATGCTGAACACCAGCATCAGCACCAGGGTGATGCTGACGGCGAACTCGATCGCGGTCGTGCCGCGCCGGTCGCACAGGCGCATCATTGCACCCGCGCGGTGCCGCTGACCGACAAGGGAATCGCCGGAAACATCAACCCTGGCGGTGTCACCGAGGCGTTTGCCGTCATGGTGATGTAGGTGGCGACCGACTGTCCGGTCGGGCAGGTGTAGTTGCTGGCCGGCTGGGCCGGCAGGTAACCGGCACTGACACAATTGAAGGCGACCGAGACAGTGATGGTGGCGGCCGGCGTGCCCGCGCCGTATGCGGCGACCGCGGCGTTCTGTGCGCCCGTCACGCTGGTGCTCCCCGCACTGCCCCAGCCCGAGGCGGTGCCGGGGTTGGCCCACGCATAGAACACCGCAGCCTGCAATGCATCGTCGAGCCGGTTGGCAGTGACCAGCGCCATGCCGAGCCCGATGACGCCCAACAGGAGAGGGATGAACACCAGGCTGATCCCCAGCGCGGCCTCGATGCTGGCGACGCCACCTCGGTGCCGCGCGTTCCAGGCGCGCAATCCGCGCTGCGGCTTCATTGCAGCAGTGCGAGCTGGCTGGGAACCGAACCGGGGCCGCTGTTCCCGGTGGCCGCGATGGCGCCGGAGCCGACGACGCTGAGGGTGTTTGCCACCACACCCATCGACGCGCCTGGTGCCGCCGTCAGTTTCGCATTGTTGCTGATGTTGAGCGCGCCGCAAGGCGCATAGAACTGCCCGGTGAACTGCAAGGTGGAACCGCCGGCCATCGAATTCGCCGGTGCGGTGCCGGAAGCAGCGCAGGTCTGCCACACCAGGATGCCCGCGGTCGCCCCCGTGGTCGGCGCGCTCATCGCGGTGGTGCCGGAGTAATTGGTCCAACTGAATGCGCCGGGATTGCTGCCGGTGAGCACGAAGCTGACGCCTTGCGCCAGGGTGACGTTCGCGTTGTTGAATGTCAGCGTGCCGTTCACGACGTAGTAGATGCCCGGCGCGAAGGTGTCCGACGTGCCGTTGCCGCCGATCGTGGTATTGCCGCAGAACACGTTGGCGGACTGGGTGAACTGGTAGGCGTTCGCTTGCCAGGCCGTGAAGCTGGCATTGTTGTAGTTGCATGCGCCGGGCGTCGGCGCCTGCAGCGCGGCGAACGGGTTGGCCTGTGTGGCCTGCCCGTTGATGCCGGCCGGCGTCAGCGTGTTGCTGCCGCTGTTGGACTTGGCGACGGTGCCCACCGCGCCGATGCTCGAGGCGCTCAACGTGCCGCTGTTGAGGTAGATCGCCTGCACGCTGTTCGAATCGCTGAAGATGCCGCAGCCGGTCGTGGTGATGCTGCCCATGTTGTTGACGGCGATGGCGGGCGATGCCGAGGTGTTGAGCGCCAGTACGCAGGCGGCGGACGTCACGGACAATCCGGACGTCGCGCTGGCGCTCAGCGTTGGCGCGGTGAACCCGATCAGCGGGCTGAAGTAGCTGTTCGCCTGGCTGGTGAGGGTGACGGTGACGGTGGTCCAGTTGGCTGCCACGCTCACTGTGGGCGTCGTGTTGAGCGTGCCGACCCAGCGTTGCGCCGAGACGGCATCGGCCTCCAACATCGCCGCCGCCTGAAATTGCGCCATCGAGGCGGTCTGTCCCGCGAGCAACCGGCCCGCTCCCATTGCGGCGGCATCCGTCGCCAGTTGCAGGCGGATCTCCTCGCGCTGCCAGGTGCCGGCATCGACGCCCAGCCCGGCCGCGGCGAGCAATACCGGCAGCATGACGGCGATCAGCACCGCGACCGCACCGCGCCGTCGCCGCATCGTGACCGAGCCTCGCTGGGTCATTGTGGCTCCGAATCCGGGTGGTTCCATCGGGGAGGATGACACCCGCGGAGCATTCAACGCCGAATTAGTTACCGTTGGGCTAATGCGGCCTGCGATCCCGCCACGCGAATTGGGAATAGTGAAACGCGGTAGCCGTTGCGTGGCCCAGCCAGTGGTCTGGAGGGTGTGATTCGGGCCGGGTCAGGCATGGCCCACGGCCGGAGGCGGACCACCGCCGCGGCGGCCGTCTACGCGGTCGCCCGGTCGGGCTTCAGGTCGATGAGCGGCGTGCCGTCGAGGCAGTCGAGGCCGCGCACGCGAAGCGTCGTGCCTTCGATCGAGACCAGTTCGACGATCGAGGAGGCGATCGGGTTCGGTCGCACCGGTGAACGCAGGGCGAAGGTGCCGATGGTCTGTCCGGTGCGAAGCGGCGTCTGCAGCACGAGGTCGCGGCGCGCGCGATGCATCCAGTAGAGGACCTGGACGCGCTGATGCCCGGCCAGACCGGTCAGCGCCTCCCGCCAGCGTTCGTCGACCACGATGGAGCAAATCGGCCCGTCCGGGCTGCCGCGCTTGGGGCACTCGTTGCGTGCCAGCCAGGGCGTGCGGATGAGCCCGATGAAATACACCCCGGCATCGGGCTGGGGTGGCAGCGCAACTGCCACCTCGCCCGGCCGCAGCACGGTGTCGGGATCGGAGCGTTCATTGTCCATCCCTGGACGGTGGCAGACCAGGGGGCATGCCGTCCAGCCGGCGCGTGCCGCGTGGGCCGCGTACTGCTCGACCCAGTGCTTGACGCGGCCCCAGCCGTCCGCGCATCTCTCCCTCCGCCAGACGGCCGGACGGCCGCTGCCCTCGCAAGAGGACAGAGGAAAGTCCGGGCTCCACGGGAATACGGTGCCGGCTAACCGCCGGCGGGGGCGACCCCAGGGACAGTGCCACAGAAAACAAACCGCCCACGCAAGGACCTTGGGATTTTTCCCCCGGGGCACCCCGCGGGCAAGGGCGAAACGGTGCGGCAAGAGCGCACCGCGCCCCTGGCAACAGGGGCGGCAGGGTAAACCCCACCGGGAGCAAGACCGAATAGGGACGGCAGCGTTCGCAAGAACGCGGGGGCATTCCCGCCTCGCCGTCCGGGTTGGTCGCGCGAGGCGCGCCGCAAGGCGCGTCCCAGAGGAATGGTCGTCCCGCAACCAAAACGGCTGCGGACAGAACCCGGCTTACAGGCCGTCTGGCGCCTTACACGTCGCCCCTATCCATCCGCGCACACATCAGTTGACCAGAACAGATCGTGAATATTCCAACTTTTCAGAATACTGCTTCCGCGGACTCGGAACAGATCGGGTAAACCTTTGACGAGACCACCAAAATTTCGGTTGAACCCGGAATTCCGAGGCAACTTCCCTTTGACGCCCATATCGTCCCATGCTATCCCATGTCATCCCAAATCGACGGTCACCCCCGTCGCTGGGCTCTGCACGATATGGCTGGAACGGCAGGCAGCCACTCAAGCAGGCGACACGGCAAGCATCCCTGCCATCGGCGCGCGAGGGATAGTACGGGAAAGGCGGCTCGCTTCGGATGACCCAATTCCTGGGCACCCATCAGAACAAGTTGGACGCCAAGGGCCGCGTCTCCGTACCCGCGACTTTCCGCGCCGCCTTGAAAGCCCAGGACGAAACCAACGGCACGCATTTCGTGCTGCGTCCGTCGCATCAGCATCCCTGCATCGAGGCCTGGCCGAAGCCGGTGTTCGACGCGCTCGCCGATCCGCTGAACCAACTGCATGTGTTCAGCCAGGAGCACGACGATCTGGCCGCAACGCTGTATGCCGACGCATTCCCGGTCGAGGCGGACAAGGAGGGCCGGATCGTGCTGCCGGGTGACCTCGTCGCCTATGCCGGGCTGACCGATGCCGTGGTATTCATGGGTCTCGGCCGCATCTTTCAGATCTGGGAGCCCGCCGCCGCCGAACGCCGTCGCGCCGAGGCACGCATCCGGGCGCGCGAGCGTGGCCTGACCCTGCCGGGGCTGGTTGTGGCATGACCGTGCAAACCCATAACGGCCCATCGGCTGGCCCCTCCGCCGGCCACGTCCCTGTCCTGCTGGCGGAAATGCTGCATGCGCTGGGGCCGCGCGACGGCGGAACCTACCTCGACGCCACGTTCGGCGGCGGCGGCTATGCCGAGGCGATCCTGCGATCCTCCACCTGCACGTTGTGGGCGATGGACCGCGATCCCGACGCCATCGCCCGTGGCGCCACCCTGGCCGCGCGCTTCCCCGGCCGCCTGCACCTGGTCGAAGGCCGCTTCGGCGACATGTTTTCCCTCCTCCAGGCCGCCGGCGTGCACGCGCTGGACGGCGTGGTGCTGGACCTCGGCGTTTCCTCCTTCCAGCTCGACGAACCCGCGCGCGGCTTTTCCTTCCGCGCGGAAGGGCCGCTCGACATGCGCATGGGAAAACATGGGACGACGGCCGCGGACCTGGTCAACACCCTGCCGGAACAGGCCCTCGCCGACCTGCTGTTCGAGTTCGGCGAGGAACGCGCCTCCCGCCGGATCGCCCGCGCCATTGTGGCGGCGCGCGCCGAAGCCCCCATCGCGACGACCGGCCGCCTCGCCTCGATCATCCGCGGCGTACTGCCGGCGGACCGCTCGGGCATCGATCCCGCGACCCGCAGCTTCCAGGCGCTGCGCATCCGGGTCAACGACGAACTGGGCGAGATCGAACGCGCGCTGGCGGCGGCGGCACAGTTGCTGGCGCCCGGCGGCCGGCTGGTGGTGGTCGCGTTCCATTCGCTGGAAGACCGCATCGTCAAGCGCTTCATGACTGATGCCGCCGGACGCGCGCCGTCACCGTCGCGCCATGATCCGCGCGGATTGCTGCTGCGCTCCCGCCCACGCTTCCGTCTGCTGACGCCACGCGCGATACGTCCCGGCACGGCGGAAACCCAGGTCAACCCGCGTGCCCGCAGCGCCCGGCTGCGCGCGCTTGAACGAATTTCCGCCGACGAAAGCCCCGCGTCATGATCCGCCCCTTCACCTGCCTCACTTTTTTGCTCGCCTGCGGGTCCGGCCTGTACCTGTATCAGTCGAAGCACCGTGTGAAATTGCTCGACGAGCAAATCGAGCAAACCGCGCATTCCACCGATGCATTGCGCGAGCAAACGCGGATGTTGAGCGCGGAGTGGACGCTGCTGAACGATCCGGAACGGCTGCGCCAGCTTGCCACCCAGTTTCTCACCTTGCAGACCGTATCGCCTAACCAGTTCACCAGCCTGGCCGAGCTTGACAGCCGCCTGCCGCCGCCGGTGGCGCCGGGGACGCCCGTCAATGGTGGAACCGCGGCACCGTCAGCCGAAAATGCCGTGCCGATGGCCTCCAATGATGCCGTCCGGACCGGCCCGGACGAGGGCAGGCCCCACGATGTGAAGCCGGGCGACGCGAAGTCAGGGGAGGCGAGGGTGGTCGAGGCAGCGGCGGCATCCGCGCCGAGGCCCGCCGTGCCGCCCGCCGCCGCGCCGCCGTCCGCCGCTGCACCGTCACCGTCGATGCGCGTGGCCACGACCAGGCCGCCAGAGACAGCGCATCTTGAGTCAGCGCATCCGGAGCCAGCGCATCCAGAGCAATTGCATCCGGTCGAGAGCAAGCCGCCGGTGACGCGCGTCGCGACCGCCGCGTCGCCGCGTCCGGTCGCCATGCAGCCGCGCCCGCCCGAACGTGGTCCCGCGCCGGTTGTGGCCGAGGCGCGCCCGATGGCCCCGCCGCCGCGCATGCCAGCACCGCCGCTGCGCCAGTTCGAGCAACAGCCGACAGGCTCCTTGCTCGGCATGGCGCACGGTACAGCGGCGCCGCCGCCTCCGCTGCCGCGTCCGATGCCGGTGAGCGCGCCCAATTGGTCCTACTCTAACGGCGGCTGACATGAGTGATCCGCGCGACCTTCCGCCCGAGCCCGATCCAGCGTCACACTCAGACTCGGCGCCCCGCCCAGATTCGGCGCCGCGCAACGCCTATGGCCGCCCGGTGCATCGCCGCGGCGCGCCGCGCGCCGACGCCGTGGTGCGCATGGAGCATGTGCGCATCACCGAACCCGACCTGAAGCGCCGCGCCGCGCTGGAAAAAACGCGCGGCCGGCTGGTGCTCGCGGCGATCGGCTTTGCCGTGCTGTTCCTCGCCGTGGTCGCCAAGCTGGCCGATGCCACCATCCTCCAGCCGCTGATGCCGCACCGGCCGGAGCGCCAGATCGCCGACCTGCTGGCCCCGCCTAAGCAATCCGATGCCGCCGCCTTGCCCGGCGGGCGGGCGGAGATCACCGACCGCAATGGCCAGATCCTGGCGATTTCCCTGCCCACGGTCTCTGTGTTCGCCGATCCTCGGCAGATCATCGACCCGGTCGATGCGGCGAAAAAGCTGAAGCAGGTCCTGCCGCGCATGGATCTCGACATGGCGATCCAGCGCCTGTCGGAAAGCACCAAGCAGTTCGTCTACCTGGAACGCCAGATCACCCCGCGCGAGGAGATCGCGATCAACGCGCTCGGCATCCCGGGGATCGACTTCCAGCCCAGCGAGGAACGCCACTATCCGATGGGCAACCTGGCCGCCCAGGTGCTCGGCGGCGTGGACGTGGACGAACATGGCGTCGCCGGCGTGGAGAAGTACTTCGACGAGCGGCTGCGTACCGATGCCTCACCGCTGCGCCTGTCGCTCGACATCCGCGTCGAGGGCGTGGTGCGCGAGGAACTGCTGAAGGCGATGGACGAGTTCCAGGCGATCGGCGCCTGCGGCATCGTGATGGACGTAAATACCGGCGAAGTCATCGCCATGGTCAGCCTGCCGGACTATGACGCCAACAACTTCCGTACCGCCCCGGCGGACGACCGCTTCAACCGCGCGGTGACCGGCATGTACGAGCCGGGCAGCACGTTCAAACTGCAGACCGCCTCGATGGCGCTGGACAACGGCATCGTGCATATCTGGGACGAATTCGACGCCGCCCATCCGATCCATATCGGCCGCTTCACCATCACCGATTTCGAGGGCAAGCATCGCTGGCTGTACCTGCCGGAGGTGCTGGCCTACTCGTCCAACCTGGGCGCGGCGCATATCGCTGTCGATGTCGGGGCCGAGCGCCAGCGCGCCTGGCTGAAGGCGATGGGCATGTTCGCCCGCGTGCCGATCCAGTTGCCGGAAGCCGGCCTGCCGATCATCCAGTCCGCCGCCGCCTGGAAGGAGATCGTGACGATGACCGTGGGCTTCGGCCACGGCATCTCGGTCTCGCCGCTGCATGTGGTGCGCGGCACCGCCGCCGTCGCCACCGGCACGCTGGTGCGGCCGACCATGCTGGCGTTGCAGCCGTCCGAGGTGCCGGAAGGGGTGCGGCTGGAACAACCCTCGACCGTGGAGATCATGCGCAAGCTGATGCGCCTGGTGGTGACCGACGGCTACGGCAAGAACGCCGAGGTGGCGGGCTACTACCCCGGCGGCAAGACCGGCACCGCGGAGAAGGTCGGCAAGCACGGCTACGAGCGGGGCTTCAAGGAGGACTTCAACGTCTCCGCCTTCACCAGCGTGTTCCCGATGAATGCGCCTCGCTACGCGGTCTACATAATGCTGGACGAACCGCACGGCAACAAAAGCACCTACGGCTTCTCCACCGCCGGCTGGGTGTCGGCGCCGGCCGCCGGGCGGGTGATCGCGCGCATGGCGCCGATGATGGGGATGCTGCCGGACATCCAGGACGCGCCGGAGATCAACCAGGCGCTGTCGATCCCGCTGGAGCCGGGCCGCCCGCCGGGCGCGCCGGCGCGTGGCCCTGGCACGGCGGAGCAGGTGAGTGCCGGGGCAGTCGCGCCGGGTGCCAAGCCGGCGCTGACGGTGCCGGCCCGGATTCTGCCGCCGGCAGGCGTGCGCGTCGCGCCGCAGCACGAGGCTGCTGCGGCGCCCACCCGGGTCTTTGCCCCATCTCACGATGCAAGCGTGCGAGGGGTTCCTGTGGTGGAACAAGCACTTGCGGTTCGTTGACCTCATGCGCGCTCTCCCGCAACAAGCTGCGTTCACCGCCGCCTGGCAGATGCTGTCCACCCTGGACGTCGCCGGGATAACCGCGGACAGCCGCCAGGTGGTGCCGGGCGACCTGTTCGCCGCGTTGCCCGGCACCCGCACCGATGGCCGCGCCTTCATCGCCGATGCGGTGGAACGCGGCGCCATCGCGGTGCTGGCTCCGGACGACACGGTCTGGCCGCCCGGCGTGCCGCCCCGCCCGCTGATCCGCGACCCCGAACCGCGCCGCCGCCTGGCGCAGATCGCCGCCGTGCTGGCCGGCCCGCAGCCTGACGCCATCGTCGCGGTGACCGGCACCAACGGCAAGACCAGCACGGTGGAGTTCCTGCGGCAGATCTGGTCCGCCAGCGGCCTGCCCGCGGCCAGCCTCGGCACGCTGGGGGTGATCGCCCCCGGCTTTCCCACCGGCCCCGGCTTGACCACGCCGGATCCGGTCAGCCTTGCCGAGATCCTCGCCGGCCTGCGCCGCACCGGCGTCCGTCACGCGGCGATGGAGGCATCCTCGCACGGCCTGGACCAGTCGCGCCTGGATGGCGCGCGGCTGACCGCCGGGGCGTTCACCAATCTGACGCGCGACCACCTGGACTATCACGGCAGCCTGGGGGCCTACCGTACCGCCAAGCTGCGCCTGTTCTCCGATCTGCTCCCCGAGGGCTCCCCCGCGCTGGCCTCCGCCGACATGGATGCGGTGACGCTGGATGCGCTGCGCGACGTGGCGCGCCGGCGGCGGCTGGGCCTGCGCACGGTCGGTGAGGCGGGCGACATGATCCGTGTGGTCAAGGTCACGCCGCGGCCGGACGGGCAGGTGGTGGCGGTTGCGGTCGGCGGCGTCGTGCGCGAGATCACGCTGGGTCTGCCGGGCCGGTTCCAGGCCGACAATGCGTTGCTCGCGGCCGCCCTGGCGATGACACTGGGGCAGGCTGACGCGTTGGATCGGCTGCCGGGCCTGACCGGTGTGCGCGGCCGCATGGAACTGGCCGCGAGGCTGCCGAACGGTGCCGCGGTCTATGTGGACTATGCCCACACCCCGGACGCTCTGGAGCGGTTGCTGACGGCGCTGCGTCCCCACACGGCGGGGCGATTGCTGGTGGTGTTCGGCGCCGGCGGCGATCGCGACCGGGGCAAGCGGCCTCTGATGGGGCAGGCCGCGGCGCGGCTGGCCGACCTGGCCATCGTCACCGACGACAATCCCCGCAGCGAGGATCCCGCTTCGATCCGCGCCGCGATCCTGGCGGCGTGCCCGGACGCGTTGGACATCGGCGACCGCGCGCAGGCGATTGCCGAGGGGCTGGAGGCGCTGCGTCCCGGCGACGTGCTGGCTGTGGCCGGCAAGGGGCACGAGCAAGGCCAGACGATCGGCAAGGTGGTCGTGCCGTTCGACGATGTGGGGGTCGTGCGGGGGTTGGTCGGCAGCGGGCGAGTGACAGGCGCGGGAGTTAGGTCTCCCTCCCCCCTTGTGGGGGAGGGCCGGGGAGGGGGGACTGATCCGAACGGTTCCCGCGGTTCGTTCCCCCCTCCCCAACCCTCCCCCACAAAGGGGAAGGGAGCATGACCTCCATGACCGACAAGACCGCCGTGCCCCCCCTATGGTCCGCGCACGATCTGGTCGAGGCGACCGGCGGCATCATGGCTGCGCCGTTCGGTGCCACGGGTGTGTCGATCGACACCCGCACCCTGGCCCCCGGCGACCTGTTCGTTGCGTTGCAGGGAGAAAACGGCGACGGGCATCGGTTCGTGGCCGACGCGCTTGCGAAGGGCGCGGCGGGTGCGATGGTGCACCAGGATGTGCCTGGCGCCGCGAACCTGCTGCGCGTGGACGACGCGCTGGCGGCGCTGACCCGGCTGGGCGGTTACGCGCGGGCGCGGTTCGCCGGCCGGGTGGTCGCCGTCACCGGCAGCGTCGGCAAGACCACCACCAAGGAAATGCTGCGTTGCCTCTTCTCGGCGCTGGGGCCGACGCATGCCGCCGTCGCCTCATACAACAACCACTGGGGCGTGCCGCTGACCCTGGCGCGCCTGCCGCCGGACGCTGCGTTCTGCGTGGTGGAGATCGGCATGAACCACGCCGGTGAGATCGCGCCATTGGCCCGGCTGGCCCGGCCGCATGTCGCGGTCATCACGACGATCGAGAAGGCGCATATCGGCTTTCTCGGCAGCATCGAGGCGATCGCCGACGAGAAGGCCTCGATCGTGGCTGGGTTGGAGCAAGGCGGGATCGCCGTGCTGCCGATGGACACGCCGATGCTTCCCCGGCTGCGTGCGGCCGCCCACGCCGTGGGCGCAACGGTGATCGGATTCGGTGCCGATGCCACGGCTGATGCGCGGCTGGTCGATATCGCCATGGACGCCGATGGCAGCGACGTGACAGCCGCGTTGGATGATGTTCCTGTGCGGTTCCGGCTCAACGCGCCCGGCCGGCACATGGCGATGAATGCGCTCGCGGCACTACTAATCCTCTCCCGCTACGCGGGGTTGAGCCGCGAAGCGGATCAACGCGAGACGCGAAGCGGCGAGGGTGAGGGTGATCGGGTCGGCACGCAGCCTCCCGTCGGCACGCAGCAGCCTTTCGTAGTATGCCGACCCGATCGTCCTCACCCGGCGTTGCGCGCCGCCCCCGGATCAAGTCCGGGGCAGGCTCTCTCCCGCGTAGCGGGAGAGGTTTTCGCGCACTTCACCCCGGTCTCTGGCCGAGGCGCCCGCCGCCATCTGCCCCTCTCCACCGGCACCGCCCTCCTGCTCGACGAGAGCTACAACGGCAACGGCGCCTCAATGCGCGCCGCCCTGTCAGTACTCAGCCTCCAACCCGCACGCCGCCGCATCGCCGTCCTCGGCGACATGCTCGAACTGGGCGACGCCGGCCCAGCGGAACACGCCGCGCTCGCCCCGGACGCAGCCGCCGCGGCCGACCTCGTATTCGCCTGCGGCCCGCTGATGCGCCACCTGTTCGACGCCCTCCCGGATCAAAAACGCGCCGCGCACGCCCCCGACGCAGCCTCGCTTGCCCCCCTCGTCGCGCGTGCCATCGCGCCGGGCGACGCGATCCTGGTGAAAGGCAGCCTTGGCAGCCGCATGCGGCGCGTCGTCGACGCACTCGACGCAGCGGCGGCTCCGCAGAGCGCGGAGGAAGCCGCCTGATGCTGTACAACCTCGCCACACCGCTGGCCCAGCAGTTCATCCTGTTCAACCTGTTCCGCTACCTGACATTCCGCTCGGGCGCGGCCTGCC
>DATHNI010000383.1:0-2843 GCA_035486135.1 Acetobacteraceae bacterium
ATGGCGGTGGTGAAGGACCTCGTGCCCGACCTCACCAATTTTTACGCCCAGCACGCCTCGATCGAGCCGTGGCTGCAAACCGTGTCGCCGACGCCGCAGAAGGAATGGAAGCAGAGCCACGACGACCGGCAAAAGCTCGACGGGCTCTACGAGTGCATTCTGTGCGCCTGCTGCTCCACATCCTGCCCGAGCTATTGGTGGAATTCTGACCGCTATCTCGGGCCGGCGGCGTTGTTGCAGGCGCAGCGCTGGATCGTCGACTCGCGCGATGAGGCGACCGGCAAGCGGTTGGACGATCTGGAAGACCCGTTCCGGCTCTATCGCTGCCACACCATCATGAATTGCGCTAAGGCCTGCCCGAAGCACCTGAATCCGGCGAAGGCAATTGCCGATATCAAGCGCATGATGGTCGAGCGGCAGGTGTAAGGCTGGCTTAAGCCTTCGCCGACACGGGCGCCGGACCTCAGACCACGCTTCCGTTGCGGGCGGCGACCAACGCAAGCTCCAGGGCATCCTGGCCATGGCGTGGGCCTACACGCCAGACGATCCAAAATCCCGATGGAACTCGGCCTGGTTCAGAGGCCGACAACCTGCCCCGCATCTCGAAGGGACATGGCGCGGGGCCGTGAAAGGTGTTTTCGCGGCAGAAATGGGCCACTGGCCTGCCTGGGCAAGCCTATCGCGCGGGATTCGCAAAAGAAAAATTGTGGAGACCGCGCCCGGATAACACGTTTTCGCTGCAATATTTTTTAAACCTGTCCGGAACCTGGGGGAGTAGCGCCGCGTTGGGGCGCTGGGTCGGTGATTGCTTGGGGAAGCAATCACGTGGGATGCGAGGGGGAATTGGCGAAAGCAAGATCGCTTTCCGTTCTGAGTGCTTTGGTTGTTCTTACTGCTGGCGGCATGGGCGGACATGCCGTGCGGGCGGAAGACACCTGTTTGCCAGCACCCACCGGAAAGACGCCTCCGGGCAGCCACTGGCACTACCGCACTGATCCGGTCAAACAGACCAAATGCTGGTATTTGCGCAGCGATGCCGCCCAGCCCGCGGCCGGCGTAGACGGCGCCGATGCGGCCGGCGCGGCCGCTAAGCCGGCCCCCGCAGCAGCGCCCAAGCCCGCACCCGATGCCGCGAGTTCCGAGCCGCATCAACGCAAACCGCATCAGGCGGGCCACGCCGGGGCGGGAGCAAAGTCGGCGCCAGCTGGCGCGCAGCCTTCAGCGCAAGCCGCGAGCCCGCCGCAGGGCGTTCAGTCCAACCCGCCGGCACGGCCGATGCAAGGGGCCACGCCATGGCCCGAGCCGCAACCGCAGCCGCAAGGCGCAACCGGCAATGTCGCCTGGCCCGATCCACCCTCCGCAGCATCGCCTGGGGCCGCGAGCGCGCCGCCAGAAGCGACGACCGCGAATGCACCCCAGGAGCCGCCGGCGGCCGCCCAAGACACGGGCAGCATCAACGCCAACGGCGCTAACGACGCGTCATCGGCAGAGACCACTCCACCGCCGCCGGCTCAGAATAGTAGCGACGTATCGGGCAGCACCATCTTGGCACTGGCAATTGCCATGGCATTTGTCGGCATCCTGATGCGATGGCTGGTGGGGAAGCTGTTTGCGCGACGGCGCAAACTCGCCGCGGAGCGCCGCGAGCCGGTCTGGGTCACGGATGAGTATGTGATGCCGGACGCGCTCACGCGCGGCACGCGGCGGCCACCCGGGCGGGTCGACCCCGAGCGCCTCGATGATGAGGTCAAACTGGCCCTGCGCAAGTTGCTGCGAACCCTCGAGCGCAGCGCGGCGTGACGCGCCCATGCCGTCAGTGGAGTTCGCCACAAACGCCGCATCGGTCCAAGGGAGAGCGCGTGATGCTCGACCACACCGGCTTTCCCGTTTCGGACTACGCACGATCGAAAGCGTTCTATCTGCAGGCTTTGGCGCCGCTTGGCTATGCGCTGGTGATGGAAGTCCAGCAGCACGAAAACGACGCTCCCGCGGCGGGCTTCGGCGCCAACGGCAAGCCGGATTTGTGGATCGGCGGCGAAGGCGGCCTGCAGCGACCGATCCACATTGCGATCGCCGCGCAGAATCGTGCAGCGGTCGATGCCTTTTACCGTGCAGCTATCGCGGCCGGCGGCAAGGATAACGGCGCGCCAGGATTGCGGCCGCATTATCATCCGAACTATTACGCGGCCTTCGTGCTCGATCCGGACGGTCACAATATCGAGGCTGTGTGTCACACGCCGGTGTGACTAGCCGTCGCTGAAGCGGCGAAGCTTCTGCGCCTGCTAGTCTAATGAGCGGCAGCGCTATTCCCGTCGTTTGACCCGGGCTTGGCTGCCGCGAGACGATCAAGCCGCGCGGCGCTCCGCTCCAACATTTGTCGGTTGAGGCGGCCCGCGGCCAAGGCATCGAGCGCGAATCGCAAGGCTGGATACGCCTTGTCGGTGTCCCAGGAGACCAGCAGGAGATCGATCCCGGCATTCAGCGCTCCTTCGACGGCGCGGCACAGGCCGGCATGTTCCACCGCGCCCATTGTCAGGTCATCGGTGATGGCGACGCCGTCAAAGCCCCACTGATCGCGAAGGAGGCCGCTGACGACCCGTTTCGATCGCGACACGGAGATTCCGGTATCGGCAGCAGTCAGTGCGACATGCGACAGCATGATCGCGACACCCCGAACGCTGAGCACCGCCTGAAATGGCCACCCAGTCCGCAGCCTTAAGTTCAGGCTCAGCGGCATCGAGCGAGGCGCTGAACAGGTGCGTATCCACCGCAACCCGTGCTTGGCCGTAGGCGTTATGCCGGCATCGAGCAGGCCCCTTAAAAAGCCGCCGGCGATGGTCGCC
>DATHNI010000384.1:0-9497 GCA_035486135.1 Acetobacteraceae bacterium
GCATGGAGGCCGGTTGCGTCATTGATGCATATCAATCGTCGGCGCGGAGGCGGCGCCCGGGCGGCCGGTCCGTTGGGCATCCGGTCGCGTTGTTCCTGGCCGGCGCACAATCTCGCGCTCGGCGAAGCGAACCGCGGAGAAGCCGCCGCCGGCTTCCGGAAGCGCGACGCGGGCGGTGACCCGGTCGGCGATGGTGGGCCGGCGAGGCCACGTCCCGTGACTCCGCGGCGACCTTAGGCTACGTCCCTCCCTTTCGTCCGCCACACCGGGAACCCACCTGACCGCCATGGCCAGCAGCAACGACATCCGCGCCGCGTTCCTCGATTTCTTCGCTCGCAACGGGCACACCGTGGTGCCCAGCTCGCCGCTGGTGCCGCGCAACGACCCCACGCTGATGTTCACCAACGCCGGCATGGTGCAGTTCAAGAACGTCTTCACCGGCCAGGAGAAGCGCCCCTATGTCCGCGCCACCACCGCGCAGAAATGCGTGCGCGCCGGGGGCAAGCACAACGACCTGGACAATGTCGGCTACACCGCGCGCCACCACACCTTCTTCGAGATGCTCGGCAATTTCAGCTTCGGCGACTACTTCAAGGAGCTCGCCATCCCGTATGCCTGGGAGCTGGTGACGAAAGACTACGGCCTGCCGAAAGACCGCCTGATGGTCACGGTGTATTCCGAGGACGATGATGCCGCGGAGCTGTGGCACAAGGTTGCCGGCCTGCCGCGGGAAAAGATCGTCCGCATCCCGACCTCCGACAATTTCTGGCGCATGGGCGATACCGGCCCCTGCGGACCATGTTCCGAGATCTTCTACGACCACGGGGAGGACATCCCCGGCGGTCCGCCCGGCAGCGAGGGTGCCGACCTCGACCGCTTCGTCGAGATCTGGAACCTGGTGTTCATGCAGTTCGAGGAGGGTCCGCCCGGCACCCGCGTGCCGCTGCCGCGGCCCTCGATCGACACCGGCATGGGGCTGGAGCGGCTGGCCGCCATCCTGCAAGGCAAGCACGACAACTACGACATCGACATCCTGCGCGCGCTGATCCTGGCCTCGGCCGAAGTCACCGGGCAGGACCCGGACGGGCCGCACAAGGTCAGCCACCGGGTCATTGCCGACCATCTGCGCAGCACCGCGTTCCTGATCGCCGACGGGGTGCTGCCGTCGAACGAGGGTCGCGGCTATGTGCTCCGGCGCATCATGCGCCGCGCCATGCGCCACGCCACGATCCTCGGCGCGCAGAACCCGGTGATGTACCGCCTGGTGCCGACGCTGACCCGGCAGATGGGCGCCGCCTATCCCGAACTGGTGCGCGCCGAGGGCCTGATCGCCGAAACCCTCGAACTCGAAGAGACGCGCTTCAAGCAATTGCTCGAGCGTGGGCTGGGCCTGCTGGCGGAGGAGACCGCTCGGCTGGGCGACCGCCAGCCACTGCCGGGCGCGGTGGCGTTTCGGCTGTACGACACCTACGGCTTCCCGCTGGACCTCACGCAGGACGCGCTGCGGGAGGAGGGGCGGGAAGTGGACCTGGCGGGCTTCGAAGCGGCGATGCAGGAGCAGCGGGTGCGGGCGCGCGCGGCCTGGGCCGGCTCCGGCGAGGCCGCCACGGAACAAGTGTGGTTCGAGATGAAGCAGGCGGTCGGTGCGACGGAGTTCCTCGGCTATTCGACCGAGTCGGCGGAGGGCGAGATCCTCGCGCTGGTGACGAACGGAGCGTCGGTGCCGTCGGTGACGGCGGGGAGCGATGTCGCGGTCGTGCTGAACCAGACGCCGTTCTACGCCGAGTCCGGCGGCCAGGTGGGCGATGCCGGGGTGATCTCCGGGCCGGACGGGCTACGCATCGCGGTCACCGACGCACAGAAGAAGCTCGGCGACCTGTTCGTGCATCTCGGGCGGGTGGAAGCCGGCGAGGCTCGGGTCGGCATGCCGGTGGCCGCCGACGTGGACCATGAGCGGCGTTCGCATATCCGCGCGCACCACTCCGCGACGCATTTGCTGCACGAGGCGCTGCGGCGGCGGCTGGGCACGCACGTGGCGCAGAAGGGCAGCCTGAACGCGCCTGACCGGCTGCGCTTCGACGTCAGCCATCCTCGGCCGATCACCGGCGAGGACATCGCCGTGGTCGAAGCCGAGGTGAACGCCCGCATTCGCGAGAACGCCGAGGTGGTCACACGCCTGATGACCCCCGACGCCGCGGTCGAGATGGGCGCCATGGCGTTGTTCGGCGAGAAATACGGTGAGGAAGTGCGCGTCGTGATGATGGGCGGCCCAGAGGGCAACAAGCCGGCCTGGTCGATCGAACTGTGCGGCGGCACGCATGTCCGCCGCACCGGCGACATCGGCTATTTCCGCGTGGTCGGCGAGAGCGCGGTGGCAGCCGGTGTGCGGCGCATCGAGGCGGTGACGGGTCAGTTCGCCGAGGCCGTGGTCGGCGAGACCCAGCGCCGCCTGAACGAAGCCGCCGGCACCCTCCGTACGGCGCCTGCCGAGGTGCCCGCCCGCTTGGAGGCATTGCTGGAGACCAACCGCCGCCAGGAGCGCCAGATCGCCGAACTGCAGACGAAGCTCGCCACCGGCCGTGCTGCGGCCGAGGTCGAAGATGTGAGCGGCGTCAAGCTGGCGGCCCGCAACCTGGGCCAGGTGCCGGCGCGCGACCTTAAGGGCCTAGCAGAAGTGATCGGCAAGCAGCTCGGCTCCGGCGTGGTGGCGCTGGTCTCAACGGCGGAAGGCAAGGCGAGCATCGTGGTCGGCGTGTCGCCCGACCTGACGGGGCGGATCAATGCGGTGGAACTGGTGCGGGCGGCGTCCGCCGCGGTCGGCGGCAAGGGCGGCGGCGGCCGGCCGGACCTGGCACAGGCGGGCGGGCCGCATGGGGCTCGTGCGGATGACGCATTGGCGGCGGTGCGAGGCGCGCTAGGGGGGTAACGGGGACGGATTGCTCGCAGCTGCGATGCAGCCGAATGCGTGCTCGGTCATACGTGTAGCGCTAATGGGGGAAGTCGCGCGCCTGGCACGAGCTTCTGGCGGCGCGCAAGCTCCCGGAATGCGCGGGGCGATAGGCGCAGTGGGGCCAACAGTCCTAACTTCAAGTGCCGCGATCCCTCTGCCCCCAGTGATCTTGGTAACCACGTCGGCCAGAGCGCCACGACGGACTGGTCCAAACCGTCCCAGCGGATAGCCTATCGGCAGAATTGCGAAGGAATGCACATCGGCCGGTAAACCCATCGCCGCCTCGGCGTCCTTCTCGAATTGCAGATTAGAGTGTGGTCAGCGTCGCCCCCGGGCCGAGCGCTCGCGCTGCGAGCAGCATCTTTTGCACCGCCGGATAGATCGAGGCACCACTGATGCGCGTCGGCGCCGCTCCGGACAGGCAGGGCACGATCCACATCGGTGCTTCATGCAAGTGTTCGGCCAGGTACTCTGCCGCAGCGAGCATGCGAGCGAAACGTCTCGGCACGGTACCGAGCGCCGTCCGCCGGCGCGATAGAGCGGACCGACGATCTCGTGCTAGGCGCACTTGTAGTAGACCGCCACGGCCTGCTTGATCGCCGGGTCGCGGATCACCAGGAAGCGCCAAGTCTGCATGTTGCCACCGTTGGCAGCAAAGGTGCCGGCTTCCAGAATCTGACGGATCAGCATATTGGGCACCGGGTCTGGCTTCAGCCGACGCATCGACCGTGTGGTGCGCATAATCTCGAACAGGCTGGGGTAGTTCTCGGTCGGATCTCGCATGCTGCCCTTTCGGCTGATCGAGAGGCCGCTGAACCGGAGTGGGGCACTGGGTTCGGGCGGCCGCCTTGCTCAGGCCGGGTTTGCTTCTCTCGACTACGTCGCTGCGGGCCTCGTCGGCAAGCAGGTTCGCGACGTAGAACGTAGGTTGCTGATAGAACCCTAGGCAATTCATTGCTGCCATGAACGTCTTCGTCGACGGCCCACTCGGACGGAGCCATAACTGCTGTTGAACTGCGTGTGCTAGCGGCGAAGAGCCGTGACGCAGCTCAGGGCCGGCGGCTACCGGCAGTCTCCGGGGTATTGCATGGTCCTTGTCGTATCGAGGCGGCGGAGCAGTCTGGAATCGACCGTCAGACGCTGAGTGACTGAGTCATGCGAGCGAAATGGCCCTTTTGTCATCCAAGGGCCCGAATCGCTGGAGTGATTCCGCGGCCCGACGATCACGACGCCGGCGCGCTTGTAGCGAGGCGCCACGGCCTGTTTGATTGCCGGGTCGTAGATCACCAGGAGGCGCCAGATTTGGATGTGTTGCCACTGTGGCGGCGACGCTGCCCACCTCCAGGATCTTGGCGGACGACTATCACTTCGGGCACCGGATCCGGCTTCAGCCGCCGCATCGAACGCATTGTGCGCATGTTCTCGGACACCTCGAATAGCGTCGAACCCGGTCCCGCGGGCCAGGAGAGGTGTAAACAGCTGTGGCTTGACATTCTAATGCTCATCTCTAGCATAACCCCCCGAAATACACAGATAGAGCATACTGGCACGGAGGATCATAATGCCGGCAACCGCGACGCTCGGTCGGACCTCGCCGCTCTACCAGCGCGTCATACCGGCAATGGAGTGGCCGGTCTTTGCCGGCGACGTCGACGCTATCCTGACGCTGAAGCGGCGCCGCAATGCCGTCAGCCTGGCGCCTAACTGCATGACGTCGGAAGTCTTTCACCGCGTGTCCGACATCGTCGGGGACAGTCCGGCGTTGGCACGTGAGGCGACGACAGTGGACGCGGAGGTCATCGTGCTCGCCGGCGTAAACTTCACGGCGGAGACGGCTAAGCTGCTGAACCCCGCCAAGACCGTGCTGATCCCAGACACTCGCGCGGGATGTTCTCTGGCGGCCTCAATCACCGCCAGGGACTGCGGTAGATGAGGCAGAAGCACCCCAGAGTGCCGATGGCCACCTACGTGAATTCGTCCGCTGCTGTGAAGGCGGAATCGGACGCCTGCTGCACCGCGGCCAACGCGGAGGAAATCGTGGAATCTCTCGGCAGCGATACGGTGATCCTCTTGCAGGACGAGTACCTGGCACAGAACGTCGCGGCGCAGACACGGGTGAAGATCACCGCATGGGCCGGCCATTGTGAGGTGCACGAGCGGTTCACTGGCGCCCAGGTGCGCGCGCTGCGCAGCGACTACCCGGGCGTGGCGATCCTGGCGCATCCGGAATCTCGTCCGGAGGTGATCGCCGAGGCCGGCTACACGGGCTCAACCGCCGACATGTCTAACTCTGTTGGGCGCGGGGAGCCGGCGCGGGTCGTACTGCTGAGCGTATGCTCAATGGCAGACAACGTGTCGGTGCACTATCCGTCGGCGGGTTTCGTGCGGCCGTGCAATCTGTGGCCGCACATGAGGCACATCACTCTGGCTAACATCCGCACAGCGTTGGAGGAGATGAGGCACGAGATGTTGATCGGTCCGGCCATCGCCGCGCGTGCGCGGCAATCGGTCGAGCGGATGCTGGCCGTGCGATGATGGCCGCGCAGAAGCAAGAGCAGTACTCCTCTCCCGCGTTAGCGGAAGAAATTACGGCACACAGCGCCGAGGTCGAGGTGGGCGCTGCATCCACCATCCGTGCGTTATGCCTCTCATCCGGCGCTTCGCGCCGACCTGCCCTGCTTCGCGGGCGGGGCGGACAATAATGGCTCCCCCCCTGCCGCCCATCATGATCGAATCCGTGGTGACTGCCGCGCTGCTGGAGGACCTTGGCCGCGCCGGCGACATCACCACGGACGCCATCGTCCCCGCCGACGCGCTGACGGAGACCGCGCTGATAGCACGGCAGGCCGGCGTGGTCGCCGGGCTCGATTTCGCGCTCTCCGCGTTCCGACTGATTGACCCCGCTATCGACGTCATTATCGATCGCCCGGACGGCACGCGTCTCGCGCCAGGCGATCGCATCGCCGTCATCAAGGGCCCCGCCCGCGGAATTCTTACCGGCGAGCGCACTGCACTGAACTTCCTGTGCCACCTCAGCGGCATCGCCTCGGCTACCCGCGGCATCGTTGACGCGATCGCCGGGACACGCGCCCAGGTCTGTTGCACGCGCAAGACCATGCCCGGGCTGCGAGCCGCGCAGAAATACGCCATCCGGGTCGGCGGCGGCAGCAATCACCGGTTCGGCCTGGATGATGCGGTGCTGATCAAGGACAACCACGTGGCGATCGCGGGCGGGGTGCGCGCGGCAGTGGAGCGCGCCCGCGCCCATGTCGGCCATATGATAAAGATCGAACTTGAGGTGGACACTCTGGTCCAACTCGAAGAGGCGCTGCGCCTTGGCGTCGATGCCGTGCTGCTCGACAACATGGGGCCGGAGACGTTGCACGTAGCGGTGGCGATGGTCGACGGCCGGGCAATCACTGAGGCCTCTGGCCGCATCCGTCCCGACACCGCACCGGCCATCGCCGCCAGCGGCGTGGATCTGCTGTCGGTCGGCTGGCTGACGCACAGCGCCACGGTGCTAGATGTCGGGCTCGATCACCTCGGGTGAGCCAATCACTCGGCCAGCTTCATCTCTCGGACAACGCGTTGGCGGATGACTGGAATCGCCAAACGCAGAGCAAACCTGAGCGACCGCCGCATGACCCAGTGCAGCAGCGGCACGATTACCGCTGTCGAGACATAGGTCCGCACGTCGATCGCGATAGCGAATCCCACGCCACCCGCGCCCCAGACGCCCAAGGAGACCGGGAACGCGACAGAATGCGGTAGCAGTCTCGCCCTCCCAGTGTTGGCACCCAGCTGCCTACCCATCGCGTCAATATGGCGCGCCGCCAACCCGTCGAGTGTCCCACCCGACATGACAAGCGTCGCCAAAGGCCGCGTATGGATCGAACAGACGATGTCGCCATCGAGCTGGAGAGCGGTCACCAAAGCTGGGTCGTCGTCGTCCGGCGTGCGGATTTCCAGGGCGCCGGTCTCGACCACGCGCACCACTTGGGCCAGCCGGGCGAAGGCCCGACTCATCGTTCGGCACGCGTGCCAAACAGCCGGTTTCCTAACGTATCAAGCAAATCGGCCACCAAACCGAACAGCGACCACCACTGGGCAGTCGCCGTGGCCAGTGCGTTGTTATGGACTAGGCTGATGAAACCCGGATCGACGAGCCCGAAGCGGTCAGGATCATTGTTCATCATTGACGGCGAGACCCGAGCGATGACGTCCGCCATCGACTTGCAGGCTGGTCTGCATGATCACCAATTCGGTGCCGACATCCCAGGCTTTGTGAACGAGGATGGTCAACTCCTGCGTCGGCCTGGACGGATTCACCCCGGCCAGTAACCGAGCGATCGTAACCGTCCGGCCTGCCACGCCTTCTATTGTGGGACGGTTCGCAGTTAGACTCAGGCGGCCTCACGCTGATCGAGCCTGGTGCGGACGCTGGCGAGATTCCAAGGCAGCAATTCATGGACTTATTTGACCGGATGGTCTGCGATGCGTTCGAGGACCTGGCGCAGATAGTCCTCAGGATCGAGCATGTTCAACTTTGCCGTCTCGGTCAGCGAGAGGATCGCTGCGGCCCGTTCACCACCGGCATCCGAACCGGCATGCAGCCAATTCTTCCTGCCGAGAGGGATCGGTCGCATGGCGCGCTCGGCGGCGTTGTTGTCGATGCAGGCGCGGCCATCGCGCAACACCAAGGTCAGCGCGTCCCATCGCGTCAGCATGTAGCGGATAGCACTGGCCATCTGGGTCTTGCCGGAGATCCGCGTCAATGTTTGCTCCAGCCAGGCGCGCAGGTTGGCGAACAGCGGCGCGCTCTGTACCTGCCGAACTCTCAGGCGGATTTCGGGCGGCTCGCCTCGGATCGTGCCCTCGATGGCATAGAGCGCGGCGATACGTTGCAGCGCTTCCAACGCCAGTGGCGAGCCGTCGGATGCATGCAACTCGAAGAACGGCCGGCGACAGTGCGCCATGCAGGCAGCCTCGGTCACGCCGCGCTGGTAGAGCCCGGCATATCCGGCATAGCCATCCGCTTGCAGGATGCCGCGGAACCCCGCGAGGTGGCTGCGCGGATGCTCGCCTTTGCGATCCGGGCTGTAGCGGTACAGCACCGCCGGAGGCGCTGTGCCGGCAAACGGGCGGTCGTCGCGCACATAACACCACAGCCGACCGGTCTTGGTGCTGCCACGGCCGGGGTCCAGCACCGGCACCGTGGTATCGTCGGCGTGAACACGCTCCGCGGCCAGCACATGCGCACCGACGGCATCCACCAAAGGGCGCAGCAGGCGCGCGCTTTGGCCGACCCAGTCGGCCAACGTGGAGCGGTCCAGTTCGACGCCTGCGCGGGCGTAGATTTCGGCCTGACGATAGAGCGGGCAATGATCGGCGTATTTCGCCACCAGCACGTGCGCCAACAAAGCCTGCGTCGCCAGGCCACGCTGAATGGGCAGGCTGGGGACCTCGGCCTGAGCAATGGTCTCGCAAGCGCGGCAGGAGAGTTTCGGCCGCACATGGCGGATGACGCGGAAGCTGGCCGGCGTGTAGTCCAGCACTTCGGTGACGTCCTCGCCGAGCGGACGCAACGCACCGCCGCAGTTGGGGCAGGCGCAGGGAGCTGCGTGCTCGATCACCTCACGCGGTAGATTTTCCGGCAATGGTCGGCGAACCGGTTTGCGCCGGGTCGTTTCGCTTGGCGAAGCCGATGACGATGCTGATGCCGCTGGTTGCTCTGGCGCCGGCGGTGCCAACTCGGCGATCTGCTCCTCGATGTCGCCGAGCGTGAGCTGCAACTGGTCGATGGCCGTGCGCAGCTTTTCCGATGAGGCACCGTACTGCTAACGCAGCAGGCGTGCGAGGCGCAGTTTCAACTTCTCATGCAGCAGCGTCAGCTCTTGCAAGCCATTGCGCGCGGCTTGTAGTTCAGCCGCCTGTTGCTCGAGTGAAGTGGCCTGTTGTTCATGTTCTGCCGCATGTTCCAACTCGCGCTGCATCAACAGGCGGCGCAGGGCGGCGGCGCCGCGCGGCAATGTTGTGAGATCGAGTTGCGTGAGCATGTTTGAATCTTCCATGATCGATTCGCGTCGGATCAAGAGTTTTCTTGTCGTCGGCGCAGATTATTCAACCGGCCATCTCTGGTTGCCAGGTTCGTGCCGGCATCCTCCAATCGATGCCTTCGAGCAGCATCGACAGTTGCGCCGCGGTCAGCGAAATCACCCCGTCTTTTGCCTGTGGCCATACGAACCGGCCCTTCTCGAGACGCTTGCTGAACAGACATAAACCTTGTCCGTCCCAGCAAAGAATCTTGATCAGGTCACCACGGCGTCCGCGAAAGACGAACAATTCGCCGGTGAACGGACTTTGCCCGAGCTGCTGCTGAACCTGCGATGACAGGCCGTCGAAGCCACGGCGCATGTCGGTGTGACCGCATGCCAGCCAAACACGCACATTGGCTGCTGGTGCGATCATCCGCGTAGTGCCGCGATCAAGGGGCGCAACAACGGCAGTTGCGCTTCTCGCTTTATATAGAGGCGTGTACCGTCCGGCA
>DATHNI010000385.1:0-2004 GCA_035486135.1 Acetobacteraceae bacterium
GCTGACGACAGAGCATGTGCTGGCACGGGCGTTCTACCTGCTGCAGGACTTTCCGGGCCGATACACGGGCGACACAGTGTGGGTGCAGCGCGACCAGGACCGCACGAACGACAGCGTCAGCCCGGTGATCATCGGCGGCAATGACTGGGCGGCGGCGTGGGCGGTGGATCCGGACGGGCGGAACCCGTACGCGGTGATGCCGGGGGGCGCTCGGCAGCGCACGATTGCTTACCGGTTCGGGGTCAACCTGGTGATGTACGCGCTGACCGGGAATTACAAAGGCGACCAGGTCCACGTGCCGGCGATCTTGCAAAGGTTGGGGCAGTGAGGCGGCGTCTCTGCGTCGGTGCAACGAGCGCAGCGGTCTCCGGGCTTCACCTCGGGAAGCAATTTCTCGCGTGGCGACGCAACGGTGCGCTTTCAGGCATCGCAGGTGCTACTGGCGGCTGGCATATTTGCCTGGAAGATCGCAGAGACGCAGAGATCGTGAAGAAGGACTCTTTGCGCTCTCCGCGTCTCGGCGCCCTTCCAGGCAAATATACCAGCCGCGAACAGCACCTCCGGTGCCTGACGAGCTATTCGGAACACCACCATGCTGCGGTTCGTATGTCATGCCCGCGCGGGCGAGAGGCGAACAGGCGCGCGGCTGGTCAGAACCAGTGGAAGCCTTCGGCCATCAGCGCCGCCAGCCCAAGTGCGGTGGTGATCAGTGCGCCGAACATGATGCTAAAGTTAACCTCTCCCGTGTCGCGCAACGCATCTACCGTATCGCGCAACCCATCCATCCGGCGGTTCGTCTCCCGCGCTTTGGTGCGCAAGTCAGCCATCGCCTGCTTCGTCGCGGACGCGATTTCTTCCAGCACGGCAACCCTGGCTTCCATGCCCGGACCATGCGGCGGACTGCCGCCACCTGCAAGGTTGTTCACTCCGTCCATCGCCATCTCCGCCACGAATTCGCAGATAGGAGCAGAAAGACTGCACCAACGGGTTAACGGGGACCTCCAAACACGGTCCCTACGGCTGGATTGGAATGCGTATGCATGCCGATGGTCGGGATCATCGCTCGTCCGCCGCGCGTCGCACGGAGTTAGGACTTTAGATGCATCCTGAACAAGCCATCGCCGCGCTGCGCTTCGATCCGCTGCTGCCGGTGTGGTTGATCGTCATGCTCGGCGTGCTCGCGGGGCTGATCGTACTGCTCGCGGCGACACGGCGGGCGCGCGGCACCATCCTGCGGTTCGCTGCCTTCGCCGTGCTGCTGCTGTGGCTCGCCGGCCCGCGCCTGGTGCAGGAGACGCGGGAAACACTGCCCGATGTCGGGCTGCTGGTGGTGGACCACACCGCGTCCATGCAGGTCGGCGACCGTGCCCAGCTCGCGGAGGAAGCGCGCGCCGCCATCGCAGCACAGGCGGCGAAGCTGCCCGATCTGGAACTGCGCACCATTACTGTGCCAGAACAAGGCGATGCCGGCACGCGGTTGTTCAGCGTGATCGACCGGGCGCTGGCGGATATCCCGCGCTCGCGGCTCGCCGGCACCATCGCCATCACCGACGGGCAGATCCACGACATTCCGGCCACCTCGCCCGGCGGCGCGCCGCTCAACGTGCTGATCCCCGCCAAGGGCGAGGAAACCGACCGCCGCCTGCGCGTCATCGAGGCTCCCAGCTACGGCATCGTCGGCAAGTCGGTGACGCTGCGGGTCGCGATCGAGGACCTCGGCGTCTCGCATCGCGGCGGCACCGCCAACCTGACGATCCGCCGCGACGGCGACCCGCCGAAGGTGGAGAACGTGCCGGTCGGAGTGGAGCAGCAGATCGAGTTGCCGATCACCCGCGCCGGCCCGACCGTGGTGGAGCTGTCGGCCGACAAGCTGCCCGGCGAGGTCTCCACGCTCAACAATCGCGCCGTGGTGGAGATCAACGGCGTGCGTGACCGGCTGCGCGTGCTGCTGATTTCCGGCGAGCCGCATCCCGGCGAGCGCACTTGGCGGCGCCTGCTGAAGGC
>DATHNI010000386.1:0-23647 GCA_035486135.1 Acetobacteraceae bacterium
GATCCGGCGCTCTCGCCCGTGCGCCAGTTCTTCATGGAAGATGCGCTGCAGGGTCTCGACCGTGCGGCACGGCAGGTTGCGCGCAGCGAACTCGCGGCAGATCGCCTCCTGCGAGTGGCCGAGCGTCAGCATGATCTCGACAAGCTGCCGGTGCGCCGGCTCGGGCTCCCAGGCTAGCCGTCCGTCGTCACGCGGCTGCGGCACGGGCGTGCCGTCGGCGGCAAGGTGCTGGAGCGCGCCGATGGTCAACACAGGGGACTCCGACAATCCCAACCGTCCGTCATAGGCATCATCGGTAAGTCCCTGATCTTATGGCTGCGGATTTTATTCTGCGGCCAGCACATTCTGCTGGATGTGCTGCGGCAGTGGAGCTATGTGCGGTGTCGGCAGGGCGCTGATGCCCGCTGTATCAAACGGGAAAAACCGACATGACGACGATTACTGACCTGACCACCGAGCAGCTTCTGGCGACATTCAATCGCTGGACGACGAAGCCGGTGAAGAAGTTCGAAACGCGCAAAATCGGCGAGGCTCGGCTGACCAAGCTGCTGGCCGAACTGGATGGCCTGCCGCTCGAGACCGCGATGGGCGATCAGGCGACGGCGAAGGCCTGGTTCGCGGCGCAGCCACAGGTCTCGGCCTGGGCCTCGGGCTTCGGGTCCGCTGCGGCGACGCTGGGCAAGCCCGCCAAGTCGGGCCCCTCTCCGGCGACCCTGGGCGCCCAGGCGGCCAAGGCGGATGACGTCGCGCGCGAGGCCCTGAAGGCGGCCGGCAAGCCGATACCGAGCGAACTGACCGGCCTTCGGGCCGAACTGCTGAACGATCCGAAGGTCTCCATCGGATCGGCGGTGCTCGCCGAATTCATGGCGGAGACACAGGAGGACGAGATGGCGAAGAAGGCGACGAAGAAGGGTGGGCGCATCCGCGATCGGTTCGCGCCGCCGAAGCCGGCCAAGCAGCCGAAGGCGCCGAAGATGGCGGCGTCGGTTCGCGCCGAGGCGCCGGGCGAGGCGGATGCACCGAAGGCGGGCTCGAAGGGCGCCGAGGTGGTGCGGATGCTCTCGCGCAAGAACGGCGCGACGATCTCCCAGTTGATGGAGGAAACCGGCTGGCTGGCGCACACCACGCGGGCGTATTTCGTGGCGCTGCGCAAGAAGGGCTATCCGGTCGCCCTGATCGCCAAGGGCACCTATCGGATCGCGCGGGAGGCGGTGTGATGGCCGTCCGCGGCGCCATCCTGAGCGTTATCCTGCTGGGGTGCGGCTGCGCTGCGCCCCAGCAGAGCGCCGTCGCCACGCCGCCGCCGGAGCCGTCCCGTGTGTCCTGTACGTTCCTGTTGTCGCACACGGATGACTTCGCCAACGTCGGCGCCCGCATGGCCTACCTGAACATGATGACAGAGAGGTTCGGGTGGCCCCGCTACCCGTTTGACGTCGCCCTGGCGCAGTGCCGGCCGTTCTTTCCAGACCTCACCGCCAGAGCCGAGCGTGAGGTGGCGAAGAACCCTGCCAACTGCCACACCACCAGCGTGATCAGCTACTCCTGTGATCGATAGCTCGGGAGTGGTGACGTGCCCAACTATACCGAGCAGGATGAACGCGACGCGAGGGTGGAGATGATGCTCGCTGACACGCAACTGAAGCTCCGGCAGGCATGGTGGGAGGCCCCGAAGGCTATCGCCACCATGCTTGCCGCCGTCGCCGTGATCGTCGGGCTGGTGGCCGGCCTTGCCGGCTACAAGCTCGGCTCACAGCAGCCGCAGTCCCCGACGGTCATCGTGGTCCCGAGCGGCACCACGACCGGCAACCGGCAATGAGCCCCGACCTTCCACTGTGGATCGGCAGCGCCATCGGCGCGGTGCTCATCGTCGTGCTTTGGATCCGACAGTCGCGGCGACGGAAGCACCCAGCCGAATGATCGAGTTGACTTGGCAGGGCGCTGCCATCCTCGGTGTCATCGCGGCCGTCGCCTGGATCGCGATCTTATGGACCGAGCGCAAGCCGCCGACCCTACGCGGACCGTAGCAGCGGTTCCCGTTCGGCGAGGATGGCGGCGTAGGGCTTCGGCTCTGCGCCGCTTTCGCTTTGCAGCATCGCTGCCTCGCCGGTGAAGTTCTGCCAGCGTTGGATGGCCACATCGACGTAGGCCGGGTTGACCTCCAGCGCGATACAGCAGCGCCCGGTCATCTCGGCGGCGATGATCGTCGTGCCGGAGCCGACGAAGGGATCGTAAACCGCCTGCCCGACGCTGCTGTTGTTCTCGATCGGGCGCTTCATGCATTCGACCGGCTTCTGCGTCGAGTGCGCCGTGTGCCCGCCGTCCTCCCGCTTGTAGTAGCCGACCTGGGTGTTGATGTCCCAGACCGTGTCCTGCGAGCGGTCGCCGGCCCAATGTCCGGTCTTGCCCTTGCGGACCGCGTACCAACACGGCTCGTGCCGCCAGTGGTAGTCGCCGCGCGAGATCATGAAATGCTGCTTCGCCCAGATGATCTGCGAGCGGAGCAGGAGCCCGGCGGCCTCGAGGCTCGCCGCGACCACGCTGGCCTTGAGACCGCTGTGCCAGACGTAGGCAACATCGCCGGGGAATAGCATCCAGGCTTCCCGCCAGTCGGCGCGGGTATCGTTATCCACGCGGCCCGGCGCGACGTAGGCGCCGGTCGTCCAGAGGCCGGGCGTGCGGGTCCGCCATTCCGGATCGTAGTCGACGCCGTAGGGCGGATCGGTGACCAGCAGATGCGGCACGACGCCGCCCAGGGCGCGCGTGACGGTCGCCGGGTCGGTGCAGTCGCCACACGCCAGGACGTGGCGCCCGAGCCGCCACAGGTCGCCCAGGCGGGCGGCGGGAGCGGCGGGAGCGTCGGGCGTCTCGTCGGGATCGGTCTGCCCGGCGTTGGGCGCGAGCAGCTTGTCGATCTCGTCGGTGCCGAAGCCGGTGAGCAGCAGATCGAAATCCGCCGCGGCCAGTTCCTCCAACTCGGCGCGCAGCATGCCGTCGTCCCATCCGGCGGAGAGCGCCATGCGGTTGTCGGTCAGCACGTAAGCGCGCCGCTGGATCGGCGTGAGATGCGCAAGCTCGATGGTCGGCACCTCGGTCATGCCGAGCTTGCGGGCGGCGAGCAGCCGGCCGTGCCCGGCGATCATGCCGCGGGCGCTGTCGATCAGGAGCGGATTGGTGAAGCCGAATTCGCGGATGGAGGCGGCGAGGTCGGCTATCTGGGCGTCGGAGTGGGTGCGCGCATTGCGCGCGTAGGGGATTAGCTCAGCGACCGGCCGGTAGACGATCTCCAGCCGTGGTTGCATGGGCAGGCTCCCGGTCACGGTTGGGTGGCGGGTTTTCCACGAGGGTCACGATGCCGCGGAGCCAGTGCGCCACATCGGCGGTGATCGGCGCGGTGCCCTGCGCCATCTTGCGCACGCCGCGCTCGTTGCGGCCGAGCCGACGGGCGAGTTCGCCCTGCGACCAGCCGAGCCGATCGAGGATCGACCGAAGTTCATCGGTATCCATGTCCATGCCCGCCGGTATAGCAGGCCGGCGGGAAACCGGCGCAACCGATTCCCCGCCCCCCTGCTGGGGATCAGGCCACCAGTTCGAGTAGCTGGTCGCGGAACCGGGTCTTGAGCCGATCGCCGGTGCCCATCAGGGCGTTGGCGAGGCGGTGCGAGTCGGATTTCGCGCGGCCGCCGTGATCGACCACTTCGGTCAGCCCGTTCAGCAGGCCCCAGGCGGTGCCGGCGAAGCCGGGCGCATCGGCGCCGGTAGCGAGGCCGCGGAAGAGGTCCATCACCCGCACGAAGGTCTTGCTGTCCTTCTCGGCCGCTTCCTCACCCAGCACCTTCTTGACCTGCTCGCGCGCCCGATCATCGGTCAGCCGATGGTCGGCGAGCTTACGCATGCTGGTCATGAAGGCTTCGAAGGTGACGGGCGCGACGCCGAGCCGGCGCTTGACCTCGTCGGCATCCCACTCAGAGCGATGGGCGATCTTGATCTGCCCGGCGCTATCCTTGCTGTCGGAAAGGCTCAATGTGTTTTGACACACAACGCGGACCGACGTGAAGCGCGCCTCGGTCGCCCGCAGGCCATCGGCGCTGCTGGTCAGCAGCAGATACGCCTTGATGCGGTCGCGATTGTCGATGATGCAGCTTTCGCCGATCTTGGCGAGCGCCCAGAAGCGACGGCCGCCGAACAGCGTGCCGGCGGTATCGAGCGTCAGGCCGACGGTCTGCACCAGGTCGGCGAAGAACTCGATGACCTCGGCCGGCTGCAGGATGCAGTAGTCGCCGGAGACGACGCCGAGCGGGGCGATCGTATCGGAGCGGTGCAGCACGTAGCGATCGTCGAAGGTGTGCAGCGCGCCGTTCGCCTCGAACTGCACCGGCGAGGGTTCCACCGTCCACTCCATGCCGGCGGCCTGAACCCATTCCTCGATGGAGGCGTTGGCGGCGACCTGCTGCGGCTGGGTCTCGGCGAAGTGCCAAGGGAAATCGGTGCCGGCGCGGAACGCCATCTCGACCTTTCCATCAGCGCGGATTGTAAGCTCGTGAGCCATGTTGCGGGTAACTCCCTGCTAGGTATTGCCGGGTAAATGCACCTCGGCGGCAGACGGATACATAGGGCATGACTGGGGCTGCAGCCAGCATTATTTCCGCCAGCGAGCCCAATATTATGCTGGACTGTCAGGCACTTGTGGACCATGTGAGGGGGGCGGCAAGGACATACCGTCCGGCCGGTAACTCAGGAGCGTATCCGATGATCCGCTGCACTCACGTCACTTCCGGGCTCTCAATCACGCTGCCGCGGCACGCGTTCGTCGGCCGCTTCTTTCCGGCCGCTCCGTTCAGCGCAACGCGGACCGCTCGCCGTATCCGCGACGCGGCATTCACCCTGGCGCATCTGGATCTCGAAGGCGCCGCGCCATTCGTCTCGCCGGGCGGCTCAGAGTGGGTCGCCGAGATGGTGGAGGGCTGAACGATGGTCCGCATCGAATTCAAAACCCGGCAGTATCAGTTCGCGCATGGCAAGCAGCCGCGCGGCTTCGGCTACTGGGCGTTCACCTACGGCGGCGACGAGGGCGAGGCGCTGTTCGCGCCGCACGCGATGTCGCTGACCGATGCGAAGAAGTGGGTGGCTGCGGTCGCCCGCGAACAGGCCGCGGCCTCCGGCTTCTCCGGCACCCTGGTGATCGAGGTGGGGCCATGATGCGCGCAGCCATCCTGGCGGCCCTGGCGCTCGCTATCGTCCTTTGGATTGCCTCGGGCCACGCCGCGAGTGCGGCTCACCACCATGCATGGTTCGGCTTCTGGTTCCTCTTTGACTCGATGCGGGTCGCATGGCGGGGGCCGATCCGATGACCGAGGACATGATCGAACGGATTGTGGAATCGCGGACGGACGCGATCGACCGGCGCTACATGGCGCGGTCGATAACCGAAGCGGAGTATCGCGCCGAATTGGCGGCGCTGGACAAGTGGGCTGAGTGGGAATCCCGCTTCGCTCGGGAGGGCTGAGCGATGTGGGTCATGCTCAACGACTCGTTCCTCTCGATCGTCGCGCATCGGTCGCGGAAAAACCTGCTGCTGGTGCGCGCACGCCAGCGCGCCGACATCGAAGTGGTGTTCCCCCACGCGAAGATCACACGCACGCCGAAGGCCGATTACGAGTTCCGCGCCTCCATCACGCGGCGGATGGTCGAGCGCGCGATGGTCGCCGAGGTCCGGCGCATCGATTACTTCAACTTCAAGAGCAGCGTCGCCGATCAGCGCCGGCACAACGCGTACCTCGACGTGTGGGTGACGATGATGAACTGGGCGAAGCCGCCGACAACCAGGACACCGCTGATGATGCTGCCGTACGAGGATCCGCGTCCGGATGACGAGGATCTGCAAGCGTGGTTGCCGCCCGGCAGTCAGGGGCTCGGCTGATGGCCGTCCTCACACTGAGCGACCCGATCGCCAAGGCGCTCGAGGAAATGGCGGTCGGGCGGTTCCGATCGACCGGAGAGCGGCATGCCGACGGCATGTGGCGCGTTCCGGTTGACGACGCGGTCAAGGCCCGGCTCGAGACGCTGCGCCAGACGCCGGAGGAAACCGACGACGATCTCGTCCGGCGACTGCTCACCCATCGGGCCGCCGCTGCATCGGCCGACGGGCAGCACCGGCGCGCCGCCCTGGTGCACAAGAAGCTGCTGAACTAGGAGAACGTGTGATGCGACGTGTCATTCTCGAATCGCCGTACGGCTCGGCCGATCCGGCGGAGATCGCCCGGAATGTCGACTACGCGCGGCGCTGCGTCCGCGACTGCGTGATGCGCGGCGAGAGCCCGATCGCATCCCACCTGCTGTTCACCCAGCCCGGCATCCTGCGCGACGAGGTGCCGGAGGAGCGCACGCTCGGCATCGAGGCCGGGCTCGCGTGGTGCGCGGTCGCCGACGCCAGCGTGGTCTACACCGACCGCGGCATCTCGGGCGGTATGCGCCGCGGCATCGATGCGGCCGTCGCGGCCGGTCTGCCGATCGAGTATCGCGGGATCGAGCCGCTGTAATTCTGCAGTCCAGCCGCGGATTAAGCTGGTAAATCAGCTAGTTGCTGGCTATGTGTGCTTCTGCCAAGGCAATATCGCCGGGCGCATTACTCTCTCAGGGGAATACCCGATGAATACCGAGATCACCGCCCTTCAGGCTGCCCTTCCCGCCCTCTCCGCCCGCGATGCCGATTTCGCCAAGTCGCTGCTCTCGCAGCACGCGCGTAAGGGGCTCTCCGAAAAGCAGATGCACTGGGTGCGCAAGCTCGCCGAGCGCGCGAGCCAGCCGGCGCCCGAGCCGATCGAGGTCGGCGATCTCTCCGGCATCCTCGCGCTGATGAGCACGGTCACCCTGAAGCGCCCGGCGATGCTGCTCAACGTCGCCGGCGAGACGGTCCGCATCTCCATCGCGGGCCCGGCCAGCCAGTATGTCGGCCAGGTCATGATCACCGGCGCGGAGTACAACGCGAACGGCCGGCGCCCCTGGCTCGGTCGCATCACGCTCGCGGGCAAGTTCCTGCCGGCGCCGCGGCTCGAGGCGCGGAACGCCATCATGCTCGCCGCGGTGCTGCGCGATTTCGCAGCCGACCCGGCGGGCGTCGCCGCGGCGTACGGTCGCGCCACCGGCGCCTGCTGCTTCTGCTCGCTCACGCTCACCGACGAGCGCAGCACCGCGGTCGGCTACGGCCCAATTTGCGCGAAGAACTGGCATCTCCCCTGGGGGAAGCCGCTGACCTGCGAGGCGGTGTGATGAACCCGCTGTCAGAACTGGTGGACCTGATCTTCCACCCTCTCTCGTACCTCTACGGCACGGCCCTGATGTGGCTTTGCATCGGCGGCGTCTGGGCGGTCATCGGCATGGTCCGGCTGATTGCCAGCATCTTCAAGGACGACAGCCGCGTCGAGCAGCGGCGCGTCACGGAAAGCCTGCAGGAACAACTAGCCCGCAACCGCAGCCGGGGAGGCAAGTGACATGCCCGTTGTGATTCATCCCGAGAGCCGCAACCCCGCCTGGGGTTTCTACGGCACCATCACGCAGAGCCGCGGCGACGCGATCGCCGAGCACGCCTGGATGATGGCGATGCAGCAGATCGTGCGCGCGACACGCTGCGATCCCGATGAGGTCCGCGATTTCCTCGACAGCCGCTACGGCCGGCACTTCGCCGACGACGTGGTGGGCGGCCTGATAAACGGCCAGATGGTCGACGTCGCGGTCGCCGCGGCGGTCGCCAAGTGGATGGCCTGGCGGATCAATCGGGTGGCCAGTCGCCAGCACGGCATCCCGCTCGGGCTGCCCTATCTCACCGGCTACGTGGTCGCCGCCTCGTCGGAGGATTTCGGCGGCCTCGAGGACCGCGATGCAACCCCGGTCGGAACGCTCCAATGAGACGGATTGAGATGCAGCGGCTGATCGAGGCCGAGATCACCAAGGAGCGGAGGCACATCGGCGTGCATCGGGGCCGGCTGCGCGGGCTGCGCTTCGCCCTCGCGGTGCTGATGCAGAAGCAGCAGCCGGGCCGGCAAGCGCCGAAGCTAAGGGTCGTCCGATGATGCGGGAATGCCCCTGCGGCAGCGGCCTCACGCCGTCAGCCGCGCACGATGCACGAGGCATCTTCCTCACCTTCGTTTGCAACCGATGCGAGGAGCGAAAGATGCGGGCGTTCCGCCCGGAGGTTCTAACCGACCCCTGCTACGACGCAGAGGAGCCGATCGACTAACCGACGGGTTTTGCCCGCTCCCGTCGGCGATTGACGACCAGGGCTTGCACGTTCACTCACTAAGGAGACTTGACTATGCGTAGAGCACTTCTGGCGGCCGTCGCCGCCATCTCTCTGGCCGGCACTGCCTCGGCCGAAACCTACTCGACCGCCAACTGGTATGACGACGGCGGCTTCTCCGTGAAGCGCGTCACCGCCGACAGCACCGGCTATCGCTTCTGCGCGATGCAGCGCGGCAACTTCGGCGACAAGATGTTCGTCATCAGCGCCGATGGCACCGCCAAGATCATGATGACGCTGGTGGACGCGAGGCGCACCTGGACGCCCGGGCAGGTCCGGCTCTGGGTCGATGGCCGCTCATGGACCGCGGTGGCGACGACCTCCGCGCAATACCCGAACCAGCTTGTCATCACGGCAACGCCGGGCGTTGGCAGCGAGGCGTTCTTCTCGGCGATGAGCTACGGCCAGATGCTGACCATCCAGGGCCAAGGCGCTCCGGTCCCGTTCAGCTACGACGTGGCGCTCACCGGCTCCCAGGCCGCGATGACGTCCCTGGTGCAGTGCGTCGGAACGCTCCGCCGGACGCCGCAGGTCCACCACGAGGTCATCTCGTGAACAGCAACACTGCCGATGCGGCCTCACTCGAGGCCGCATTGCGCAGGGCGCTCTGGCAACAGACCGAGAGCCGCAAGCTCCCGCTCAGCATCGACAAGGGCGTGCCGGCACCCGTTCTGCGGTTTCCGGTGATCTCGCACGAAGAGGTGCTGCGCATCCTCGCCGACAAGCCGACAACGAAGGACCAGTCATGATCAAGGCACTGATCGTCATCATCCTAACGCCGCTCGCTCTGTGCATCGGCGTCTACGGCTGCACCATGGCGCACGTCGCCGCCTTAACCCACTGAGGGAACCATGTTGAAAACCCAGACGCCGCCGCGCGGTGCGTTCGATTACCTGCTGCGCGCGCCGAACCAGGACGAGGGGCCGCAAGCCCCTCCTCCGCCTCCGCCCGAGCGGGGCCCGCCGCCGCGCGTGCATATCGTGATCGATATCGTTGAGCAGCGCGCGCAAGCGAAGCGCGGCTATCGCATCGGCACGATCAGCATGGCGCTGATCGGGGCCGCCATCCTGGCGTCGCTGGTCGGCGGCTGTACCTCGGCGCCAGGTACGCCCGGACTGATCACCACCGCGAAGTTCGATTACAACACGATCGTCAAATCGGAATATTCGTGGGTGCCCGGCGCGTGCAAGACGTCCGAGCATATGGACAGCGACGGGCGGACGTGGGGCGAGCCGATCATCCATCTGCCGGACGGCACGCAGTATCCCAGGCCGTCATTTCAGTGGACCAATGGTGATCCGACCGCGAAGCTGCCGGTATGTGCGGAAGAGACCGCCGAAGCCGCGCGCCGGAATCATCTGGCCGAGGTCGCGTTTCGGCAGGACACTGCCAGGTTCACGCACTTCTACAACTCGCAATCACCGGCTATGCAGGCCGAGATGCGACGCCTTGATGCCCTGCCGATCGAGCCCGGCTACACGACGTTTGATACCGGCGACGGCGTTCTCCGGACATGGTCGAAGGACCAGCGGGCCGGCCACTTCCACGGCTGCGACAGCTACCAACTGTCGGGCGTCGTCCAGACCGACTGCTACTGAGACAACCGATGAAACCCAACGATAAACGCCAGCCGACCCTGGCGGACCGCTTCGTGGCCAAACGCTGGCCGGCGCATGAACGCGTCTTGCTGCCGAAGGCGGCCGAGCAGATCCAACGCGGCGTGCGCAACGCGCGCAAGTTCGTCCTCGACGAAGAGGCGGCGGAGCGGATCGGCAACGTGGTTGCGGAGATACCCGAGTTGATTGTGCGCGAGCACCAGTTCGCCCGGGCGCCGTTCGACCTGACCTGGATCGAGTGGCCGAGCTTTCATTACTGGAAGGCGCTGAAGGACCGCGAGCCCGCGCTTTATGAGTGGGCTGGTCTCTACGGCAACGAGGACACCGCCGACTACATGACCGGCTACCTGATCGATCATGGGCGGATCAACGTCGTTGCCGGCGGCACAATGGCAGACAAGGAGGTGCCGCCGGAGCTAACGCCGATGCAATACCGGCTGCACACCGAGTGGCCGATGGACGATCAACTGGAATTCTGCCGCCGCGTCGGCATGAGCCGACGGACCATCGACCAATACCTGTGGGGCTCGTCCTACGGTCAGCTATCGGAGGATGAGCGGCGTCTGCTGCGCACCTACAACACGGCGGAGTTCGTGCCGTTCAATCCCGCGCATTCCGGCTTCGCGCATTACAACGCCAACAGCACGATGGAAAGCGCCGCGCGTAGCTGCGTCGGGGAATTGCGAACGGTCATCGCGCTGCTGCTGATGCTCAACCGGCCGTCGATCGCGATGTACCGCAACACGCTGCCGAACCAACGCGGCTGGATGAAGGGCAAGGTGGTGCCGTTCATGTCGCACACCACCGTCTCGGTCTCGCTCGATGCGGTGCGGGTGTTGCGGCTGATCGGCACGCCGGCGGGCGAGAGCGTCGCGCGTCGGCGGCACGAGGTGAAGGGGCATTACTGCCACGACCGGACCGCCCGCGAATACATGCGGATCGCCGGGTGCATTCACGAGTGGCAGCCTTGCCATGACGAATGGACGCCGTGGCCCGATGCGCCGATGAGCGACGTCAACCACTGGATGTGCAAAGCGTGCGGCGGGAAGCGCTGGTGGCGCGCCGACCATGAGCGAGGCACGGCGGAGGTCGGGTTTGTCGCGCACGACGGCTACGAGGTGACGGCCTGATGCTACCCGCCGGCGAGGCGTCGGAGGCGATCGGTGCGTTGCATCTCGTCGAGGGCTTCGCGCAGCGCGGCATTGAGGATGACGACGCGATCGCGGGGAGAGAGGGCGGTGAGTTGCAGTTCGACGCCGGCGACGGCGCGGCGTACCTGGTTCCCGTATCGCCGAGCGGCATGGCGGTCTGCTGCGTCTCGGGCGTTTTGCACGGTACGATGCACCCTGCCCGGTCCCCCTGATCGCACCTCTTGGCGACGTTAGCGAAAAGCCTATGCCGTCCAACACGCATCCGTCAATCCAAGTTGCATGAGGCACGCCCATGGAAGATGAAGAATTGCGACGGATCGCCGAGCAGATCAACACCAAGCTCGACGCCATCTTGGACAAGCTCTCATCTGTTCGCGCCGACAACCATGAGCTCTCCCTGGTTTACCGGCGCATGGCAGAGAGGCTGCGCGAACTCGGGGACGTTGCCGGCGCGCGGCTCCTTGAGCAGTGGGCGCGGCAACGGGAGCAGCGGGACGATTGAGCTACCGCCTCGAAACCTGGCGCTATGGCTTCATCGGCAACAACGCCGAGAGCAATCCACGGCGCGCGATCCAGGCGCTGCTCCGCTTTCGCGCGGCGGATTCCTGGGCGATCGAACGATGGCTGATCCTCTGCGACATCCGGGCCGACCTCGCGGCCTACGATGAGGAACGCGGCCAACGCCGGGCCAACTGTTGGGGTGAGGAAAATTGAGACGCCGTGAGACTGGCCGCGCAGGCCGGTTTTCACAGCGGCAGCCGCCAGCCGGCGCGCACCTCGAAGTCGACCTCGGCATCGAAATGCTGGGCCAGCCGGTCGAGCAGGCCGATCAGCCGGATGCGCTCGCCGCGGACCGTGCACCGCGTCCCGGTCCGCTCGCTGGCGGCGCGGGCCCACACCGAGAGGCTGTGGTTGAGCAGCACGATCGCCGCGAGCAGCAGCGTCTCGTCGAGCGTGTAGCCGGCCATCGCGCGGGTCAGGGAGCGGGCTGCGCCGCCGCGTGCCATCTCGGCGTCGGAGAGCCCGGCGCGCGGGGCGGGAGCGACGTGGACCGCCTGCAGGTCGCCGCCGGACGAGTAGCCGTGCTGGGCGAGGTCGTATAGCTCGCGCAGCTTGTCGGCGGCGTGGATATGGGCGGCGGAGATTCCGGCATGCGGATTGGCGAGCATCCGGCGCAGCGGGCAGTAGGTTCGCCAACCCTGGATCCGCCGGGCGGTGCGGGCGGCTGACGGGCGCAGGTCGTCGGGGTCGGGCCAGTCGGTCCGCATGACGGCGGTGGCGCCCTGGCGGGCTCCCTGGCGCACCGCGGCCGGCTCGGCGAGCAGCGGCCGGGAGGGGGCCCGTACAGGCGTCCGGCGGCCCATTACGGGCGATCCACGCGGGCGATCGGCTGGCCGTGCTGTTCGCGGTGTTCCTCGTAGCGCCGCAGCCACTCGATCAGACGGTCACGACGCTGCTGCGCTGCTTGCCGCTGCGCGCGCATCTTGGCGATGTTCCGTCGGAGTTCGCGGCGCCACCAGGCGCGGAAGTGTGTGGCTGATGGGCTGTAAGCGTAAAGCGCCAAGTCCTCGCCCAGCGCGGCGGTCAGTTTCTCGCGTTCCGCCTGGGCCAGTTTTTCCCGCTCTGCCCTGCGGGCGAGCTTGGCGCGCTTGCGCGCGGCTGTCCCCAGCTTACTCACGGCGCGCGGCCCGTACATGCGTTGGCCGGCGGGTCACTACTCCGCCGGCCTTGCACGTACACTCAAGCGGAACTCGGGGCCCCGCAGGAGAGCGGTCGGGAGATAGGCGCCGCCCGTGCGCGTCCGCAAGTGAACAGATAGGGACCGCAGCATCATCCCCGAAGCATGAGAGCATACGTAATGCACGATCAGCGGCCACGCGTACGCGGCACCCAGGGGATGTCGTCGCCCTCCAGCACGGGGGCGGGTTTCGGGTCCGGCGGCTTTTCCGGCGCGGGCTCGTGGGCCGCGTGTGGCGCGGTCCAGCGCGTATAGGTCACCCGGGCGGCCGCCGCCCGCCGCGGCGCCGTGACCGGCTCCGGCGCCTCACGTGGGGCGGTTGCCGGCTCGGCCCTCCCCTCGAGCGTGACCACCGGCGGCGGCAGCGGCGGATCGGTCTCCAGCACCGGCATATCGAGCACCAGGCAGAGCGCCTGGATGCGCGCAGCCCGGTTTGTCGCCGTCGGGCTGCGTCGGAGGGTCAGCAGCAGTGCCACATCGTCGGCCCGGGTCCGGCCGACCGGCGAGGCGATGGATTGCAGGGTGGTGATCTGCGCGTCGGGCGACCGCCTCGGCCAGAGCGGCCCGTCGCCGCGCGCCCGCAGTCGAGCGATCGCCGCCTCGGCCGACTCATGCACCGCGGCGATCTCTTCCTCGGTCGGCTCGCGGTTGTGGGCCGAGGCGTCGGTGAGCCAGCCGCGTTTCATGGCGATGCGCTGCGCCTCGAGGTCGGTGCGGCAGATGTGGTCGAACACCCGCGGCCGATAGCTGCGGCATGAGGACAGCGATCGGGCCATGTCGCCATCGACGTGTGTGAAGCCTTCTTGCCGGTGTTTCAGCCAGACCTTGAGGCCGTGCCGATCCTCGCGGGTGAGCGTCGGATCATCGCCGCCCGGTAGCTCGGCCCCGTCGGCGCTGGCCTTGCTGCCGTGGTCGCGCCACCAGTCGCCGAGCCGGGTCTCGAACACCGCGCCCTCGGGGAACTCGGTCAGCCCCTCGGCCACCGCCTGACGCGAGGCCGCGGTGAACGCATCGATCGGGTATTTGGCGGCCAGATCGCGGGCGGTCATCCGCACGCGCCGGATCAGTTCTTTGTTGGGCATCGACGGGCGCAGCTTGGATGCAAGCTCGGTCAGCCAGTCGGTCGCCACCGTGAGCTTAGTGGGCATGTGCCGCCTCCCCGCCGCCGTTCACCTTGGGCTTCGGGGCGTGCCACGGTCCGGCTCTCAGCCAACTGGCCGGATAGGGCGTCCATTTCGGGTCGCCGAGGAAGCGGCTGTCCTCCTGCTTGGCCTCGAACAACGCATCCAGCAGATCGTCGGGGTCTCCGCCGATCGCCTTCAGGGCGGCGACGTAGGCTTTGTAAGCGTCTCCCTTGTCCAGCTTCTTCGGGTAGTCCTTCCAGAACTCATCAAAGCGATCGTCCTCTCGCACCCGCGCGCGCCGCGCGCCTCCCCCGCTTGCGGGGGGTGGGGGGGGAGACTCTGGGGGATTCTTAAGGGGATTCTTACTAAGGGGATTCTGCGAATCTGATTCGTAGTCTGGAGCCGTTTGCTGCGAATCTGATTCGTAGGCGCTGCGAATCTGATTCGTAGGCTCGGGGTCGCTGCGAATCTGATTCGTAGTCTCCGGGTCGGCGGTGCGAATCTGATTCGTAGGCTCGGGCTCTTGCTGCGAATCTGATTCGTAGATCGGGGATTGTGGACGCAGCAGCTTGAACACGTAATGCGTGCCCGCGCCCGCGGTGATCGATACCAGATCGCTCGGTATGTTCTTCAGCGCAAACTGGATCGTGCGACGGTTCAGCCCGGTGTAATCCGCCAGGATGGCGATGCAGCTTCTTCCGCTGAATTCGAGCGTGTGCCGGTTCACTAGCTCGGCGATGTTGGTGAACACCCACCGAGCGGTCGCCGGCAGCTTGCGCTCGTGGGCCATCTTCATCGCCCAGGCGCAGTTCGGGCAGGCGGGAGGAACGCTCATGCCTGGCCCTCCCCTTCGATATGACCAGGGAACAGCAGAGCGCAGGTGATGCCGCCGTCGGCGCGATCGCGGTGCACCAAGATGCCCTTGGCGCGCAATCCATCCAGCCCCGCCCACGGCATGAACTCGGGGTGCCGCTGATCGGTTTCCCGTTTCAGGGCGTCGTAGAGGATCTCAAGGTCGACCGTCAGCGCGGTCTCGGACGAGAGGCTTGCCATGTGCCGGCTGACCCAGACTAGCGCATCGAACTCAAGCTGGCTGAGATCGGCTGGGTCAGCGCGTTGCAACCTGTCCGACGGCGTTGCCGAATGTTCATCGGCGGCTTCGTGCAACCTGTCTTGATTTCCGTTCGGCGATAGCCTACGTTTCGGCATAACCGATGTCCTTCTCTTGGCCGGGGTGGACTGGGTTTTTGAATTAGCGGTGCGCCGGGTAGGGTCTCGACCCCTTACCCGGCGCAACGCTTTCTGGCTCAATCAGCGCATAATTCGGCTCCGATGCGTGCGGTGCAGTTTGCACGATAGCATTGCGTGGTACGGCGATTCCCGCAAGCCGGTGAATGCCCGGCATAATGTCCAGGGTCATGCGACCGGCTCCGGCCGCCGGACACGCTGCTTGCCCCACGCCTCCAGCGCGTCGCTGTGCTTCAGGTAGGCTCGGCCGGTCCGGCGCAGGCGTTCGACGTTGTAGGCAAGGTCGGCGTCCGGTAGGTGTTCCAGCAGGACGTAGACCCGTTCCTCGCCCTTCTTCGCCCGTAGCGGATACCGCTCCTGCAAGGTCTCCGGAAACAGGTCATCCTCGATCGCCTGACGGATCACCTCGACAGGATCCCAGTGCCCGCGAAACTTCGCGCGCGCGATCTCGCGCAACGCGAGGTGGCAGCCCCAATAGACCGGCCGGTTGTCGGTCGGGTCGAAGGACAGCAGCTTCATGCCCTCGGTCGCGAACCAGGTGGCACTCAACTCCCGCTTGTACCGATGCAGTTCGAACAGCCGGTCGATCGTCTCCCAGAGTTCCCGTGCCTCTGGCATCCGGTCGTGGAATGATCCGCTCATCTGATCCTCCCCAGCCATGCCGCAACCCGCGGCGCCATCTCCCGCGTCGCGTCCTTCATGTGATCCAGCATCGACGCCATCAGCGCCTCGGGATCTTCGTCGAGCAGCCCTTCCCGCTCGAAATCCAGCAGCCGGCCCCACAGCCACAGCGCCCGCGCATCGACCTGATCGCGCGGCTTCTCGCGCGGCATGTGCCCGGCGATGATCCCGCCGGTGGTCGGCTTCTCCGGCGCCTTCAGCGCGGCCTCGAACTCCGCCTCCGGCACCTCGGCGAGCTTCTGCCACTGCGATGACTGGTTGTGCGTGATGCCAAGGTCGGCGAGCGTTTTGGTCCCCTCACTTCGCGTGAGCGGTCCAGTGTGTTGGTTGCCCGGCGATCCCTTGGCCTTCTGCATCGCGCGGAGGATCGCGCCCGCCTTGCGCTCGGCGCGCAGCCTGATTTCGCAGGCCAGCCGCTCGGCCTCGGTGTTCTCCGCCAGCCGGAAATAGTGCTCGAGCGCCACAGCGCGGTCGCGGATGTCGGCCACCTCATCCACCTCGTAGGCCGCCTGGATCGCGTGGCACATCGCATCGTAGCGGAGCAGCGGCGCGGTCTCGCGCGTGGCGACAGCGGTGTTCATGCGACCTCCCCCAGCGACATCTGCGCCGGCTGCCCGCCGGTCACCCGACGGCGGTGCCATTCCCACAGCATGCAGGCGTCGCCGGCGTTGTGGCTCGGCACCTTCCAGCCCCGCTTCCGGCAGAAATTCACGACGTGCTTCTTGATCGCGTCCGGCTTGCCCGGCACCCGGCAGAACCCCAGAAGCTCGCCGCGCACGATGTCGGCGGAGACCTCGGTGACCGCGATGCGCCGGCGCCACGCATTGCTGCGCACCAGCGCCCGCAGCCCAAGCTGCTGCCACATCGCCGCCCGGTTGGTCATCGCCGGCATGTTGATCGGCGCCTCGAGCACGATCTTCTCCGGCAGGAACTGCTCGCAGGCGTCGATTAGCTCATTCTCGAAGGCGGCAAACTTGCAGCCCTCGCCGCCCTCGAAGGGCAGCACCCAGTCACCGAACCACGGCATCACCCACGACGTCGGCCCGTAGGCCCAGCCGGTGATCCCGGCTGCGTCGATGGTCATGACGCCCCCCTGCGGCGCCTCCATCGCGGATCACGCGGCGGCTGGCGGTTGCGGTCCTGAGCCGTTCGGACTGGTTCGGCGTTGCTGCTTGCGGGCCGGCTGCTTGCGCTGCTTGCGGGGCGGCTTGTCGCCGAGCGGCAGTTGCACCACCGCCGCCGTCTTGCGCGGCTCGCGCTCACGCCGCTGGTTCGCCATCTTGGCGTTCTCGCCAAGCTGCGCCGCATTGGCCGCCTGGCCCTCGTTCCAGAACGTCCGCCAGGTCTGCTCTAACTCGCTGCCGACCGGGTACGGGCAGTCGTCCACCGACTGGCCGTACTTGCCGGCCATGTAGCCGCGCTGCTCGGCATCGAACAGCGTATCGGTGTGGCGCATCTTCTCCGACACGCGGGTATCCATCCGCGCCACCAGTTCGGTGATCGTGGATCCGCTGTCGGGATAGCGCGCGCTCTCCACCTTGATCCGGTCGATGATCTTCTGCCGCCGCACCTCGGGCTCGAGCCGGGCGTCGGCGATGCTCTCGAGGATGGCCACGGTCGGCACGCCATCGGCCTTGGCCCGTTTGACCATCAGGCGATGGGCGCTGCTGGCCTCATCGATCTTGCGTTTGCTGCGGGTCAATTCGTGCGTGTAGTAGAGGATCGTTTCGTTGGGAACGTTCGATTGCTGCGGCTCGCTGGCCATAGTGATTTATCCCCCTGATGCCCCCTGGGCGTGCAAAGTTATTCCCCGGGCCCGTGCGACGGGAGCGGGCTGGTAGTTTTGCCGGTCACACAAGCGTCGGCCGTTCGTCTCTTGAAGCCGACTCGGCGCACCCCTATCATCGTGCGAGATGCACGAAGGTGTCCCGTTCAGAAAGTCGGCTAACAGGTTAGAAACATGAGTCATGGATGGGCTGGATGCTTCACGCTTGGCGGGGACCGTCGCCGGAGCGCCGCGGCCGTTGCCGGTCGCACCCGGGCGGTGCCGGCCTCGCGCGACATGGCGATGCGCAGCGCGCCCATCAGCGCGTCAACCGACAGCCGAATGCCGCGGCGCGAGGCGGCCGCGATGATGATGTCCCAGTGCTCCGGCGGGATGCGGTCGCGGTTGCGCCACGCCCGGCAGGTGGCGTCCGGCGTCCGCGTCTCATCGCAAAAATCCCGCACCGTCGGCCAGAGGCCGATGATCCCAGCGAAGTCCAGGGGGACGGGCCGACGTTGAATGCCCATCGGGCAATCGTGCATCTTGTATAGGAGGGCCGTCAAGCGTGTTTCCGATATGCCCCTCGCGCGGGGCGGTTATCGTTTCACAAAAATTGGCTGTTTAACCAGCGCGAAGGTGTGCCACCATGACAGAAAGGAAAGTTCTTAGGTGTCTGTAACGGTGACGCTACCCGTCAAGCATCGCCCCAAAGTGGGCGAACGGGCACGGAAAACCAAATCCGGTCCGGCGCAGCGGCTGCGAAAGTTGCGCGAGGAAGCAGGCTACGAGACAGCGCAGGCGGCTGCCATCGCGTCCGGCGTCAACGTCGCGACCTATCACCATTATGAAAACGGTATTCGGCCGATCACGCAAAGAGCGGCGATCCTACTAGCGCAATTCTACAAAACGACCCCAGGTGTGATTCTGTTTGGAGAGCGGTTGCAGAGTACTGCTGCGGTTCCTATCCTGGGCGGAGTTGGCCGACAAGGCTGGACCAATCCGATCGGGCTAAACGATCAAGGTTCCGACGGGGGGGAAACGAAAGACGCTGTGTCGCACCACCAGCACAAGCCGGCTTCAGCGCGTATTCAATGGTTCTCCGACCCGCAAACCCGCCGCAGACGCGACGGTCATGTGGTATTCACGGCAACCACGGAGGCGCCCCCAGGGGTGAGCCACGAACAGGCGCTGCAGATCGTCTCGCTGCGGATCGAATCCAACGACCTGGTGCCAGCCTTCCTCCCCGGCGAAGTGCTGTACTATCGCCCGCGCGCACCGTTCGAACCGATCGACGCGGCATCGGTGCATAACCGGCGCTGCATCGTGCTCACCAGCGACGGCGAGTGCGGCCCGGCTATCATCTCGGCCAACGGCAACGGCAGCTTCACCATGATGGCGATCGGCGCCGTCGAGGCCCGCACCATCGTCGACCCCGCCGGCATCTGGCCGGTTCTCTGGACCAAGCATCCAGACCTTTCCTAAACCCATCCACCATCTGACCTGACCGCCGGGCTCGCGCATTCCGCTTGCCCGGCGCGGTTTTGTTTGCGCTTATCATTCATCTTGCATAGCGTCGTCCATAACCGCTTGCCGGCTCGTCGTGCAAAATGTATGATTTGGGGGTTGCACGTTCACTCACTCAAGGAAGCAAAATACGATGGATCAGCGCACTCCGCCGCGAGAGCTAAAGCGCGCTCGCGCCCCGATCGTCGATCAGCCCGAGCCGGGCTTTTTCAAGCTCCGACTGCACACCGGCGGCTGGCATGAAATCCCCTGCCGCATCCTCTACGACGGCGGCCTCTGGTCGGCCGAGATCGACGGCGAAGTCGCCGGGCTGCCACACGCCGATCCGATCCACGCCGACGGCGTGCTGCGCATCTGGCACAAGAAGAAGACCGAGATCACCGAGGCCGAGTACGCATTCCTCACCACCCGGCTGAAAGCCTGGGCCCGCGAATTCTACCCGGACCACCCGCTGCTGCATCCGGACGAGAAGGTGAACACCAACAAGCTGCGGCCGATCCCGCAGTTCACCGCGCCCACCGCCCCTGCCCCGCTGGATCCCGAGCCGCTGCCGGAAAACCGGCCGCAGGCGCCGAAGCCGATGAGCACGGCGGAGATCAAGGAGTGGCTGGAATTCGAGAACGAGGCGCTGGTCAAGGCGATCGACCTCGACGTCACCGTGCTGACCGCGGACCACGGCCGCGAGGAGATCGCCGAGGAGGCGCAACTCGCCCGCCTCGCCGCCAACGTCGATATCGCCCGCGGCCATTACCGGCAGGCGACCAAGACCAAGCGAGCCCAGAAGGATCCGTTCCTGCAGGGCGGCCGCGACGTCGATGCGTGGTTCGGTCGGCACACCGACCGGCTCGAGAAGGCGGTCGCCCCGGTGCAGCGGCTGATGAACGAGTATGGCGAACGCAAGGATCGCGAGCGCCGGGCGGAGGCCCAACGCATCGCCGACGCCGCCCGGGCCGAGGCCCAGGCCAGGGCGCAGGCGGCCGCCGATGCGCTGGCCCGCGAGCGGGCGACGCAGCAGCAGACCGCGGCCACCACGGTGCTGCTCGACGAAGCGGCCGACGCGGCCGAGCAGGCCGACAAGGCGACGACGCTCGCCGCCGGCAAGAGCGCCGATCTCACCCGCAGCTTCGACAGCTACGGCAGCACCGTCTCCGGCAAGGAGGTGTGGGGCTTCGAGGTCGCCGACATCGCCGTGGTGCCTCTCGCCTACCTGCAGGTCAACGAGACGATGATCCGCAAGGCCATCCTCGAATACGCCCGAGACCACGCCGAGGAGGCACGCGCCGGCGTCTCGCCGATCACCGGCATCCGCATCACGAGGAGCATTGATATGAGGTCGCGCTGATGCCGCGCTGGTCGGAAGTCATCCGCCTGTCGGATGGCACCACGGCCATCGTCTGCGGCAGCGGCCGGAGGCCGCGGGCGCGTCAATGCGCCTGCGGCTGCGGCACGCCCGCCTCCATCCAGTGCGACTACCCAACCGAGGGCGGAGGGACGTGCGATGCGTTCCTCTGCCGCCGCTGTGCGGTGCCGGTCGAACCCGATCGGGACCACTGCCCTCATCACCCCAGGGATTGATCCCCAATGTCCGAAGCCAAGAAGTCCAATCTCCCCGCGCCGGCGCTGCCCCGGGAGAATTTCAAACCCATCCGTGAATGCCGCTCGCTCGAGGATCTGTTCTCGTCGGCGGATTTCCGCGACCGCATCACCGCCTCGGTGCCGCGCCACATGACGAACGATCGCGTCCTGTCGGTCGTGCTGCGGGCGCACATGACCAACCCGCTGCTGCTGAAAGCCACGCCGCAGAGCTTCGCGGGCGCCTGCCTCACCGCGACCAACACCGGGCTCGAGCCGAACTCGGCGCTGGCCGAGGCGCATTTGATCCCGTTCAAGACCACCCTGAAACGCCGCGGCGAGCCGGACCGTCAGGCGGTGCAGATCCAGGTGATCTTCGGCTACAGCGGGCTGCTGAAGCTGGCCAACAACACGGGCCGACTGTTGTCCTTGTCGGCCAACGTGGTGTTCCCCGACGCCGATGTGTTCGACTGGATGGAGGGGTCGGACACCTTCCTGAAGTTCAAGCGGGGCGGCCGGCGGGACCGCAAGCCGGAGGATCAGCCCGGCTATGCCTTCTTCCATGCGCGGCTGAGCGGCGGCGGCGAGTCGATGGAGGTCTGGCCGTGGGGCGATGTGCTGCGCATCCGCAATCTCTCCCAGGCCTACCGTCGCGCCAAGAGCGCCTATGACGAGGCAGTGGCGCAGAACCGCCGCCCGCCGCTGACCTGGACCGAGGCCCCGTGGGTCAAGCACCTCGAGCCGATGGGCCGGAAAACCATGATCCGGGCGGGGACCAAATACCTGCCGAAGAGCGTCGAACTCGCCAATGCGGTGCGGCTCGACGAGGTGCAGGAACGCCGCGACATCGACTACAGCCGGGTGATCGACATGGCGGGCAACGCCGAGGATCCCGACTACGCCGGCGCCGCCGTGCATTTGGGCGAGAACCCCGGCGGCGACGAGCCCGAGCAGGAGGATGTCGGCGATGGCGGCCGCGACCCGACCGCAGCGTTCGGCGACCGCACTGTTGACCGGAGCGCTGCGCAACAAAACCCGACGACGCACGCCAAACCGCAACAGTCCGCGGACGACGAGCATCCCGGGTCAACGGATGCGCGTGATCCCGGCTTTGAGCATTACCTGATCGATGAGTTCGGCGAATTCGACGGGCCATACCTCGACCCGGTGAAGTGGGCGCAGGCGTTCATCGACCTCTATGGTCGGACCCGCGACAAGGCGACCTTCCTCGAAAACAATGCCGATGCGCTGTCCGAAGCGCGGCGGGCCCCGATCGCGGACCAACTGTTGGCCGTCACCAGCGAGACGCGTGACCTGCCCTCGGTCACCACCCTCACCCTCGCCAAGCATCGCGACGGCAAGCCCAACTGGCCCGACTACGTGAACGGCTATCGTCACGTCCTGTTCGGCTGGCGGGGCGATCTGCCGGCGTGGTTCGAGGCGCAGCGCGGGGTGATGTCGGGCGCGCCGCTGGCCAACTGGCTGCTGCTGGTCAAGCACTCGCGCGAGCGGTGCGAGCAGCTAGGCGTGAAGCTGCCCGAGTGGATGGACAAGCCGCCGAGCCCGGCGAACGACACGGCCGACCGCGATCGGCGCTGGGTGGACGAGTTCAAGGCCTATATCGGCACCCTGCAGGGCGAGGCCGAGATCACCGGGCACGCCAAGTCGGAGGCGGTACAGACCGTGATGCGCCGGCTGCGGCGCGAAAAGCCGCCGCTGTTCGAGGAGGCCGATCAGGCGGTGGCCGACCGGCTGGCGGCGCTGGGCGAGGGCGGCGACCCGCCCGACGCGGCGTGACCGCGATGACCCGACTGGCAGTGGTTGCCATCATCGAGTCAGACGATCCGCGCCTCACCGGCGAGTCCGGCCCCGAGGCAACCTGGCAGGCGGTCAACGAGGCGGTGCTGTCGCGCGTGGTGCAGGTGGTGGCGGCGATCCCCGAGGAGGATGCGGCGCTGATGATCTACGCGCACAGCCGGGCGATGGCGGCGGTCGGCCGGCCGCTCGGCCGGGCCCGCCCGGTGTCGGTGAGGAGGCATTGATATGGCCGATTTCACCGACGCCGAGGACCGCAAGCTAAAGCGGCTGTGGCGGGCGAAGGACGCCGACGGGAAGGACAAGTACCCGGCCAGCGAGATCGGCCGGCTGATGCACCGCTCGAAGGGCTCCGTGGTCGGCCGCGCCCATCGCCTCAAGCTGCCGGCGCGCGACACGCCGATCATCCGGTTCGGGTCGGGGCCTCGCCCGCCCCAGCCGCCCCGGGTGAGGCGCAGCACATTGCCGCCGCTGGCCAGCGAGCAGGCAACAGTTGGCCCGCCGTTGGCCCCGGTGTTGGCCGCCAGCAAGCCGCCTAAGCCGCCCCCTGCCCCGGCCCCGGCCGCCACGCCCAGGCCGGCGACGGGCGACGAGCCCCCCTGCTGCTGGCCGATCGGGGAGCCGGGGTCGCGCAGCTTCCGGTTCTGCGGCTGCGTCGCCGAGCCCGGCAAGCCGTACTGCACCGAGCATGCGGGGCTGGCCTATGTGAAGGTGCGCCGGCGCGCTGACCATGAGGAGGCGCTGGCATGATGTCGGCCTCGGCACGCGTGGCGCGGCGCGGGGGGATGACCCTCCCCACGTTGCGTGCGGCGCTGCGGGAGTGGGGCTGCATCGAAATCCCGCCGCGCGCAGATGAGTTGATCGCCTTCCGTCACCCGCTGATGGGGCCGCAGCGCTTCGCGGTCAAACTGCGGGGCGACACGATCGCGCGTGCCCATGCCCGCATCCTGGCGGCGTTGCGGGAGGCGATGGCATGACGCTCCGCAACACCGATCCGCTCCCCCCGCTGCGCCTGTTCGCCGACATGCGGCAAGCCCGGCTGAAGCTCATCGGCCTGGACACACCGGACGCCAATGCGCGCGCCAAGCTGATCCGCGATCCCGGCGTCTACAAAGCCCTG
>DATHNI010000387.1:0-22757 GCA_035486135.1 Acetobacteraceae bacterium
CGGGTTTTCGCCGGTCGCGACTCATCCGGCGTGCGCGGCATCCGTCTGTTGGGCAAGGATGCGGTGATCAGCCTGTCCGTGCTGCGCCACGTCGATGCGAGGAACGAGGAACGCGAGGCCTATCTGCGCATCGCCAACGCGAAGCGGCGCGCCAACGGCAATGGCAACGGCGGCGACGAAGAAGCCGCGGCCACGCTCGAGGCTTCGGTGCCGGAAGACCCGCCGATCGAAAGCCCTGCGACCGAAGGTGAAGAGCCTGCGGCGGAAGTCGCGCTCACGCCCGAGCGCATCGCGGAACTGGAAGCGGCGGAGGAGCTGTTGCTCACCGTCACCGACATGGGATTCGGCAAGCGGTCCTCGGCCTATGAATACCGCGTCACCGGGCGCGGCGGCCAAGGGATTGCCAATATCGCCCTGGCGCCGCGTAATGGCACCGCGGTGGTCGCGACCTTCCCGGTGCGCACCGGCGATGACGTCATGCTGGTGACCGACGCCGGACGCCTGATCCGCGTGCCGGCCGACCAGGTGCGCATCACCGGACGCCAGGCGATGGGCGTGACACTGTTCCGCGTGATTGCCGGCGAACACGTGACCAGCGTGTTCCCGGTCGTCGAGAGCGATGCCGAGGAAAACGGCGGATCGGACTCCGCCCCGCAGGACGAAGGTCAAGATGGCTGAGCAAGGACAGACGCTGCGTATGGGCCACGCGGAGCCGGTGAAAAAGCTGCGCGTCGGGCTGTATCCCGGCACGTTCGATCCTGTCACCAACGGGCATCTCGACGTGATCGCGCGGGCCGCCCGCTTGCTCGACAAGCTGGTGGTCGGCGTCGCCATCAGCACCGGCAAGGGGCCGTTGCTGACGCTGGATGAACGGGTCGAGCTGGTGCAGGCGGAGATCGCCCGCATCGCCACGCAGAACGGCATGGTGATCGAGGTGCTGCCGTACGACACGCTGCTGGTCGACTTCGCCCGCAAGGTCGGCGCCAGCATGATCGTGCGCGGCCTGCGCGCCGTGACGGACTTCGATTACGAATTCCAGATGGCCGGGATGAACTACCGCATGGCCCCGGACATCGAGACAGTGTTCTTCATGGCCAGCGAGACGCACCAGTTCATCGCGTCGCGCCTGGTCAAGGAGGTGGCGATGCTGGGCGGCGACATTTCCTCCTTCGTGCCGCCGCTCACGCTGCAACGCGTGATGCAGCGCATCCGCGGCTGACCCCGCCACCAACCGCCACGCCTTCCCTGGAGACTTGCTAATGGACCGACGTACTTTGCTCGCCACCGGTGTTTCGTTGGCCGCCGCTGGCCTGGCCGCTAGCGCCCGCGCCCAACCGGCGCTCGATCCGGAAAACACGCTGTACATGGATTTGAAAAACGGCCGGGTGGTGATCGTGATGTTCCCCGACCTGGCGCCGAAAACGGTAGCGCAGATCAAGACGCTGACGCGGCAGGGGTTCTACGACAACACGCCGTTCCATCGCGTGATAGAGGGCTTCATGGCGCAGGGCGGCGACCCGACCGGCACCGGCACCGGCGGTTCGAAGCTGCCCGACCTGCCTGCCGAGTTCACCACCAAGCGGCACTTCCTGCGCGGCACCTGCGGCATGGCGCGGACATCCAATCCGAACAGCGGCAACAGCCAGTTCTTCATCATGTTCGCGCCCGGAGCGTCGCTCGACGGCCAGTACACGATCTGGGGACAGGTGGTGAAGGGCATGGAGTATGTCGATCAGATCAAGCGGGGCGACGGGCCTAACGGCACTGTGACCAGCGATCCCGACCGGATCGTGCATATGCGCGTCATGGCGGACGTGAAGTAGCGCCCCCGCGCAACCGAGACGGCCATGATTTCTGCAGGAGTTCGCACATGAGCGACACGACACTCGATCTCGAGAACACAGTGTACCTGGACACCGTCAACGGCCGGGTGGTGATCCTGTTGCGGCCCGACATCGCTCCGGCACACGTGAACCAGATCAAGACGCTGGTGCGCCGCGGGTTCTACGACGGCACGCCATTCCACCGCGTGATCGAGGGCTTCATGGCGCAGGGTGGCGATCCGACCGGCACCGGCAGCGGCGGCAGCGACCTCGACAACATTCCCGCCGAGTTCACCCGCGAGGCAAAGTTCGAGCGTGGCACATGCGGCATGGCACGGACCTCCGAGCCGAACAGTGCGAACAGCCAGTTCTTCATCATGTTCGAACCGGCGCCGCATCTGGACGGGCAGTACACTATCTGGGGCCAGGTGCTGGAAGGGATGGAGCACGTTGACGCGATCAAGCGTGGCGCCGGCGGCAGTGGCTCGGTGCGTGACCCCGATCGCATCGTGTCGATGCGGGTGGCCGCAGACGCCTCTTAATTTCTCCCGCGCTGCGCGCGGGTAGCCTCTCCCGCTTCGCGGGAGAGGTCGACGGTGCGAAGCACCGAGCGTGACGGTGATCGGGTCGGCACGCAAGCAGGCCGAGAGTGCCGACCCGATCACCCTCACCCTCGCCGCTTCGCATCTTGACCTCTCCCGCGTAGCGGGAGAGGTTTCGTAATGTGCGGTCGTTACGCTGCCTTCCTCCCCGCCGAAGCCGTGGCCCGGCTGTTCCACACCGTCAACCCGCTCCCGAACGTGGCAGCGTCGTGGAACGTCGCACCGTCGCAGGACGCGATGGTGGTGCGCCGCCATCCGGAGACCGGCGCCCGCCACCTCGACCTGCTGAAATGGGGGCTCGTGCCGCACTGGACGAAAGCCCCGGCGCAGACGCAACGCCCGATCAACGCCAGGGCGGAGACCGTGGCAACCAGCGGCATGTTCCGCTCCGCCTTCGCCCAGCGGCGCTGCATCGTCCCGGCCGACGCGTTCTATGAGTGGCAGGTGCAGGCGACAGGCAAGCAACCGTACGCGATTGCCCGCCTCGACGGACAGCCGATGGCGTTTGCCGGACTCTGGGAAGGCTACCGCGCGCCCGACGGCACGGTGCTGCGCACCTTCACCATCGTCACGACGCAGGCCAGCGCCGAGATGACAGCACTGCACAGCCGCATGCCGGTGATCCTGGAAGCAGCCGACTGGCCGGCCTGGCTTGGCGAGGCGGAAACCAACCCTGCCACTCTGCTGCACCCGTCACCGGAAGGGACGTTGCGGTTCTGGCCGGTCAGCCGCGCTGTCAACACTCCGCGAAACAACACCGCGGACCTGCTTGAGCAGGTTCCGCCGCCGCCATCCGATTGAACTTTGTCAGGTTGCTCCTCTACATTGCGGCACGCGACCGAGCCCTCGGGACCAACATGGAGGTCACGCCCGCGTGATAGTCACCACCCGATCCGACGTGCTGATCGTGGGCGGCGGCCCCGCCGGTTCAACCATCGGCGCATTGCTTGCCCAGCGCGGCGAGAACGTCGTGCTGGTGGAGAAGGACGTGCATCCGCGCTTCCATATCGGCGAGTCGCTGCTGCCACTGAACCTGCCGCTGTTCGAAGAACTCGGCGTGAAGGATGCGATCGATCGCGTCGGCATGACCAAGTACGGCGTCGAGTTCGTATCGCCCTGGCATGATCACACCACGACGCTGGATTTCGCCCAGGCGTGGGACAAATCGCTGTACTATTCCTACCAGGTGCGGCGGTCCGAACTCGACCATATCCTGTGGAACAATGCCGCCAGCAAGGGCGCCCAGGTGATCGAGGGCTGCCGCATCGCCAAGGTGGACTTTCCGCCGGACGGTGGCGTTGTTGCGACGGGCGAGGACCGCGACGGTCAGGCCCGCCGCTTCGAAGCAAAGTTCCTGGTGGACGCGTCCGGCCGCGACACGTTGCTGGCCGGACGTCTCGCCATCAAGCAGCGCAACCGCCGCCACGCGAGCGCCGCGGTGTTCGCGCATTTCACCGGCGCCCACCGTCTGCCGGGCAAGGCTGAAGGCAACATCAGCATCTTCTGGTTCGACAATGGCTGGTTCTGGTTCATTCCGCTGGCGGACGGCACCACCAGCGTCGGCGCGGTCTGCCGCCCGGAGTTTATGAAGTCACGCAAGACCGACGTCACCAGCTTTCTGCAAGGCCTGATCACGCAGGCCCCGGCACTCACCGAACGTCTGGCCGACGCGCACATGGTCGGGCCGGCGACGGCGACCGGGAACTACTCGTACCGCGCCGAACGGATGTCGGGCAAGAATTTCATCATGTTGGGCGACGCCTATGCCTTCATCGATCCAGTGTTCTCGACCGGCGTTTACCTGGCGATGAAAAGCGCCTTCCTGGCGGTCGAGCCGATAACCGCCTACCTGCACCGGCCCGGCGCGGAAGCGGACCGTGCGCTCCGCCGGTTCGAGGCCGAAGTAAACGACGCGCTCGCCAGGTTCTCGTGGTACATCTACCGCATCAACACCCCCGCGATGCGCGACCTGTTCATGGCACCGCGCAACTTCTTCCGCATGCAGGAAGCGGTGTTGTCGCTGCTGTCGGGCGATGTATTCGACCATTCGCCGATCCGCTCGCGGCTGCTATTGTTCAAGGGCGTTTTCTATATCAAGAGCTTCTTCATGCGGCAGGCGCGAGTGTTGGCGGCCTGGTCGCCCGCGCGTTCCCGCGAAGCATGAATTTCGTCGTTTCCGATCGCCGCACGGCCGCGCAGCTTGCGGAGCCGCCGGCGAGGCATTTGGCGTCCACGGCCGCGACCAACCATGCGGTGCTGATCCCAAGCTACAACACCGGCGCACGGCTGTACGACACCGTAGCCATCGTGCGACGCCTGGATTGGCCTGTGTGGGTCATCATCGACGGCAGCACCGACGGAACCGGCGAAACTCTCGCCCGCAAAGCCGCCAACGATGCCGATCTGCATGTCTGCGTGCTGCCGCATAACCAAGGCAAGGGCGCCGCCGTCCTGCTCGGTCTGCAACGCGCGCGGGCACACGGGATCACCCATGTCGTGACAGTGGACGCGGACGGTCAGCACGCGGCTGAAGACATCAGGACGCTCGTCACCCTGTCGCGCGCGCATCCCGACGCGATGGTGCTGGGCGTGCCCGTGTTCGACGCGAGTGCGCCGAAGATCCGTGTCGCCGGCCACCGGATTTCGTATTCCCTGGCGAACCTGGTGACCTTGCGATCGGGCATCGGCAATCCGCTGTTCGGCTTCCGCATCTATCCGATCGCGCCGCTGCTGCGGGCATTCGATGAGACACGCTGGATGCGGCGATTCGATTTTGATTCGGAAGCGGCGATCCGGCTGTCCTGGCAGGGTGTTCCGGCGATCAACCTGCCGACCCCGGTGCGCTACTTCCGCCGCGAGGATGGCGGCGTGTCGCATTTCCATTATCTGCGCGACAATCTTCTGCTGATGGTCATGTACGCTCGATTGTTCTCGGCGCTGGTTCCCCGGTTGCCGCGGTTGCTGGCGCGGCGGTTCAAATCATCCCGCCGTTGATAGAAATGATCTGCGCCGTGATGTAGCCCGCCTGCTCCGATGCCAGGAAACGCACAAGGTCGGCGACCTCCTCCGGCGTGCCGGCACGCTTCATCGGCACCAACTGCCCGATACGCTCCTGGTCGAACACTTTGTCAGTCATCGGCGATGCGATGATGCCCGGCGCCACCGCGTTGACCGTGATGCCCCGGCTGGCGAGTTCCAGCGCGAGCGCACGGGTCGCGCCGTGCAGCCCCGCCTTGGCTGCCGCGTAGTTCACCTGGCCTCGATTACCGGCCAGCGCGGCGACCGAGGAAATATTGATGATGCGTCCCCACCGTTGCCGGATCATCGGCAGCAGCAGCGGTTGGGTCACGTTGAAGAAGCCGTTCAGCGATACGTCGATGACGCTGGTCCATTGAGCGCGACGCATTCCGGGCATCACCGCATCATCGTGGACACCGGCGTTGTTGATCAGAATCTCGATCGGCCCGTCGGCGAGGACGGCGGCCAACGCCACGTCCACGGCCGCAGCATCGGTCACATCGAAGACGACGACAGCAGCGGAGCCGCCGGCGGCGGCGATTTCCGCGGCGATCCGTTCAGCTTGCTGCGCGCCATGGTTGGCATGGACATAGACGTGCCGGCCGGCCGCGCCGAGCGCGCGACACATCGCCGCGCCCAAAGCACCGCTGCCACCGGTGACGAGCGCGCGTTTCATAGCGAACGGCGTAACGGTTGACGCACGGACACGACCCACCCCGTCATGCCGACGAAGGTCGGCATCCACGACTTTCTCCTGCGGCACGCTGCGAAGTCGTGGATGGCGGGCCTTCGCCCGCCATGACGGGAAGAGTGCATCGGTGAGTCAGACGTTTCGCGGGCCGGTATCATACCGCCGCCCCTGCATCGATCACCACGGCGGCGCGGCCGGACATCACCGGCCTGTCATCGCTTGTCAGATCGAAGCGATAGATGACGCGCCCGGCATCCTCGATCAGCAATTCGGCAGTCACCAGCAGGTCGCCCTCCAACAGATCGAGGCGGTCAACGGAACACGTCACGTCGCGCAGACTTGCCAGGTAGCCGGCGGCCGGCCGGCGGCCGTTGCCGACGAGTCCGCCATGCACCGCCATCGCCTGGGCCGCATACTCCACACCGCAAACAGCGTCGAGGCGGCCGCCGGCCGCTAACGGATTGCCGGGCGCGCGATGACTGGACGCGACGCACGTTATGTTGCGCTGGTCCCAGGCGAGCACGCCATCCAACAGGCACATCGCACCGGCATGCGGGATCAGCGCCGCGATGGCTGCCGTGTCCATCAGCAGGGTCACGCGGGGGTCACCTCGATATCGATGCCAGCTAGCCGGATCGTGTCGGCGGTGCCACGCGCGATGGCGGCCAGCAAAGGCAGCGCGCGCGCCGCGGGATTGCCGAGGCGCAAATGTTCCAGTTCCTGATCCGCCATGGCGGTTGCCGGTGATACGGCGTCCGGCATCGCCAGAGTCAACGCCGCGAAGCCGCGGTCGGTCTTGCGCGGTGCCAGAACCATTGCCATGCCGAACATGGCAACGATCGGACGCGCGGCGTGCAGCGGTTCGGGATACGGCACGTCGTAAACGATCAAGGTGATGGGGCAGTCCTGCACTGCTGCCTGCACTGCCGCTTCAAGCATGCCGGCCGCGAAACTGTCGTCGAACGCACAGATGCTGGTGCTCGGCGCGCGCGAACCGGTGGCCACCGACCAATAGCCGGACGGAGCATTGTGCACCGAATTATGGAACCGCGTCGGCGATACCTCACGCTGCGCGGTGGCGAGTACCGACAGCGTCTGATGCACCGTTTCGCCGTCGCCGCCGGACGCGGCGAACACCATCGCCATCTCGGCGGAGGCGCGGCCGGACTGGGCCAATGCCTCGATGCCGGCGGCAATTGCCAGCTTGACGGTTGTGCCGGCACGCCTGCGCTCGGCCGGCGGCAGCAGAGCGATCGGTGGCAGGCGAACCGGCGCGGGCTCATAGCGCGCGGCGCCAGCCAACACGGGACGCGCCGCCGGCCAGCCTTCCAGGCCCGGGCCGATTACGCCAACGCCCTCCACGAAGACGCGCATCATCGTGGCCGCCCGAAGATCAGGCTGCAGTTGCTGCCACCGAAGCCGAAGGAATTGCTCTGCGCGATATCGATCCGCGCCGGTTTGGTTTCACGCTGATAGAGGCTGCGGAATGACGGATCGACTGTGTCGGTCCGTGCGCTGCCCGGCAGGATGCCGTGGCGGATCGCCAAGGCGGTAATGATCGCCTCGACAATGCCCGCGGCGCCCAGCGTGTGGCCGGTGTAGCCTTTGGTGGAACTGCATGGCGTTTCGCTGCCGAACAGAGCAAACACCGCGATGTCCTCGGCCGCGTCGCCCACGCGCGTCGCGGTTCCATGCAGGTTGATGTAGTCGATGTCGCGCGGTGCCAGCCCCGCTGCGGCGAGCGCCCGTTCCATGGCAAGCCGCGCGCCGATCCCCTCGGGATGCGGCGACGACATGTGGTAGGCGTCGTTGCTCTCGCCCACGCCGAGCAAGACGATGTCATCGTCGGCGATGTTCGACGGCGTGGGTTCGAGCAACGCGAAACCGCCGGCCTCGCCGATGGAGATGCCGTCTCGCGCGATGTCGAACGGACGGCACGGGCCCGGCGCGTTCAGTGCCAACGCGTGAAAGCCGTACAGCGTCGTGAGGCAAAGCGAGTCGGCGCCGCCGACGATGGCGGCATCGCACAGCCCGGCCTGGATCATGCGCGCGGCGGTGCCGAACACCTTGGCGGTCGATGCGCAGGCGCAGGAGACAACGAATGACGGGCCCTCGACACCAAGACGTTGGCGCAGGTAGGCAGAGAGCGAGCCGGTGTTCTGCGTTCCCGCATAATTGAACGTGGATGGCAACGAACCGGTCGCGGCATCGCGCGCCCGATAGGCGAGTTCGGCGTCCAGGATGCCCGACGTGCTGGTGCCCAGGAACAGGCCGATCCGCCGCGCGCCGTAGCGATCCGCCGCCGCTGCCACAGCGCCCTCGAAACCGTCCTCGCGAAGGGTCATCTCGGCGAGGCGGTTGTTGCGGCAATCGAAGCTGGCAAGCGCCTCCGGCAGTTTGATGTCGTCCAGTCCTTCCACCTCGCCGACATAGGTGGGCAGCTCCACGGTTTCGAACGCACAGGGACGCAGGCCGCTGCGACCAGACCGAAGGGCCGACAAGGTCGCTTCCAGCCCCGCGCCGATGCTGGAGACGATGGTGAAATGACGGAGCACCAGGGGCATGGGTTGCGGCGCTGCTAGCCGGCGGCGCCGGACAGTTTGGCAAGCATCGTGTCCACCTTCAGCTTCTCTTTGGTGACGACGGCATAGTAGCGCTGATAGAATGCTGCGCGAATCGCGTTCGATTGCGGCGTGCGAGGTTCGGCCAGGATCGACGCGTAGAGCTGCGAGAAATACTCCAGGTTGGCGGTGAGGTCGGTGTAGCGTGGTTCGGCAAAGATCTTGTCGAACCGCTTCTGGAAGTGGCCGAACACCGGTTCGTCGTAGAAGATCAGCCGTAGATGGTCGTTGTAGATCTCGTTGGGCTCGATCTCCGGCGTGGCCTCGGCCAATGCACCGGGCTCGGTCGCGATCCATCCCAGTTGCAGCAATTCGTCGCGGGCGGTGTCGTCGTCGTACAAGGCCGAGGGGTCGGCGATCGGCATATCGTTGGTACGCCACATCACGTTGACGAACTCGTTCTTCGGCACCGGGAAGTCGAATGCCGCAATCAGCAGCGGACGATCGATCGGAAATTGCGGCCACAGCCCGACGGCGCCCAGCGCGTTATGCGCGAGATAGGTGCAATTGTCACGCAGGACGTTCCAGTGAAACACCTTCTGGCCGGTGCGGTAAGGCTCGTTCAGCCCATTGAGGTAGCGGATGATGATCTGCATCTTGCCGCGGTCCAGCGGCACCCGGGCGCAATACCGGTACCGGTCGATGTCGATCGCATAGTCCGTGCCGATAGCAACATTGTACATGTAATCGCGCACCGACATGTCCGCGGGTTTCGCCGCGAGCGCCTCGTGATGGTACACGATCCCGTCCAGGACACCCATTGCCTTCGCCTTTTCCTGGATGCGTTCGTAGGTGGCGGGTGTTACCGCTTCGCCCGGGGCGAGATCGCCATGATAGAAGAAGTCGCGTCCCTCGGTCGCCGTCCAGTTGGCGTTCCGGTAATGATCGTTGACGCTCATGCCTACGCCGCGTCCCGCCATCCCATCCGGCGACTCGTCGCAAAGCGCGAGCACCGGATAGTGCGCGTCACGTTCGCGACAGGCACCGTTCAGGTAGAACACGGAATGGCCACCAGGCCCGCCTCCCTCGAGGTCCACGCCAAACCCCTTTTTCTTGTCGAACTCCGAAACCGCGCAATACTCCGCAAAATATGGATAAAGTGAGGCATAGACATTTTCGTCCACGTCCGTGTGAGGCGCCGTATAGTACGGGTTGATGCAGCCGGGCAGGCCGATCGTGGCTGCCATCGCCAAGCCCAGTTGCCGCAGGCGACGACCGGCTGCCGGGCGCGTGCCGGTTGTCGTGGTTCGCAGTGCCGTCAAGACGCCCATTCACGATCCCCCTGACGCGAAGTCCGGCCTGCCGTGGCTCGCGCTCAGGATGGCGCCGAACAGCAGGCTGAGACAGGCACCGATCGCCACGGTCAGGCCGATGCCATGCAGCACCGGTATGGCGGAGAACGACAGGATGCCGAAGCCGATGACAGTACACAGATCGGCGATCACCAGTGATGCGACGATACGCCGGCGAGCCATGTCGGTGTCATCCGGCAAACGGCGCTCAAAGAACAAGCAATAGTTGGAACCGACCGCGACCACCAGCAGCAGGCCGAACAGATTGAAGACGGATAGCCGGCCCGCTTCGCTCAGCAGGATCGCGGCGGTGCAGATCACGGCCGCCGCCAGTGGCAGCAGCACCGTAATAGTCCGCCGGAGCGATCGCAGGCTGATCGACAACAGCACGGCAATGGCGATGCTGCCAGCGAGCGAAAGCGTCAGAGCCTCGTGCAGATACGTGCCCAGCAGACGATCGGATTCCGCCTTGAGGTCGAGAAACAGGAGGTTCTTGTCGTTGCTGCTGGCGACCATTTCTGCCACGGCCCGGCTATCCGAAACGTCACGCAGCGGCAGCATGGCGAGCCAGTGGCCGGACACGTGCACCAGCAAGGAATCGAGGCGAAGTGCCAGGCTGCTGCCGTTCAGGTCCTGCGGTTGCAGCAACGGTTGCCGGCGTGCCGCGGCGACGTCGGCCAGGAACGGGGCAAATGTGCCGGGGCGGAACGGCGTGCCCTCGATCGCCTGGTCCATGTTGGCCTGCAGCGTCGCCGCATCCGGCAATGCCGCCTGCCGCGTGCGCTGGGTCGCCTCGCTTGGCAACCACGTGCCGGGTGCATCGAAGCCGGCAAGCGCGCCCTTGGCGACCAAGGGTTCCAGGGCGGTGGCAGCATGGTCGCTCGCGCGCAGCGCGGCCTCGCGATCCGGCGCCTGGACCACAACGAGATAACGAACATCGGGGGCGCCGATCTCACGACGCAACTGCGTGTCCAGCGCTTTTTCCGAGGCAGGCACAGGGCTCATGCTGTCCAGCTCGTTATCCCAGTAAGGGCCGTGGTGGAACAGCAGCGCCGTCGCGCCGATGAGCGTCAGACCGAGCACGACGAAACGCAACGTCGCACCGGCACGGATCAGCGCAAGCACCGGAACGGCGAAGACCAGCGACGCCGTCGTCGTGAAGCTGCGCGGCAGCAGCGCAGGCAGGACCCAGCGAGTCACCGCCAACGCGACGATCAGGCCGATGATTGTGAACAAGCCGAGCTGGGCGAAGCCGGTGAAGCTCGACAGCAGCATTGCGCTGAAGCCGCAGCCGGAGGTCAACATGCCCAGCCGTAGCGTGGGCCAGATGCGCGGCAGGGTCTGGGCCGGCGCGGCGCCCGCTGCGGTCTGGGTGAGCAAATAGATGGCGTAGTCAACGGCCTCGCCGATCAGGGTTACGCCGAAGCCGAGCGTGATGCCGTGCACAAAGCCGAACGCCAGGCTGACCCCCGCTATGCCGGCGATGACTCCGCTCAGCACCGGCAGCAATCCGAGTACCAGCATGCGTACCGACCGATAGGCGAACAGCAGGATGGCGGCGACCAGCACCGTGGCAATGATGGAGAGGTGTTGAACATCCGACTTCATCCGCGCGCGGGTCTGCACCGCGAACACCGGCGGTCCTGTTGCGATCAGCCGGGCTGAAGCTGCCCGCATGTCAGCCGGGGCGGTCCGACGGGCAGCAGCGAACGCAGCGTCGATGCGGTGCAGCGCCTGTTCCTGCGCATCGAGGTCGAAGCCGGCAGCTTCTGTCTGCACCATCAGCAAAGCCCTGCTGCCGTCGGCGGAAATCCAAACGCCGTCGTTCGTCGCCGGATGTGCCTGACCGCCGAACGCGCCGATCAGCCGTAGCATCTCACCGGTCGGATCAGCCGGAATACTCCGCTTGACAAGAGCGCCCATGTCAGAGCCGAGCAGTTGGACATCCGCTTCCAGCGCCGCATGCAGAGCAGTCGGACTGAAATGGCCCGGTACGACCGCGGGACTCAAAAGATAGCGGTTCCGCCACAGCAGATCGCGGTCGCGCGCGAACGCCGCCTCGTCGCCGTTGCTGACGATGGCAAACGCCGGATCCGCCCTCAGCGCAGCCGCAAGCGATTTGCTGAGCGCGGCGAGCGTGTCGGGCGGGGCGCCCTCGATCGCCAGCAGGATCAGGCGCGACACCACGCCCTCGTGAAGCTGATCGACCAGGATCTGCTGTGCCGGCCGCGGCGAACGGGGAAGAAAAGCCGACATGTCGGTGCTGAAGTTGGTCCGCGTGATGACCAGACAGCAGGCAACAAGCGCGGCCAGCCAAACGGCAAAGATGACGCGACGGCGAGGCATCATCTTGCGCGCGTCATTCCGACTCCGGCGTGATGGTCATGTCGGTCCGGTCGCCGTCGCGCTCCAGGGTTTCCACAGTACGGATGTTGGTGCCTTCGCCCTGGATGCGAACCATGGTCAGCAGCTTGGACAGGCGCGGGTCACGCGGTTCGAGTTGCAGCGACCAATCATCGGCGGTGCCGGTCAGTGTCGCGGTGTAATAGCGGGACAGCGTCGCCGTGTCTCCGGCGAGCGTGGCGCGGATGCTTTCAATCAAGGCGCCGATTTCAGGAAACCCGGACAACGACACTTCGCGCGTCTTGCCGTCCGGCTGCTGCACCGTGAGACGATCGCCATTGACGATCAGGTCGGATGGGGCAGGCACGAGCGTCTGTTTCTGCAAGCGGTCCGGCGCGACGTAGATCAGCCGGCCGGAGGATTGCAGCGGCTGTTTCAGCATTTGCACGAATTTCTGCTCAACAAAAGACCCCGTCGCCTGGTGAACCGTTCGCATGCCGGCCATGAGCATCGCCAGGTTCCAGGCTGGCACTGGTGGATCGGCCGAGGCGGGTTCACGTGCGACTGACAGGGTCAGGGTCAGGGCGAGAACAAGCATCGGCGAGAGGATAAGCGTCCGCCTTGCCTGGTCCGGGCCGCGCGTCATGCCCAGAAATCGTAGAAGTTGAACCAATTGTACGGTGCACTGCGGCAATAATATTCCAACCGCGCGACATAGCGCCGCATCGTATCCTCGATCGGTTCGTCGGAGGGCCTTGCGGTAATCGTCTCGAAGACGATGTCGTAGCGCGGCCCTCCTCGATGCAGGCCAAGCATCAGCACCACCGGCCGGCCCAGCATCGCGGCCATGCGGAACGGCCCCACCGGAAACCGCGCAGGGGTGCCGAGAAACGGAATCTCCATCCGTCGCTCGTTCTCGAGCGACCGGTCAGCGAGCAATCCCACGAGATGTCCGTCATCCAGCCGATCCCGCACCGCCAGCATCGAGCCTGGCTTGCCAAGACCGATGATCTGCATTGCCAATTCCGGATTGATCGCGTGCAGCACGGCGTTCGACTTGCGCGCATTCTCCTGGTACATCACCAAGCTGACCCGCACGTCGGCCATGTGGCGGCCGACCGCGCGCACCACCTCGAAACTGCCAACATGGGCGCCGAACAGGAAGCAGCCGCCGCCCTCCGCGCGAATGGCTGCGATGCCCGCTTCACCATGCAACGTGACATCGAACAAATCGACGCGGCCGTTGAGCAAGAGCACGCGATCGAGCAAGCAGGTGGCGAAGCAGCGGTAATGCCGCCAGCGGTCGACGGTCGTTGGGGGACGGCCCAGCACGCGTGCCAGATAGGCCAGCGACGCCACGCGTGACTGCCGTGAGAACAGGAAGAAATAGGCGCATGCTGGCAACAGCAGCAGGTGCCCGGCGCGCCGGCCGACGCGCAGCACGATCCAGACGGCCAACCTGATCAGCGGTAGCGTGCCGCGCTCCTGTCGGGTCGCCCATTCCTCCTGCGTCGTGGACGCGGCCATTATGGAACCCGCGGGCGAAGCGTGCCGGACACGACGCGTTGGTCGCCGGTTGCCGTGGAACAGGTGAAGGCGATCTCGCCCGATGCATGCGCATCCCAATGAACGATCATGCGATCACCGGGACGGACCGGTTGGAAGAAGCGCGCCGAGCGAATTTCGGAACACGTTGCCTCGCCGTTGGCGGCAACGATGTGCAGCACTTCGCGCAACAGCACTGCGCCGGGGACGATCGGATTGCCGGGGAAATGACCCTCGGCCGATTGTTCATCGGCCCGGACATGCAGTTCGGCAGCGTGCGCGGCCATCGGCTATGTTCCCCCGGCCCCTGGCCGGCCGCGCTCGGCCAACAGGCGCGCGATCTCCTCGCGCGGCAGCTTGCCCAGCGTATTGCGCGGCAGCGCCGCGACGAGATGCAGTGGCCGTGGCAGGAAAGCGGCGTCGATCCGGTGGCGCAGCGCAGCCATGATCGCCTCGGCAGTCAAACCGGGAGCCACGGCGAACGCGACCAGCCGGCTGACGCTGTCGCCATCGTCGTCGGTTGCGGCAAACGCACCATCCAGCACGCCGTCGATGGCATTCAAATGGTGGTTCAGATGGGCCAGCGACGCGCGCTTGCCGGCAATGTTCACAAGATCGGCGATGCGCCCCAGCAGCAGGAAGCGTTCCTCATCGAATAGTTCTATTGCGTCGGACAGCAGAGTCTCTTCCGCGATCGGTGTGCCGGACGCCCAGGTGCCAGCTTCGTCCTGCCGCAGCGTGATACCGTCGAGGCAGTGCCACTCCTCGGTGCTCGCCGTGCGTCGCACGGCGATCTGACCGGCTTCGGAACATCCGTAGATTTCGTAGAGCGGCGCGGCGAACCGCACCTCGGCTTCGCTTGCCAGGCTGGGCGACAGGGGCGCAGTGGCCGACAGCAGCAGATCGGCCGGCGGCAGTTCGCCAGGCTGTGCGAGCACGACTCGCAGATGCACCGGCGTGGTCACCAGAACCCGGGGACGCGCGGCGGCGGCAAGCGTGGCGACGACATCGGCTGGGAAGAAGGGCCGTTCGGCGTGCAGTACCAGCCCGTGCTGCAACGCGAGCATCAGCACGGATTCAAGTCCGTAGCTGTGCTGATGCGGCACGGTGCCGAGCAATGAGGCCTGTCCGAGCGATGCAATACCAAGTCGCCGGCCCGCCGCCTGCGTACTGTTCACCAAATCGCCCCAAGTCCTGGCATGCGGCCGCGGACGTCCGGTTGATCCAGACGTGAACAGCACCGCCGCGAGTTGGTTCGCCGCGAAGCACGGCATTGCAGGCAATGCGGAGGCGTGGCTCAACGTGGAAGGATACTCGAACGAGGTGACGCCGGCCGGTGCCGCGGTATCGGTCAGACAATAGAAGTCCTGGTAGTCGGTGGACAGCAGTACGAGCGTGTCCGGCGCGTCGTACGGCGGCAACAGATTGACCTGACGACGGCACAGTGCCGCGGCAAAACCCACGGCAAAGCGATAGCGATCGCGGCAAAGATTGACGACATGTCCGCGTCGCGGCAGTCGCGCGGCCAGCGCGGCGACATCGGCCAGGAACGTCTCCACAGTGATCGGGCGGCCCGCGCGCCGGGCGAACAATGAACCCGAACGGGATGCCGCCAGCAGCGGGAGCTTGTTCATCGGCTGACGTTACCGGTCTTCACTGACGGGTGCAGTCCTGAGGGTACGAACGATGCGGACCATGTCGATCAACCGCTCCGGCGGGCGCGCGGCGTGACGCCATTGGCGATACACATACTCAGCACAGAGCATGACGCCAACCAGAGGCAGATTGCACAGGTTGATGAACAGCGACCATAGGTAAAGCGGTGCGAACAGCAGCAATGTGAGCGAGCCAACAAGCTGCGCCGCAAAGAACCAGCACCAGGCCCAGGTGACGCGACGAGTATAGCGGACGACCTCGGCCGGCAGACGGCCGCGGGACCGGCGTGCCAGGATGGTGATCACCGCTTCCCTGCCCGGTTGCAGGGAGGCGGCGAACAATGCCAGCAGAGCGAGATAGGCCATCGCGTGCGGCACCGCGGCGGCGACAACCGGGCCGCGGTCGGTGAAGCGTGACAGGCAAAGCACGCTAACACATACCACGCTGCAAGCGCCGGCGCGCAGGAGCAGCCTGGCGACCGATGACCCGGCGACCGATGACAATGCGATCCAGGTCACCAGTGCCGCCTGCACCGCAATCAGCATCGACGCCAGTGCCATGCCGTGCTGCAACACCAGAGCGAGATGCGCGGCGACGGGCGCCAGTAGCAGCAGCAGGATCAGCAGCACCCCCGCCACGCGGGTAGCCAGGGCACGCATTCACCCGGGCCGGCGCTGCTGGATGCCGTGGTTCAAGCTGCGCAGGGATCGGAAGATCGTGTCGTTGTTTTCGTCGTCGGCGCGGAGCTGCACGCCGTAGGTCTGCGAGATCGCCAGTGCAAGTTCGAGGATGTCGATCGAATCCAGCCCAAGCCCATCGGCGAACAGCGGCGCCTGAGGGTCGATGGCGTCGGCCGCAATGTCGAGGTTGAGGGTCCTCACGATAAGTTGAGCCAACTCGGCTTCCTGCCGCGTTTGGGTCATCGAATCGGACATCGTTTGTTCCCTGGTCATCCCGCAGCGTCAGTCGGAGATCCGCATGATCGTCACAAATAAGGCACTACCATGATACCGTCGTGCACCGGAAAACACCACGCCGGCCCCCGGTCGCGTTGGTCGGATTCACTGTACTTTGCAGGGAAACGCCGGCGCGGCAGAGGTTCCGGTCATTGCAACACCGCGGCGGCCGCTGCAATTCGAATGCTGATCCGATATATCGACGCCTGTTTGTGGTACGGACAGGATGTTCCGGATGCTGTCTGGCGGCACCATGCCGATGCAAGGCCCGGCCCCTCGCCGTTTGCCAGTCGCCGAATTCGACATCGTGGGCCGAGATTCGGCCGCGATTTATGCTCTCGCATCCGTTTGACGAACACGATCTATTGATCATCCGCATCGACATGGCCGTCACCGTGAACGTGCGGCCGGGAAACAGCATGGCCTATTTGCGCCTTCCACCGACGATCAATGCGAAGGAACGTTCGGCGATGCGAGCGCTAACGGTTTGTTGACAGACGGGGCTGCTGCGCCTGATGGGGAACGCCGCGGCTACGCGACCTTTACCAGCTTCTGCAGGCTGCGCAGGTTGGCTGGCCGGGGTTGTCCCGGAAACAAGGATGGCCAGGACGCGACCGACACCTCGCCCACGTAGACGTCACCCCGCGAGTCCACGGCGATGCCGTGCGGTGACATGAACTGGCCGGGCGCCTGACCGTGCGGGTGCTCTTCGGAGCCAAGCCGGGCCAGCAGCTTGCCGGTGTTGGACAGGATGCTGATGCGCGGTCCGAGATTGGGAAACCCGCGATTGGAACCCAAATACGGGCCGACCTCACCGATGAAGCACAATGGACACGTGCCCGTGGTCATGTGCAACGCGCTTGGGCGATGCACATTGCCCCATTGCGTTTCGAACTTGCCGTTGCCGTCGAACACCTGGACGCGATGGTTCTCCCGGTCCGCGACATAAACCCAGCCGTCCGCGTCGCAATGGATGTTGTGCGGCAGGTTGAACTCGCCCTCGCCGATGCCGCATTTGCCCCAGGAGGACAGGTATTTTCCGTCTGGCGTGTATTTGTGAACCTGGGCGTTGCCGTAGCCGTCGGTCACATAGATCTCGCCTTTCGGCGATAACGCGGTGTGGGTGCAGCGGCAGAAGGGGCGGCCGCTCATGAACGGCGCGGGCTTGCCAGGCACGCCGATTGTCATCAGCACCTTGCCGTCGAGCGTGCATTTGCGCACGCAATGGGCACCGTCATCGGTGCAGAAGATGGTGTCGTCGGGCGCCATGTGCACGCCGTGCGCGCGCGGAAACAGGCCTTCGCCCCACGAACGCAGAAAATTGCCGTCCCGGTCGAACACGATCATCGGATGTTCGCCGCGATTGAAGACGTAGACATTGTCGTTACGGTCCACGCCGACGGCGCCGACCTCGTGAAACGACCACTCGTCGGGAAGCTTCCCCCAGCCTTCTTCGACCCGATACCGGAACTCGCCGGCGCCCAGAATGACCGACATGGCGTTTCCCCCGTCATTGCAAGACTCTCTATCGTCGGACGAGAAGGTGCCGCGATCGATGGCCGGGTCAAGTCTTGCGTCCGCATCCGCGTCGCGCCGACTCTTGCCGGAACGAGGAATTCGCATATCCTGCGCGAAGAAACCTTTTTCCCGAAGGAAACGTCATGACGCCGCCCGATCGCCTGCGCGCCCTTTTGGCCGAACCCGGCTTTGTCGTCATGCCCGCGGTGTGGGACGGTTTGACGGCGAAACTCTCCGCTGCCGCAGGCTTCAAGACCGCGTTTCTTTCCGGCTCCTGCGTCGCGGCAAGCCGCCTGGGTGGGCCGGACCTCGATCTCATCTCATTTGCGGAGATGTTCGATTCGTTCAACATGGTGCACGGCGCGGCACCGGAGACGCTGATCCTGGCGGACGGCGATCATGGTTACGGCAACGCCATGAATGTGCAACGCACCGTTCGCGCTTATGGGCGCGCCGGCGCCGCGGCAATCCTGATCGAGGACAAGATCACGCCACGCGCCCTGACCGCTGCCGGCAAGCCGTGCCTCCCGCACGAGGAAGCACGCATGAAGATTCGCGCGGCGGTGCAAGCAGCGAAGGAGTCCGGCATCCTGATCCTGGCGCGCACCGATTGCCGGCCGACGCAGGGTATCGACGAGGCAGTGAAGCGGATCGAGATGTACGTGCGGGAAGGCGCCGATATCCTGTTCCTCGATTCCCCCGCTGACGAGGGCGAGATCCACCGCGCGGTCGAGGCCGCCGGCGGGCGTCCTTCCTTTGCGGTGCTGTCCCCCGGAGCACCGCGCGCCACGCCGTCGCGCGAAAAGGCCGCAGCGCTCGGCTTCAAGATCGGCACGTATCCGACAGGCATGCTGTCGCCGGCGGCGGCTGGTATCAAGGCAGGGCTTGCAGCCCTGGTTGCGGGTGACGCGGAGGCATCCACGGCTCTGCCCCCGGCGGAACTGCGGGCGACGCTGGGCTACGCGGATTATGATGCTCATGCGAAACAGTTTATCGTCGGTGGGTGAAACGGCGCGGCGTCAGGGGTCGGCATTGGTGGAAGCTAGGACAGAGCATTGGCGGACCACGACCGATGATGCTGAGCACTATGTCAACGCCATGGCCCTCCCTGATCCGCTTGCGGCTGGCGATGCCCCCGGAATCTATGTTGCGTCACTCCCGTGATGTGTATGAAATGGGATTCCGATACGCAGACATCGGATCGTTGGGATGCGAACCAATATCGAAATCGACGACGAGTTATTGTCCCAGGCCATGACAGCGGCCGGCCTGTCGACCAAGCGAGCCACAGTGGAAGAAGGCTTGCGGCTACTGGTTCGGGTGCGCGGGCAGGTCGAGGCGCTTGCCGAACTCAAGGGATCGGGGTGGGAAGGCGATCTGGACGAAATGCGTCAGGGCGGATCGCCGCGCTCGGCATGATTCTCGTCGATAGCTCCGTGTGGATCGCGCATCTACGCGGCCATCGAACCCCGGCGACCTCCAAGCTGGAAGCCGCCGCCAGTCGGGAGCCGCTTCTCGTCGGCGATCTTATTCTGCTGGAAGTTCTTCAGGGCGCCCGGGATGACTCCCATGCCGCGCGCATTGAGCGCGGACTGCGCCGGTACGCCCTCGTGCCACTGCTGGATGGCGATCTTGCTCCTCGTGCAGCCTGCAACTATCGCAAACTGAGAGAGCTGGGCATTGCGATTCGGAACACCGCCGACATCATCATCGGCACTTTCTGCATCGAGCGTCGCCACTTGTTGCTGCACGACGACCGGGATTTCGCGCCGATGGAGGAACATCTCGGCCTCATGGTCGCGTGAGACGGCGGAAGCGCCGGGACCATCATCGGATAGAGCAGCGCGTTCTGGCGTAGGTTGGCGGATGGGGTGGGATTCGAACCCACGAGGAGTTGCCCCCTGGCGGTTTTCAAGACCGCTGCCTTCAACCACTCGGCCACCCATCCAGCGCGCGCCGGACCCTAATGCGGCCTGCCGCCAGTCTCAACCACCCCAACACCCGGCCGACCGTTCCACCCGCATCGCCATCCCCGGCGCAACCGCCTTGCAGCAACCACCAGGCGGGAAGTTCAAGTTCGCCAGGCAAAGAACGTCCGCGGTTCGAAGCGCCCTTACGGCTGATTGACGCCGACCGCCTGGACGATCTCTGCCTCGGTTATGCCCAGCGTCGCTGCCGCGGCGCAGACGTCACGCCAGGTGGTCTCGTCCACCGGGATACCGTCGCGCTTCCGCGCTTCGGCCGAGCGCCGTTCGGGCTCGCCCGGCAGCAGAATCTCGTCGAACCCCGGCGCTACGCTGCTTGATCGGATGTGTGCCTTGGTCGCCTCCACCGCGTCGGCGATCGCGGCGGGATCGCCGAGCTTCGACAGGTCGATCACCGTCGCCAGCATCGAGTTCAGGATGCCGCCCTTCACCGGTTCATCCACGCGCTGCCCGCCACCGACCGCGGCGGCCATGATCTCGCACAGCACCGCCATGCCGGAGCCCTTGTGCCGCCCGAAGGTGACCAGCGCACCGGTCTTGTCGCGGATGAAGCCGGTGGGATCGGTGGTGGGTTCGCCGGCCGGGTCGATCAGCGTTCCCTCCGGCACCGGCACGCCCTTGTTGTAGGCGACGCGGGCCTTGCCGGCGGCGATCGTGGTGGTGGCCATGTCGAGCATCACCGAATAGCCGTCCGCCCCCGGGATCGCAGTGCAGAACGGATTGGTGCCGAGACGAGGTTCGGCGCAGGCGAACGGGGCGGCGATGTCATGGTGGTCGACAACGTTGACGAATGCGGTGAACACGCAGCCGGCGCGGGCGGCCAATTCGCCATAGGTACCGATGCGGCCGATATGCGAGGCATTGCGTAGCGCCAGCACGCAGGCACCGATCTCCTTGGCGCGCGCAATGGCACGCCGCACCGCATCGCCGGTCATGCGCTGGCCATAACCGCGGCGAGCATCGATCACCAGCAGAGCACCGGCGTCCAGCACGGTTTCGGCGGTCTGGTTGGGCACCAGCAACCCGTCGTGCAGCAGCCGCACATAGGCGGGCAGCATGCCCACACCGTGGCTGTCGTGGCCGGCCAGGTTGGCCCGCACAAGGTGGTCGGCGACCTCGGCGGCTTCCGTCTCGGCACTGCCCATGCGGGATGCGATCAGGTGAGTTACGGCGTAGAGCGATTGCGGTGTGAAGGTCGGCATGAGGAGGTTCTGGTGTCCTGATGATAGGATGTCATGACGTTAGGACGTCATTGCGAGAAGCGAAGTGGTCCTCGGGCTTGACCCGCGGACACAACCTCCCGCCTGACGAGCCGCCCATGGCTCGTCAGGCGGGAGGTTGCTGCGTCGGGTCAAGCCCGAGAACCACAGCGCAGTCCGCAATGACGGGTGCGACGGGCGGATGCCCGTCAGCCCAGCACTGCGGTGAAGGCGCACTGTATCATCGCACGGCTGTCGGCCGGCAGCGCCTGGGTGTGTCGCGCCGGGCGCGCGTCGGGATCGGGGAACATCTTCTCCCATTCGCCGTTCAGCGCCGCGCGGCCCGCGTTCTGATCCTTCGCCCAGAAGTCGATCTTGAGGAAGTCGTCCGGCGTGCCGCCCGCGGCGGTAATCGCGGCCCGCAGATGAATGAACAGGTTCGCCACCTGCGCTTCCAGTGTCGGCGGGATGTCGCGGGTGCCGGGGTTGGACGGGCCGATCACGCTCGACATGACGATGTTGCCGATGCGGCTGGCATTCGGAATCGGGTTCTGATGGCTGAACCCGGGGAACATGATGCTCTGGCGCTTTGCCATGGTGCTGCCCCTTCAGGCCGGTTCGTGTTGCTTGGGCTGGAACACCGGCACGCCTTCGGCGCGATCCTCCAACGCGGCGGCGCCCTCGGTCGGCAGCGCCTTCGAGTAGTTCAGCGCGGCGTCGATATCGCCTTCCCATACCTCGCGCGGCAGTTCGTACAACAACTCGACGCCGTAGCCGTTCGGGTCGTGGATGTACAGGCTATGCGTCATGCCATGCTCTGTGCGGCGGTCGAATTTGACTCCCTTGCGCTGCAAATAGTCGAGCTGGCGCAGCCACGACTCGCGATCCGGCAGGGCGATCGCGATGTGGTTCACCGCGCAGGGCGCGCCGCCATACATGCTCCAGTCCTTCGGCGGTTCCGGCAGAGACGTGTTCTCCACCAGCGCGATGTCATGGTGGTTCATGCGGCCACCGCCATGGTCGCCGCTGTAGAAGCGCATCTTCGGCGTGACCGGCCGATCGGGGCGCGGCCGCACTTCGCCGACCTGCTTGAAGCCGAGCGTTTCGGTCCAGAAGCGGTGCGACTCCTCCAGGTCGCGGACGTTGATCACCAAATGATTCAGACCGACCGGCGTCACCGGACCGGATGCATCGTCAGCCATGCTTTCCTCCTATCGAAGTCATCGGCTTTGCTCCCGGCAGCCAATACTCAACACGCGAACCGGCGGTTCGGATTGGCGGGGCGCGTTGAACGCCATCGACAACATTGGCCAGTCGCGGTCAAGGGCGAGGCCCGTTCCGCGGCCGGCGCGGGCCCGCCGTCCGAGACCATGCGCTCCAGGGTACGGCGCATGCGCACTATCCCCTGCCTCTGGACGGACGCCATTTGTCCATTGTATACAAAAGCGTCGATGTCCTTGCCATTTGGAGGCTTGCCTGGTGTCTGTGCACGCGGAACCTCAGACCAC
>DATHNI010000388.1:0-6229 GCA_035486135.1 Acetobacteraceae bacterium
TGCCGTACGGATACGCGCCGGTGAAGGCACGGAACAGCGTCACCCCCAGCGCATAGATGTCGGTCGCCACATTGCCCGCCTCGCCGCGGAACATCTCGGGCGCCATGTAGGCGGTGGTGCCGGGGATCGCGTCGGGCGGAAAATCCTCCAGCCCGGGCAGCCGCACCACGCCCAGGTCCAGCAGCTTCAGCGATCCGCCGCCCTCCAGCATGACGTTGTCCGGCTTGATGTCGCGGTGGATGATGCCGGCGCGGTGCAGCGCGGCAACGCCGTGGGCGAGGCGGATCGCGATGGTGCGGCCCTCCTCCAGGCCGACCCGAGGCGCGCGGGACAGGCGGGTTTCCAGCAGCTCCCCGACATACAGGGGCATGACGGTGTAGAGGCAGGTCTGCCGCCCCGGCGGCAACTCGATCACATGCGCCACCCAGGGGCTGCGCACCCGCGTGCCGACCCAGGCTTCGCGCACGAAGGCGGCGTGGTAGGTGGCGACGGCGGCGACCTGCGGCTTGGGGAATTTCAGCACCACGGTGCCGCCGTCCATGTCGTCCACCGCCCCGAACAGGCGGCTGTAGCGGCCGTCGGACACCAGGACATTCAGCACGAACCCGTCCACCGTATCGCCAACCTGCGGCGTGGGGATCAGCGGCAGCTTCATGATGGCGGTGCCGACATCGGCGGAACGCGCGGTCGGCAGCGCCACGACGTCCAGCACCAGCGCGGTGCAGTTGTCGCTGCTGCCGCCCTCTAGCGCCGCCGCCACCAGCGCGCGGCTGGTATCCTCCGGCGCCGAGCGGACCTGGAGGATGTCCGCGATCGCCTCGTCCACCAGGGCGCCGTGCACGCCGTCGGTGCACAGCAGGAAGCGGTCGTGCAACGCCACCGGATGGCTGGTGTAGTCCAGCCGCAGCTCCGCCTCGATGCCCAGCGCGCGGGTCAGCATCGGCGAGCGGCCCCGATCGTCCCGCACATGGTCGGTGGTCAGCCGCACCAGCCGGCCATTGCTGAGCCGGTACGCCCGGGTGTCGCCGACATGCAGCAGGTGCGCCAGCCGGCCGCGCAGCACCAGGGCGGTGAAGGTGCAGCCCATGCCGACCAGGTTGGCGTCCTGCCGCCCCTGGGCGTTGATCCAGCTGTTCAGCGAATCGAGGATACGGGCGCCGGCGCGCCGCACCTCCATCGTCTCCGGCACATCCCAGAAGCCGTCCAGGAAGCCCCGTACCGCGGTTTCCGCCGCCACGCGCCCGCCCTTGGCGCTGCCGATGCCGTCGGCGATGGCCGCCGCCACGTCGCGCCGTTCCCCGGGCGGGCGGGAACCCAGCACCGCGCCGACGAAATCCTCGTTGCGCGGGCGCAGGCCGGTCGCGGAGTGATAGCCGATACTGACCGTCGGGCTGACCGTCGGGTTGGCCCGCGGCGTGGCCGGCTGGTCGCTCACCCGCGGCACCCGGCCGGCCGGTCCGATGCCGGGCCGCGACGGCCGGCGCGCCGCGCCATCACGGCGGCAGCCGGCAGTGGTCGTGCAGGAAATAGCCGCCGGTGCTCGACGCCACGACGACCGTCAGCGCGCCGGAGTGCCGGTCGAGCGTGTAGCTCCAGCCATCCTTGGCGTCGTGCCAGGAGATCGTGGCGTCGCTGACCCGGGCCGGATTGGCGTCCACGGTGGAGCGGTCGTAGTCGATGCTGATCTGCCAGGTCGCCCCGCTGGACGGATTGGTGCAGGTTACCGCCGGCGGGCGCGCCAGGGTCTGGCCGCCGGCGGGCGCGGCGGCAAGGCATGGCACAAGGGAGACGATCGCCGCTGTCAGGGGCCGGGTCAGGAACATGGTCGCATCTGCCTGTCGGGCGGCCCCATAACCAGTTTCCCGGACGTTGCCCAGTTTCCCGGGCGTTGCAAAGCAGGTTGCCCGAAGTCGCGGGCGGCCGGCTGACGATAGCCCATCATGCGGCGGCATCCGCGTGTCGTCTATATTTTGCCTATATATTGTTCGTGCCATTACGAACGAACCGCGGTCAATACCTTGATTCCGCCTGACATCTCCTCCGGCGCGGGCGGTCGAAGCCGGGTTTCCCCAGATTACCGCGTAACGACTCCACCATTGCTTATTCGTTATGCAGCGCGCCGCTTTCGTGACCTTTGCGCGGAGCGGTTTCCTCGCGCGTCAATAGTGAAATTCGCCGCCGCCCCTTTCGGCAACCACAGATGGTATCATTAGCACTAACATTCAATCCCGGCGGGAATTCTCCGCTGGCTTATCCAGGCGCCCACGAGGCCAGGCGTCCAGGCGAGGCTTCCCCGCCCACCGGAAGCCGAACCCGCGTGGCATAACGCTTGCTTGAAGCCGCCCGGCTTGGCGTCACTCGCTGCAGGCACGCACAGAAGCGGGTCAGGTGCCGTGATTTTGGTCGCAGACGCCGTCGGAACAGCGATAACAATGGAGGAGCTCCGTGCTCGTACCCTCACCGAAATGGCTCGATACTGGCGACAATGCCTGGCAGTTGGCAGCCGCAACCTTCGTCGCGCTGCAAAGCATACCGGGCCTTACGGTTCTCTATGGCGGGGTCGTCAAGAAGAAGTGGGCGATCAATTCGGCCTTCATGTCGATCTACGCATTTGCGTCGGTCCTCGTCGTCTGGGTCCTGTTCGACTACAACATGGCGTTCGGACCGCAATGGTTCCCCTTCATCGGGACGCCGATGCCCGCGCTGGGGGCCGCGTTCAGCATCGGCCAGGCGACCATACCCGCCGCCGCCTCGGGCATGCCGGAGATGGCCTTCCCGATGGCCACGCTGGTCTACTTCCAGTTCGTGTTCGCAGCGATCACGGTGATCATCCTGGCGGGCTCGGTGCTGGGGCGCATGAGCTTCAGGGCGTGGGTGATCTTCTGCCCGGTGTGGATGACGCTGTCCTACACCGTGGGAGCGTTCAGCCTGTGGGGCGGCGGATGGCTCGCCGGCCTTGGGGTGGTCGATTTCTCCGGTGGTTACGTGATCCATCTTGCCGCCGCCTCCTCGGGCTTCGTTGCCGCGGCGATGGTCGGCCCTCGCCTGCAACAGGACCGCGAGCATTTCCCGCCCAACAGCCTGCTGGTGACGCTGATCGGCGGCGGCATCCTGTGGCTCGGCTGGAACGGGTTCAACGGTGGTGACCCGTACTTCGCCAACGCCGACGCCGGCGTTGCGGTTCTGAACACCAATACCGCCACCGCGTGCGCCGTGCTGGTCTGGACGCTGTGCGACAAGCTGGCCTACGGCAAGCCGTCGGTCATCGGCGCGGTCAACGGCATGATCGCCGGCCTGGTCGCGATCACCCCGGCCGCCGGTTATGTGAACGGCTGGGGCGCCATCGTCATCGGCGTGGTCGCCGGCATCATCCCCTGGATGAGCATGAACTGGTTGCAGAAGACCAGGCTGATGATGAAGGTGGACGATACGCTGAGCGTGTTCTCGACGCACGGCGTGGCGGCTGTCTGCGGCGGCCTGCTGACCGGCGTGCTGGGTTGCCCCGACATGCTGGAATACATCGGCACCGACAAGGACGCCCCGGGTGTCAGCGTCACCGGCCTGCTCTATGGCGACGGCGGCCACCAGCTTCTGCTGCAGCTCTATGGTGCGGTGTTCATCATCGTGTTCAATGTCATCATCACCTTCATCATCCTGAAGGTCATCTCGTTCATCACGCCGCTACGCATGGATGAGGCGACGCTGCGGGTGGGCGACGATGCCGTGCATGGCGAGACCGCATACGCCATCGGCACCGAAGGCGAATAGCCGACCGGACGTTCCAACCGGCTGCCGGGAGATCGGCAGTCCTGCTACGGCGGGGTGGGCACGTTGCCCGCCCCTGCCGCGTTGCTACCGCGGGGCGGACGCGTTGTCCGCCCCTTCCGTGTCATGGCCGGCCCACGGGTCGGGCCGAAGGCCCGCCCGAGGAGACAGGCTCCGGCCGGCCACCCACGACTTTGCGGTGTGCAACGAAGGAAAGTCGTGGGTGGTCGGTCTTCGCCGGCCATAACACAAGGGTTCGCCGGCCATGACACAAGGGAAAGGGGCGGGCCACGGCCCTGCCGCCCTTCCACTGCGCCACCCGGCCGCGATAGCCTGATGCTCCAGCGTCGCGAGGACCCACCATGGCGCCCGATCCCATAGCGCTCGCAGATCGTTCCGGAGCACCCATCGAGCAACCCGTCTCCCTTCCCTCCGGCAACGCGCTGTTCGGCAGCGACGTGGTGGCGGAGACGCTGCGTGCGCTCGAGATACCATTCATCGCGCTCAACCCCGGCTCCAGCTATCGCGGCCTGCACGACAGCCTGGTAAACCACCTCGGCAACCGCGCGCCGCAGATGCTGCTGTGCCTGCACGAGGAACACGCGGTGGCGATCGCACACGGCTATGCCAAGGTCACCGGCAAGCCGCTGGCCGCCGCGGTGCACGCCAATGTCGGGCTGATGCACGCCAGCATGGCGATGTTCAACGCCTGGTGCGACCGCGTGCCGCTGATCGTGCTGGGCGCCACCGGCCCGGTCGATGCGCCGAAGCGGCGGCCCTGGATCGACTGGATCCACACCGCGCGCGACCAGGGCGCTCTGGTGCGCTGCTACACCAAGTGGGACGACCAGCCGGCCTCCGCCGAAGCCGCGCGCGAGTCCGTGTTGCGGGCCGCCTGGCTGGCGACCACGCCGCCATGCGGGCCGGTCTACATCAACCTCGACGTCGGCATGCAGGAGGCGCCGCTCGCCGAACCGCTGCCACCGTTCGACGCCGCCCGCTTCGTCCCACCAATGCCGCCGGTGCTGCCCGATCCTGCCCTGGTGGCGCAGGCCGCCACGCTGCTGCGCGCCGCCCGGCACCCGGTGATCCTGTTCGGCCGAGGCTCCCGGCGCGACGACCACTGGGCGAATCGCGTGGCGCTGGCGGAGGCGCTGGGCGCCCGCGTGCTGACAGACCTGAAGCTGGCCGCGGTGTTTCCCACCGATCATCCGCTGCATGCCGGCGCTCCGGCGACCTTCCAGGGCACCGACGCCACGCAGGCGCTGGCCGCTGCGGATGTCGTGCTGAGCCTCGGTTGGGTGGACCTCGCCGGCACGCTGCGTAGCGCGAACCCGGCGGCGAAGGTGATCGCCGTGTCGCAGGACCACCAGGTGCATAACGGCTGGAGCATGGACTACCAGGGACTGCCGCCCGCCGACCTGTTCCTGGCGGCGGATACCGACGCGACGGTCGCGGCCTTGCTCGCGCACCTGCCGGCGCCGGCGCAACCCACCGCGCGGATGCCATGGCCGGAGATGATTTTCGAGCCTGGTCCGATCAGCGTGCCGCAGATGGCGCAGACGCTGCGGCACGCGATCGGCTCGCGGCCTGCGTCGCTGCTGCACGTGTCGCTGTCGTGGAACGCTGCGGCGTGGCCGTTTCGCGCGCCGCTCGACTATATCGGCGGCGATGGCGGAGCAGGCATTGGGGGCGGTCCGGGGATCGCGGTCGGCGCGGCGCTGGCGTTGCGGGGGTCGGGCCGGCTGCCGGTCGCGGTGTGCGGCGACGGCGATTTCCTGATGGGCGTCACCGCGCTGTGGACCGCGGTGCATTACGGCATCCCGCTGCTGATCGTGGTGGCGAACAACCGCTCGTTCTTCAACGACGAACTGCACCAGGAGCGAGTGGCGCGGGCGCGCAACCGCCCGGTGGAGAACCGCTGGATCGGCCAGCGCATCGCCGATCCGGAGATCGACCTGGCGCGCATGGCGATGGCTCAGGGCGCGCTGGGGTTCGGGCCGGTGAGCGAGGCGGGGGAGATGGCGCGGTTGTTCGCCGAGGCGATCGAGGCGGTGGAGGGCGGCGCGGTCGCGGTGGTGGATGTGCGTGTGGCGCCCGGCTACGCGCCGGCCGCGACGGCGGCGCTGCTGCGGGGCTGACGCGCAGGAAACGTCTCCCCGCCGCGCCGGGTTGGGCCGCGCCGCGGACCGGCGCGAGGTGCGAAGCCGCCACGGCAGCTTCCGGCGAGTCTCACGGGCGTCTCGTATCGTGTGTCGTGAGACGGCAGCGGCGTTTCTGACCCGGACGATACAGGCTTGTCCTGCGACCGTGCGGCGGCGACATAATACCAGCCGCCTTAAAGGTTGACGTACCGGCCCCGGCCGCCCCAACCGTCATGGCCGGGCTTGACCCGGCCATCTATCGCGGCACCGCGGCTGCATAGATGGCCGGGTCAAGCCCGGCCATGACGGTTGGGGCGGCC
>DATHNI010000389.1:0-6939 GCA_035486135.1 Acetobacteraceae bacterium
GGCGCGGTATGCGCCAGCCCTGATGTCATGCATTGCTCTCCAGTGAGGAAGTCTCCCGGCCGCAGCTTCAGCGGGGGATGCGGGCCGAGTCAATCATGTGAGTGACGACTGGAGTCAGGCATGTTCGTGGGTGGCTCGCCAGCAGGAGCAAGAGACTCCCCCTCCCCTTGAGGGAGGGGGTTGGGGGGGAGGGGTTCCGTGCCCCACGGACCCCTCCCCCCAACCCCCTCCCTCAAGGGGAGGGGGGAGTCTCTTGGCACGGCACTCTCTGCAGTTTCATTCAGGACGGGTCGTCCCGCGGCCGGTGGTCAACTCGCATTGGCGACGGGGACCACCACCTTATCTTGCCCCTGGGAGTTCTCTCCTGCCGGCAGAATTCGCAGGCCATCAGGCTTCGGTGACCGCGACCGCGACCTCGAATCCGCCGCTCCAGGGCAGCACGCCGAGCGGCGTGTGCAAGCGCAACATCACCGGCCCGGCCGGGACCCACGCGCTGCCGGCGAGCGCCGCCATGATGGCCGCCTCCCCTTGGGCGAAAACCTGCGGCTCCGGATGCCCGGACAGCCGGATGATGGCAAGCGTTTCGCTCGGCTGCGCCATGATCCGCACCTTGCCGCTGCGCGGTGTCGGGGCGGCGGTGGCAGCGTAAACGCCAGGCAGGCCGATGCGCACCAGCCAGGTGCCGGGCGCGCCCGGAAGCTGCACCACGGGCCGGGCAACCCGCACCGGCAACCCCGGATGATTGTAGCCGCGCGCGTAATCCGCCAGCCGCTGCAACGCGGTGTGCAGCGCGGCGTCATGCTCACCCTTCACCACGGTACGCAGAACATAGGCGGCACGGGTGCGGCGCAATTCGACTGGTCCGATGGAGGCGATCCCTGCCTCATTGGCCGGCGTGCCGCGGCCGAGCAATCGCCGGCCGGGCGGAAGCCGGCGCCGGAGCAATCGCGCCAGGCCACCGCCCAGGCCGCTCGGGGCAAGCAGGCCGGCGGTGAAACTGGCGGCGCTCATCGGTGTGGCCCGCCGCGCATCAGCGCCACCGGTGCCGCGCGGCGGTAGCAAGCGATGGGGCGACGCATGCGTCCAAGGTCGTGTACACAGAACATACGGCGCGCAACGTGATCGCCCGCCCGTATAAATTCGATCCGGTGCGAGGTCCGCGAATATAGCATTGTCATGCTTCTGACGTGATCCAGCCGGTTCGATCGGTGAGCGTTGCCGAGGCGCCCACGCCGATGAGCAATCCAGCCTGGGCGACGGGGCGGTCATTCCGGGGTATCACGGCGAAACCCACAGCGCCTGGCACCATGCACCGACGGCTTCCCCTCCTGTTCCGCGCCATCGCCTACGGCTTGCGCGGCGGCTTCCTGATCCGGCCTTTCGTCATCGCGCTGGCGCTCGGCGCGGCGGGGGCCGTGCTGTCCTCGCTGGAGGAACAAATCCCGACGCTGGGCGCCTGGGTGCCGGCGACGCTGTTCCCGTCGCGGCAGGACCCACAGGTGGCGCAGGTGATCCTGAGCGCCATCGCGACCTCGACCATGACCGTGGTGTCGATCGTCTTCGCCATGCTGTTGATGACGCTGACGCTGGCCTCGACACAGTTCTCGCCGCGCATCCTGATCAACTTCGTCCGCGACCGCGGCACGCAGTGGACGCTGGGGATGTTCCTCGGCACGTTCTGCTACTGCATGGCGGTGCTGCCCGCGGCGCGCTCGCTGCCGGCGCCGTTCGTACCGGTCGTCAGCGTGACCGCCGCCATGCTGCTGGCGCTGGTGTCCGTCGGCTGGCTGATCTTTTTCATCCACCACATCTCGCAGGCGATCAGCGTCAACCACATCGTCGATCGCATCGCGCGGGAGACCGAACTCGTGATCGACGAACTGATGCCGCATCCGCGCGGCGGGTTCGAGGCAACCCACCACGTTGCCTTGCTCGATGGCGATGCGATGCGGATCCCGAACCAGCGCTCGGGCTATATCCGCTTCGTCGATACCACGCGCTTGCTGTTCCTGGCGAAGTCGTGGCGCATCCGCATCCAGGTGGAGCGCGGCGTCGGCCAGTTCGTACCGGCCGGCGTGCCACTGGTGCTGGTGTCGCGCGAGGACCGCATCAACCCGGTGCGCGCCGCCGAGTTGCTGGGTGCGTTCGATATCGGGCCGACCCGAACGTTGCAGCAGGATGTCGAGTTCGGCGTCATCCAGATCGTCGATATCGCGCTGCGCGCGATCTCGCCGGCGGTGAACGACCCCAGCACGGCGATCAGTTGCATCGACCAGCTCAGCCGCATCCTGATCCGCTGGCTGGGCCGCGCGCCGCCGGAGGCTGTGCTGTTCGATCCGCCGCACGTGGCGCGGGTGAGGGTGCCGTGGATCGGCGTCGAGGGCATGCTCGACACGGCGCTGGAGCAAATCCGCCACTACGCGGTGACCGACCTCGCGGTGAGCCTGCGGCTGCTGCGGGCGATCGGCGATATCGGCGGGACGGTGCAGCGGCGCGACGTGCGCGCGGCGCTGCTGCGGCGGGCGCGGCGCGTGGTGGAAGGGTGCGGCGGGCGGCTGGGCGAGGCGGATGTGGCGCGGCTGCGGGAGCGGCTGGCGGGGGTCGAGGCGAGGCTCGGGATGTAGCTGGCTGGCAGGTCGGCCGCGGCCGCTCGGTCATGGCGCCGGGGTCCGGGGCAGCCCTACAGTGCGGGCCTGGCCGCTGGAGGTGCGGATGTCTGAGCGCGCCGTGCAGCGGATGGCAGAGGCCGCGTTCCTGGAGTAGCAACGCCACCAAGAGCAGCGCTACGAGCTGGCAAGTCTTGACCTCGATGCGAGCGGCGTATTCGCTAGGAACATGCGGAGAAGCGGCGGAAGACGATGACGGACCGATGCCAGCGCACATCGACATGATCCGCCGTCCGGAAGACATGCCGAATGTGAGCGATCTGCTGTGCCATCGTGTGTGAGGAGACGAAGTGATGACTGCACGCAAGATGCGGCTCGGCTTGTCGATACGGGGCCATGGTTACCACCCCGCCGCCTGGCGCCATCCAGATGTGCCGGCCGACGGCACACTGCATGTCGAGCATTATGTGCGCAGCGCCCAGATGGCCGAGCGCGGCAAGCTGGACATGATCTTCTTCGCCGACGGTGCCGGCATTCGCCAGGGCGACAATCCGCGTGGCTCGCTGTCCCGGACCGGCCGAGACATGCTCGAGCTGGAACCGATGACGCTGCTGCCGGCGCTGGCCATGGTCACGACCCATGTCGGCCTGGTGACGACAGCATCCACCACGTACAACGAGCCGTATAATATCGCACGCAAGTTCGCCACGCTGGACCTGATCAGCAAGGGCCGCGCCGGCTGGAACGTGGTGGCGTCGTGGTCGGAGCATGAAGCGCAGAATTTCGGGCTGGAGACGACGCTGGACTACGACACGCGTTACGCCCGTTCCGCCGAGTTCGTCGAGCTGGTCAAGGGACTCTGGGACGGCTGGGAGGACGGCGCCCTGCTGTTCGACAAAGCGGCCGGCCGGTATTTCGACGAAGCGAAGATGCACGTGCTCAATCATCACGGCCGGTTCTTCAAGGTGCGAGGTCCATTGAATGTGGCCGGCATGCCGCAGGGCCATCCGGTGATCGTGCAGGCCGGCGCGTCCGAACAAGGGCGGGAGTTGGGTGCGGCGACCGCCGACGTCATCTACGCGATCCATGGCTCACTCGATAGCGCGCGCAGCTACTACAATGATGTGAAGGGGCGGATGGCGAAATACGGCCGCACGCCGGACGATTTGCAGATCATGCCGGCGTTTTGTCCCGTCGTGGGCCGCACGCGCGCGGAAGCGCAGGCGAAATACGATGCGTTGCAGGCGTTGATCGATCCGCTGGCCGGTCTGGGCTCGCTCTACAGCGCCTTTGGTGACCTGTCAGGCTATTCGCTGGACGAGCCGGTGCCCGACGACGCGCTGGGCAGCCAAGAGCATCGCAGCATGAGCGTTCAGCTCGTCGAGCGGGTGAGACGAGAGAAGCCGACGATTCGCGAGCTGTACCTCCGTTCCGGTATCACCGGCTCCGCCAGGATCGGTACGCCCGCTGACATTGCCGATGTGATGCAGGAGTGGTTCGAAGCCACGGCTTGCGATGGTTTCAACATCACGCCGGCCACGCTTCCCGGCGGCGGCGAGGATTTCGTCGCGATGGTGGTTCCCGAATTGCAGCGCCGGGGGCTGTTTCGTACCGAGTACGAGGGCGCGACCTTACGGGAGAACCTCGGCCTGCGGCCGGTGATAAACCGCTACAGCCGAGATCGTCTGGCCGCGGAGTAGGCGCGGCATACCATCAGCCGGGAACCCGGGGCGCTGGATCAGGCGCCCCGGACGTCAGGCGAGAGTGGGAAACAAGTCAGCGGCAGGCAGCGCGACGCCGGGCAGCGGCACGATATCCAGGACCTCTCCCGGCCCAGCCCGGCGAATGTCAGCGTAGCGGCCGTTGCGGGGCTGGCGATAGACCTCCACGGTGCGGTTCAGCAGGTTCACGATCCAGTATTCGGCAATCCCGTTCTCGGCATAGAGTGGCGCCTTGATCGCGCGGTCGTCGTCAAGGCTGGTGTCCGCGACCTCAATCAAAAGCAATACGTCCGGCGGGCACGGCGTCGCCGTCTGGTAATCGTTGGCACGCGGCCGGAGCACGGCGAAATCCGGTTCAAGCTCCGACCCGTCGTCCAGCCGCACCGTGTTCTGCACCGACAGAATGCCATGTCCTACGAGAATGGCAGACAGCAGACGGGTGAGGCGGTTCACCATGCCAAGGTGCGGGGCGCCGATGGGCGTCCTATCGACAATCTGTCCCCTGATCAGTTCGACACGGGAGCCCTCGCCGAGGATGCCGGCCTCCGCCATCCGGTGGTATTCCGCGACCGTGAAGCGGTGCGGCCTTTGAACCGGCATCCCTCTGTCCGTCGTCTGCCCTCCGTTATCGGCAACGACGCCATATTGCACCAGGAGCGGCGGCCGCAATGCGTTTGATAATCCTCCTAGACCGTGCTGCCCGCGGCGTCGAAGGCGCTTTGCCAGGAGCGTGCCCATGTCGCTGTCGTCGCCCACGTCCGCCGCCGTCGCTGCGATCCGCCGGCGGCGTGGGAGCCCCGGGCGACGCCTCTCTTGGGCGGCCGCAGCGCGGTATGCGGCGAAGCAAGCAAGACTCTACGCAGCGCGGCATGTGGCGAAGCAAGCAAGACTCTACCAAGACTCTACGCAGATGCAGAAAAGATGCACGCGAAACACGCGAATGGGCCTAGGGGCGGCGTGAGGCTTCACGGCAAACGTTGCTCAACCGAACCCGGGGAGCCGCGCCGGTGCGGTTGCCCCTGTCCAATCCGCGTGTTCAGCGTCCGTCTGCCCGCATCCGCGTTAAACCTTGCTTGCTTTGCGGCGAGCCCGCCGGGACGCTCCCGGATGTGTGCGGCGACCATGGGCTGAGCATTTCATGCGCGGAATGCTGTGCCAGCCCGGCGACATGCTCCAGGTCGCAACCGTCCGCATGTCAGGGTCAAAAAAAGCCCCGGCGCTTTCACAGGCCGGGGCGAGTTTACAGGAGTCCTCCCCGAAGGGAGCTGCACGGCGCGGATCCAGGTTTCCGGCAGAGACCGGCGCCTAAACGCGAGGGGCCGGCCCATGGCCGACCCCTTCTGCGTCTGTTGAGCTGTCGCGGGACTAACGGTTAATTATCCGCCGCGGCGCGCCGTTACTGTCAGTCGGGCTCAAGCCCCGCCCAACCCACCGGCGGGCGGACCCCAGCGGACAACCTGCGGCCCATTATTGTGGTGCCAGGTCTGCGCATCCGCCTTGATACGGGGGTTGGCCATCGCATACGCCGTGGGGGGTGGAGAGGTGACGCCCGTGGTGGAATCGTAAGTGCTTCCGTTGGTAAAGACGATCGTCGGTTGCGCAAAGGCAGACCCGACGCCCAGGCTCAGGAAAGCGGCGCCTGCAAGAACGAACTTCTTCATGATGAACTCCTACTATCGCGGTCTCGAAGGTGATTGGCCCCTGCCAACTCGGCTTAGGTGCTCGCCTTCCGATGCCCGCGTAGTTGGTCGTTGTGGCTGCTTGGGATAAGCAGGATAGGCCGCACATGATCTGTGCGGCGGACGCAAGTTGGCACTTGCCGCTATGTGGCTGGCCGGGTGCGATCCATCCCTCCATGCTGTTGGGATGTTCGTCTCTGCTGTCGCCAGCAATGGCTCGCACGCCGCCGAGACCCGCCGGGCAGAACCCCATGCACCTGATACTGGCCATTCTCGGCGCAGGCCGGTGCGGCAGGCGGGAACGCAAGACAATGGAACCACCGATCCACGCCGACGGGTCCGGGTCCGGCACAACCGTTCACGGCAGATATCGAACGACCGCCCCTGGCAAGCCGCGCCGAAGCGGTAGCCCCCGTCCCATCGGTGTGTATTGGTGTGCATCGGTGGTTCCGAATTCGTGCTTGATCGCGAGCCGCATCCGGCTGCCGGAGTGACTGGTCATCACCACGAGCAGAACCCCATATGCCAATTCAGGCCACGGCCCGGTCGGCGCGGGTTTGCGGCATGGCGGCAGAACCCATCCACCAGAACAACCGCGTCCCCGCCGATATCCCCGTCCGCCCGGGCACGGGACTGCCGCGCGAGGGCAAGACCATGCACCGTGACAATTCCCCGCGCCCGCCGGGACGCGCGATGTCCCATCGCCATCGCGTCCTCCCAACCCCACCTGACAGCGAGATGATCGTGAGACCATGAGACGTGCGCGAGACGCTGCACCCCCATCAATCACCTCAGGCAGCATCGTCCCGCCCCGTCCCCTCCAGCGCGCCCAATCTTAAAAGTCCACCTAGCCGGCAAGTGTACATGCCAACGAGACGTTCATGAGACCCGCTCCAGCCCCAGCCGTGCCCGCCGCCGCCGCCAAATCCCCCA
>DATHNI010000390.1:0-22247 GCA_035486135.1 Acetobacteraceae bacterium
TCATCCGCACGCTGAAGCAGCGTGGGCTGTCGATCATGTTGATAGAGCATAAGCTGGACCTGGTCATGGCGCTGTCGGATCGGGTCGTTGTGATGGACGACGGGGCAAAGATCGCTGAGGGACCGCCGGACTTGGTGCGTAACGATCCTGCGGTGGTGGAGGCTTATCTTGGGCACAGCGGAGTGGGGGAGGGGAGTGTGGGGCCCGCTTCACCTTCATCCGCACCCTCGTCGCTGGGGCTGCGCGCCCCCCCGGTCAAGAGCCCGGGGCCAGGCTTCTCCCGCGATCCTGGAGAGATATACGGACGTGCGTTGTGACCGTGCCGCTTATTGCGCTTGAGTCGATCGATACGTTCTACGGACCGGTGCAGGTGCATTTCGGCCTGACACTGTCGGTATTGCCGGGGCAGATCGTCTGCCTGCTTGGCGGGAATGCCAGCGGCAAGTCCACGACCATGAAGATCATCCTCGGGATGTTGCGGCCTCGCGCGGGCACGGTGCGGTTCGATGGAGCGGACATCACCAATCTTCCGACGCCGCAGGTGATTCGCCGTGGCATCGGCTCGGTGCCTGAGGCGCGGCGGCTGTTCGGCACCATGTCAGTACGCGAGAACCTGCTGATGGGCGCTTACTGCCGGTCCGATCGCGTCGAGATCGCGCGCGACCTGGAACGGATGCTGGTGCAGTTTCCGCGGGTGCGGCAACGGTTGGAACAGCGCGCCGGCACGCTGTCCGGCGGGGAGCAGCAGATGGTGGCGATGGCAAGGGCGCTGATGGGACGGCCTCGGTTGCTCTGCATGGATGAACCGACCATGGGCCTGTCGCCGCTCTATGTTGATCGTGTGCTGGAGCTGATCCGCACCATCAATGCGGAAGGCGTCACGGTGTTCATGGTTGAGCAAAATGCCAGCCTGGCGCTGCAGATCGCGGATTATGGCTACGTGCTGCAAACCGGCCGCATCATGCTATCCGGGCCGGCAGAGGACTTGATGCGCGACCCGCGCATCCGCGACGCATATCTTGGTGGCAAACGAGCGAAGGTATCCTGACGATGCACATGCCTGGATTGCGCAAGCCGACCGTTCGCCAACAGGCGATCATGCAGCTCGCCGGAGATCTCGCCGCGCGGTTCGACGAGCGTGTTGCACAGAATGATCCGCAGTCGTTGTTCCCGCACGAGAATTTTCGTGACCTTCACACGTCCGGATATTTGCGCCTTGCGCTGCCCCAGGACTATGGCGGCGACGGCGCCGACGTGTTCGACATGGTGCTGGCGCAAGAGATCCTCGCACGGGGAGATGCTTCCACTGCGCTGGTCACCGGCATGCATCTCAGTTTGCTCGGCCGGGTCATGGACAGCAACGCATGGCCGAAGGATGTTCTGGCGGAGATCTGCACCACGCTGGCGCACGAAGGCGGCACTATCAACAACTGCGTCACCGAGGCTGAACTCGGCAGCATTTCGCGCGGCGGCCTGCCCAGCATGACAGGAGAGCGCACCGCCGGCGGTTGGCGCGTCAGCGGGCGCAAGATCTTCGTGACCGGTGCGCCGGTGCTGCGCTTTCTCGCCACAGCCGTGGTGCTGCCACCCAGCGATGCCGCACCACAGGGCGAACTTGTCAGTGCGATTGTCGAGGGTGGATCGCCGGGATTGTCACTTGAAGACACCTGGAGCGGCGCGCTCGGGCTGCGCGGCTGTGGCAACTATGCAGTGAATTACGACGGCGTGTTCGTGCCGGACGCGCGTATTGTGGAGCGTGTGAAGGTCGGTGGCGAACGCAAGCGCCCGGGCACCAGCGGCTGGAACCTGCCGCTCGCTGCGGTGTATCTCGGCATCGGTCAGGCCGCGTGCGACGCGGCGTGTCATTACGCGAACAATCGTGTGCCGGCGGCGCTGGGCACACCGATCGCAGGACAGCCACACATCCAGCAATGGATCGGCGACATGGATGTGAAGTTGCGCGCGGCACGAACGGTTCTGCATGACACGGCGCGTGCCTGGGTCGAACAGACTGCGTCGCCGGCCGAACTGGCGCCGTCGATCGCCGCGGCCAAGTTCCTGTGTACCAACGCCGCCTGTGCGGTGACGGAGACCGCGTTGCGGGTCGCTGGTGGGTTCAGCATGACCCGTGCGCTGCCGTTGGAGCGCTATTTCCGCGACGCACGCGGCGGACTGTTTCAGCTGCCGCAGGATGACCTTGCGTTGGGGATGATCGGGCGTGCGGCACTGGACGGCGAGCGCGCCCGGGGCGGCTGATGCACTAACCAGTTAATGCACGCGGGCATGCACTAACCAGTTAATCCACGAGCGGGTGCGCCAACCAACTGGGCGCCGTCGGGGGTGGCCATTAACCGGTTCGTTCATGCCGCGACTCATTAACCAGTTAATGCATGAACCGGAACGCATTCTCCGGCTCATGGGCGGTCGAGGTGACTGCGCCGGAAATGTCGCAACGGCGCGAAAGTTTCGACAGCCATCACCGATTGAGCCCCGGCGTCCATAACACGTCACCGCCGGAAGCGGCGTTCAGCCGGCGTGCCAGCACGAACAAATGGTCGGACAACCGGTTGAGGTAGCGAACCACCGCCGCGTTCACTTGCTCTGCCTCCGACAGGGCAACCACGCGGCGCTCGGCGCGGCGTACAACGCCACGCGCGACATGCGCATGGGCCGCGCCCGAAGTACCTGCTGGTAACACGAAGCTCGTCAACGCCGGCAGGTCCGCGTTCATCGCCGCCACCTCTTGCTCCAGGCGCGCGGTCAAGGTGTCGCCAACCCGCAGCCGGTCGCCGCCTTCGCCGGGCACACACAAATCCGCGCCGACGTCGAACAGATCGTGCTGGATACGCGCAAGCATCGCGTCTGCTTCCGCGTCGTCCCGCGTCGCCAGGCGCAACACGCCGATCGCACTGTTCGCCTCGTCCACGCAGCCGATTGCCTCGATACGGAGCGCATCCTTGCGCACGCGCGTGCCGTCACCCAATGACGTGTCGCCACCATCCCCGCCACGTGTCGTCACGCGATCGATCCGCACCATCACGGTTACTCCCGTACCGGCAAGCTCAACGGCGCGATATCCTCGGCACGGCGGTGCGCCCAATCGTGGTTCGGCACGTCGGCCTCCATGCGTGCCTGCGCGTCGGCCAGTAGCCCCACTGCCTCCGCATGGTTCAGCGTCAGCACGCGGCCGGCCTCCACCACTTTCTCGCCGTCCACGAACACGTCTCGCACCGCGCGATCCGCCGCAGTGTACATCAGCGAACGCAACGGATCACGTGCCGGCAGCATGAACGGATTGGCAAGGTCCACCAGCACCAGGTCGGCACGTGCACCAGGCGCCAGTCGCCCAATGTCGTCGCGCCCGAGCGCCGTCGCACCACCGACGGTCGCCGCATGGAACATCGCCGCGGTGCTGGTGGTGTTGATATCGCGTGCTGCCACGCGTGCAAGGATCGCAGCCAGCCGCATCTCCTCGATCAGGTTATGCGGCGAAACGTCAGTGCCCATGCCCATGTTCACGCCGGCGCGGCGATAGCGGCCGAAATCCTCCAGCGTCTGGCCGTAGCGCGCGAACGGCGAGGGGCAATGCGCCACCGAAGCGCCAGTCTCCGACAGGATGTTCACGTCATCCTTGGTGTGCCAGCGCGTCCAGGAATGCTCGTCGGTGAAGATCGCGTGGCCGAGGATGCTACGCGGTCCGAGAATACCGATGTCGCGCGCCCAGCGGATCGGCGTCTTGCCATGCCGGTGCACCATTTCATTGAACTCGTTGACGCTCTGCGCGCAATGCGTGGTGAATGGCAGGTCCTGCGCCTCGGCTGCTTCCCAACTTTCGCGCAGAAGCGCCTCGGTGCAGGTGTCGATCTGCGCCGGGAACACGATGCCGGACAGCCGCCCGCTGGGATGCCGCACGGCCTGTGCGATCAATGCCAGAGCGTCGTGCAGGCCACGTTTGCCGGCCGCCTCGTCCCAGGCATACTTGAGCTGCCAGCCGTTCTCCAGGTGCCAGCGCGCCGACGCGTAGCCGGGTGCGATGAACACGCGCAGACCACTTTGCGCCGCGAGGTCGATCCAGCCGGTATCGGCGCCGGACAGGTCGGCGACCGACGTGATGCCGGTGCGCAGCATCTCGCAATAGGCGACGGTCTTGCCGGCGTGCCGGCCCGCGGCGTCGGTGCGGAAGGCGAAGGAACGCTCGTACAGGCCGGTCATGAACATCGCCGGCACGCCGTGTTCCTCGCGGATGCCGCGGAAGAACGGCTCTGTGCTCGGGTGCGAGTGAATGTCCACCAGGCCCGGCATCAGCATCAGCGCGCGGCCGTCGATCGTGGTGTCCGCCGTGCCCGGCCAGGATTTGCCGACATGGACGATGGTGTTGCCGCTGAATGCCAGGTCCGCATCACGCAGATAGACATGCGTGCCGGCCGTCGCGTCCCAAGCGATGACCCAGGCCGCGTTCCGGATGCACGTGGTGTGCGCCATGGTTGCCCCTCCAGTGACCGCGCCCGCCCGTCATTGCGAGCAATGCAGCGGCGCAGCAATGTTCGGGGGGAGATTGCTGCGTCGCTGCGCTCCTCGCAATGGCAGCTTTTCGGGAGGATGGATCATGGCAAAACTCGCACTGTCGATCGCGGTCGGCGATTACGACCGGGTGCGGCCGTTAGTGGATGGTTCGGTGCAGATCGACGGCGTCGATCCGGTGTTCATGCTGCTCGAGCCGGAGGAGATCTTCTTCCGCGCCTTTCGCCACGCCGACTTCGACATCTGCGAGCTGTCGATGAGCAGTTTCACGGTGAAGACGGCGGCGGGGGATTGCCCGTATGTGGGGGTGCCGGTGTTTCCGTCGCGCGCCTTCCGGCATAACTCGATCTATATCCGGACCGATCGCGGAATCGCGCGGCCGGAAGACCTGAAGGGGCGGCGCATCGGCGTGCCGGAATACCAGGTCACCGCCAATGTGTGGACCCGCGCGATGCTGGAGCAGGATTATGGGGTGAAGCCGTCGGACGTGACCTGGGTGCGCGGCGGCTATGAACAAGCGGGGCGGATCGAGAAGATCTCGGTGACGCTGCCGCCGGATGTGCGAGTGGAGGACGCGCCCGAAGGGGCAACGATTTCGGGGCTGCTGGCGGATGGTGCGATCGATGCGGTGATCGGGCCGCGGGCGCCGTCATGTTTCACCGCGGGGCACCAGCATGTCGGCTGGTTGTTCCCCGATCCGGCCGCGGCCGGGGCGGCGTGGTTTCGCAAGACGCGGATTTTTCCGATCATGCATTTGCTCGGGATTCGGCGTTCTCTGGCAGAGCACCATCCATGGCTGCCTGTGGCGGTCATGAAGGCCTTCGAACAGGCGAAGGCGCGCGCTCTGGCGAAGCTGCGCGACGTGGCGGCCACCAAGGTGACGTTGCCCTTCGTCGAGGAACACTTGCTGGCGGCTAGGAATTTGATGGGGGAGGACTTCTGGTCGTATGGGCTCGATGCCAATCGGCACGTGCTGGAGGTGTTTCTCCAGCGGCATCACGCGGAAGGACTATCGTCGCGGTTGCTGTCGCCGGAGGAGCTGTTTCATCCGTCCACCCACGAGACTCATCGCGTTTAGATGAGACTATACCTCTCCCGCTCCCGCGGGAGAGGTTAAGATTGACCTCTCCCGCTCTCGCCGGAGAGGTTCAGGACACCGTGATCGCCGACGTCACCAGCGCGCCGATCGTGGTGGACCCAGCACCTTGCGCCAGCATCCAAAGATAGAAGGTGCCGGCTGTGGCCGGTGCGTTGAACCACTGCCCCCATCCGTTGGTCTGGCCGTCGGCGGCGGCCGTTACGAGACCCGAGATTGGAACTGTGGAATTGCTCGCCGACCACGCGAATGCCGCCCCCGTCACCGCGGTCGGCGCGGCGGTCGCGTTCATCTGCGCCCCGCCGTTCGGAGCCACGCTGGCATTGTGAACTTGCGAGGCCGACGCGACCCAGTTGCCAGGCACGACAGTCGCTCCCCACGTCGTGCCCGTTGCGACGGCCGACCACGCGCTCGGACTTGCCGCGGCATTCGTGGCCTGGACCTCGACGTCGATCGCTGTCGCACCGGCCAGACCGGTCAGCGCGTATGGACTGTTCACACCCGACACCGTCGTCCAGGTGCCGGCACCATTCGGCCCGTAGCGCAGGTTGAAACCTGTGGCGGCGTTGTGCGTGCTGTCGGTCGCCGGATTGGGCCAGGTAACGGTGAGCTTGGTGTTGGTGCCGTCAGGCAGCGGCGCGACGCTGGCGATAGCAGGCGTGTTCGGTGCATAGGGCCCGCCTGCCGCGGTGGTGAGTGTGCTGGTGGCCGACCATGCACTCGTTCCGGCAAGATTCACGCTCTCGATCTGCACGTCGATCGCCGCGCCGGCGGCCAGGCCTGACAGGTCATAGGGACTGGTCACACCCGCCACGGTCGTCCAGGTGCCGGCGCCGGAGGGGCTGGATCGCAGGTTGAATCCTGTGGCGGCATTGTGCGTGCTGTCGACCGCCGGGGCCGTCCAGGTCACGGTCAGATCGCTGCCGGTGCCTTGGGTCAGCGATGCGGCGCCCGGTGTGTTCGGCGCTGCCGTGGCCGTGGTGAGCGTGCTGGTGGCTGACCATGCGCCCGCGCCGGCGCTGTTCGAGCCCTGGATTTGCACGTCAATCGCCGCGCCTGCTGCCAGGCCTGACAGGGTGTAGGGGCTGGTGATGCCCGACACCGTTGTCCAAGTGCCGGCGCCCGAAGGGCTGGATCGCAGGTTGAAGCCGGTGGCGGCGTCGTGCGTGCTGTCGGCCGCTGGCGCGGCCCAGGTGACTGTGAGGTTGCTGCCGGTGCCTTGTGTCAGCGATGCGGCGCCCGGCGCATTCGGTGCTGCTGTTGCCGTCGTGAGCGTGCTGGTGGCCGACCATGCGCTCGCGCCGGCGCTGTTCGAGCTTTGGATCTGCACGTCAACCGCTGCGCCGGCAGCCAGGCCCGGCAAGGTGTAAGGGCTGGTCACGCCCGATACCGTTGCCCAGGTGCCGGCGCCGGAAGGGCTGGACCGGAGGTTGAACCCGGTTGCGCTGCTGTGCGTGCTGTCTGTTGCCGGCGTTGCCCAGGTTACGATGAGGGTGCTGCCGGTGCCCTGTGCCAGCGATGCGGCGCCCGGGGTGTTCGGGATGAACGGCCCCATTGCCGAGGTGGTGAGCGTGCTGGTGGCGGACCATGCGCTCGTGCCGGCGGCATTCACGCCCTGGAGTTGCACATCGATCGCCATGCCCGGTGGCAGGCCGGTCAGGTTGCACGGGCTGGTGGCGCCTGTGACAATGGTCCAGGCTCCGGTGCCTGACGGGCTGTATCGCAGGTTGAATCCGGTGGCGGCGTTGTGCGTGCTGTCGGCCGCCGGCGCCGCCCAGCTCACCGTGAGGGTCGTGCCGGCACCTTGTGCCAGCGATGCGGCGCTCGGCGTGTTCGGTGCGGCTGCGGCCGTCGTGAGTGTGATGGGGGATGACCATGCGCTCCCGCCCGCGGCGTTCGTGCTCTGCAGTTGCACGTCGAACGCTGCTCCCGCTGCCAGGCCTGACAGGGTGTAAGGGCTGCTGACGCCCGACACGGTCGTCCAGGCTCCGGCGCCTGACGGGCTGAATTGCAGGTTGAACCCGATAGCGGCGCCATGCGTGCTGTCGACCGGCGGTGTCGTCCAGGTCACGATGAGACTGTTGTTGGGACCCTGCACCAGTGATGCGTCGCTTGGAGGGTTCGCGATCTGGGGTTGTCGCGTTGGCGTTGGCGCGGCTGCAGCGGGGAAGGCGTGCATCGTGGCAGTCGTCTTGTATGCCACGCGTGGCGTGGGAGGATAAACTGACATTTTTGAAACGGTTCCTGTTTAATGTTAGTCGCATGTGGTGATTTGTGAACGGCTGTCCAGAAGTTAGTGCAGATTTCTTTTCCGTCGTGGAGTGGCACTAAGTGACTGATTTACCGCAGGGTATGTTGCTAACATCGACTTTGAATGCTCGCTCGGCCTGGGCATGGCGGGCCATGGCATCGATTGATCCAGTGGGCGTCGGGTTGGAATGGCAGGTTCGGCTGTTAGCGCGGTTTCGCCAGCGCCGCGGTCGCTCCGCGACGGCATAACGGTGCGGCCATTCGCCTGTGGTGGGGACAGTGTCATGGTTCGCCCGCCGCGCGGACACAGCCGCGGTTGACGAGGCGGCCGCAGCCAAAACCCCCGGCGTTTCGTGCAGCACTCATGCGTTGACCCGGCCTGAATGAAACCGCGGAGGTCGCGGGGCGAAGAGCCCCCGCCCGCAACCTCTCCCGCACGGCGGTCGTGGTTGGGGTCTCACGCTACGACACGGTGATGGCTGAGGTGACCAGGGCGCCGATTGTCGTGGAGCCGGTGCCTTGCGCCAGCATCCATAGGTAGAACGTGCCGGTTGTGGCAGGTGCATTGAACCATTGGCCCCAGCCGTTGGTCTGGCCGTCGGCGCCGGCCGTGGTCAGGCCGGTGGTCGGGATTGTGGAATTGCTGGCCGACCACGCGAACGCGGCGCCGGTCACCGCGGTTGGCGCCGGGGTCGCTGTCATGTTCGCTCCGCCGTTGGGGGCGACGCTCGTGTTATGGACCTGCGATGCCGCGACGCCCCAGCTTCCGGTGGCGACCGTGACACCCCAGGTCGTGCCCGTTGTAATGGCCGACCACGCGCCAGGGCTTGCCGCGGCATCGATGCCTTGCACTTCGACGTCGAATGCCGCCGCGCCGGTCAGGCCGGTGATCGTGTGTGGGCTGGTGACGCCCGGCACCGTCGTCCAGGTGCCTGCGCCGGTGGGACTGTAGCGCAGGTTATAGCCTGTGGCGGCGCCGTGGGTGCTGTCCACCGTTGGGGCGGTCCAGGTGACGGCGAGCTTGACGTTCGTGCCGTCCCCCGGCGGCGCGACGCTGGCGATCACCGGGGCGTTCGGCGGATAGGGCCCCACGGCGGCCGTGGTCAGCGTGCTGGTGGCCGACCAGGCGCCCGTACCGGCGGCATCGGAGCCCTGGATCTGCACGTCGAACGCCGCGCCGGCTGCCAGGGCCGACAGGGTGTATGGGCTGGTGACGCCCGACACGGTTGTCCAGGTGCCGGCGCCAGAGGGACTGGATCGCAGGTTGTACCCGGTGGCGGCATCGTGGCTGCTGTCGGTCGCCGGGGCGGTCCAGGTCACGGTGAGGTTGCTGCCGGTGCCGTGCGCCAGCGATGGCGCGCTCGGGGCGTTCGGTACCGCGGTCGCGGTGGCGAGCGTACTGGTGGCGGACCAGGTGCTGGTGCCGGCGGTGTTCGTGCCCTGGAGCTGAACGTCGAACGCCGTGCCGGCTGCCAGGCCCGACAGGGTATAGGGGCTGGTAACCCCCGGCACGGTTGTCCAGGTGCCGGCGCCGGAGGGGCTGGATCGCAGGTTGAACCCCGTCGCGGCGCCGTGCGTGCTATCGATTGCCGGGGCCGTCCAGGTCACGCTGAGGTTGCTGCCGGTGCCTTGTGCCAGATTTGCGGCACTCGGCGCGTTTGGCACAGCCATGGCGGTGATCTGCGTGCTGGTCGCGGACCATGCACTGGTGCCGACGGCATCGGTGCTCTGGAGTTGCACGTCGATCGCGACGCCGGCTGCAAGGCCCGACAAGGTGTATGGGCTGATCACACCCGTCACCGTTGTCCAGGCGCCGGCGCCGGACGGGCTGAACTGCAGATTATAGCTGGAAGCCGCGTCGTGCGTGCTGTCGATCGTTGGGGCCGCCCAGGTCACGGTCAGGTTGCTGCCGGTGCCTTGTGCCAGCGATGCGGGGCTCGGCGTGTTTGGCGCAGCGGTGGCCGTGGTGAGGGTGCTCGTGGCCGACCATGCGCTGGTGCCGGCCGCGTTGGAGCATTGGAGTTGCACGTCGAACGCCGTGCCGGGTGCAAGGCCCGACAGGTCGTAGGGGCTGGTGACCCCGGACACGGCGGTCCAGGTCCCGGCGCCGGAGGGGCTGGATTGCAGGTTGAACCCGGTCGCGGCACTGTGCGTGCTGTCGCTCGCCGGCGCCGTCCAGGTCACGATGAGATCGCTGCCGCCGCCTTCTGCCAGCGATGCGGGGCCTGGCGTGTTCGGTGCGTACGGTGCCAGACCCGGCGGTGCGATGATCGCCGGTATGGATGGTTCGCCGGCGCGGCCGTGCGCCGGCTGGAACCATCGGGTCTGCGGTGGCGGCGAGCTTGGGTGCCCAAGGGCGTGCACCGCGGCAAGGTGCTGGTTGGTCGGGCGTGCGGTCGGCGATTTCGGCATTCTGGTCCGGTTCCTGTTAGCGTTGCTTGCCGTGGCGGATCGGCTGTCGTCGTCAATATGTTAGTGATATTTGCATTTGCAAGGCGTGCGGGTCGCCGGAATGGACGAATTTACAGGAATTTATGGAGATACCATCGTTGTACCGAGGCAGGCGTGGTGGTTGTCGAACAGTCAGTTTTAATAACCGGGGCGGTTGCCGCACGCGAGACGGGGTCATGTTAGTTCGCCACAGGCGCGCACGATCTGCTGCAGGGGCGGGTGTGGGCTCGACGGGGCGACGGCGCGGGCGTGGCAAACGGCACCGTGCGTCGCGCGGCACCCTCACCCCCGGGGTGCTTCGCACCTCGACCTCTCCCGCGTAGCGGCAGAGGTTTCAGGGGCGGCGGCGCAGTTCGGCTTCGAACTGGTCGCGCCAGCGCTCCAGGCTGTGCTCGCGCATCACCGCCAGCATGGCGGCGTGGCGCTCGCGGCGCTCCTCGAGACGCATGGCCAGGGCGCGGTCCAGCGCCGTGGCGATACCGGTCTGGTCATACGGGTTGACGAGCAATGCGGTGGCCAATTCGTTGGCTGCGCCGGCGAACTGCGACAGCACCAGCACACCGGGGTCATCGGGATCCTGCGCGGCGACATATTCCTTGGCCACCAGGTTCATGCCGTCGCGCAGAGGCGTCACCAGCCCGACCTGCGCTTCGGCGTAGAGTGGCATCAGCACGTTGCGCGAGAAGCCCCGGTTGAGGTAGCGCAGCGGCGTCCAGTCCACCTCGGCAAAGCGGCCGTTGATGCGGCCGGCTTCGCCTTCCAGCTCGCGGCGGATCTCCCGGTAGGTCTGGATGTCGCCGCGCGAGGGGGGCGCGATCTGCATGAAGGTCACGTTGCCGCGCCACTGCGGATAGTCCTCCAGAAAGCGCTCGAACGCGGCAAAGCGCTGGCGCAGGCCCTTGGAGTAGTCCAGGCGATCCACGCTGAGGATCAGCCGCTCCAGCAGATTGGCGCGCAGCCTGGTGGCGAAGCGGCGATTGGCGGGGGCCTCGGCCTGCGCGCGCACCTCGTCCACGTGCACGCCGATGGGAAACACGCCGGTCTTCACAACGCGGCCGAAGGCGTGCAGCGCGCCGTCGGCGTGCGTGGTGCCTCCGGCGTGGCGCAGGACATAGTCGGAGAATGCGGTGCGGTCGGCTTCGGTCTGGAACCCCAGCACATCGAAGGCGCACATCGCCCGGATCAGCTCGGCGTGCGCTGGGATGGTCATGAACACGGCGGGGGCAGGGAAGGGCGTGTGCAGGAACAGACCGATGCGCTGGGTGACGCCGATGGCGCGCAGTGCCTCGGCGAGGCAAAGCAGGTGGTAGTCGTGCGCCCAGATCAGGTCGCCGGGCTGGATGATGTCCTTGAGGGCGTGGGCGAACAGGTCGTTGACGCGGCGGTAGCCGGCGAACTCCGGCCACTCGAACTTGCTCAGGCCGATCTGGTAGTGCAGCACGGGCCACAGCGCGCCATTGGCGAAGCCGCGGTAGAACTCGTCGTAGTCGCGGCGCGTCAGGTCGACGGTGACGATGGTGATCGGTCCCACCGTGTGTTCGGTGGTGCCGGCGGAGGTGGCGGCAACCTCGCCGCTCCACCCGAACCAGACGCCGCCCTGCTGTTTCAGCGCGTCCAGGACGCCGGCGGCGAGGCCACCGGCGGTGGGCTCGCCTTCCTGGATGGGGGCGACACGGTTGGAGACGACGACCAGGCGGGACAAGGACACACCTCATGACTTGCGCGAATCCCGCCTTCGATCACTCTACGTCATGATCGGCAATCCGCGACCTTGCTTCCCGCACGAAGCGAAAATCGTGGGTGGTCGGCCTTCGCCGGCCATGACGAAGAGGAGACGATGGGACGAACTTCGAGCTATCCTGCTTGGCTATGGGTCAGTTTTTGTCCGATTCCACAATCAGGATTTTACCCCGCCAGCCGATCAGCCAGACGTTGCAGATCCCACTCCCGCGCCAGCGCCGCCGCAGTCTGCCATGTCGGCGTCTGATCGCCCAACGCCGGCAGCGGCGCCGAGGCATCCATTGTGGCGATGCGTTTGTACAACCTCAACGCCTCGGCTTCCTCAGCAAACCGCCCGTCCGCCAGCGATTGCTCTAGCGTGCCGTATCGACGCAGCAGCGTTGCCGCCGTCTTCGCACCTACGCCGCGAGCACCCGGCAGCTTGTCCGATGGATCACCCCGCAGGGCGATGAAGTCGGGCACCTGCCGCGGTTCAACCCCGTAGCGCTCGACCACCTCGGAGGGGCCGATGCGCGCCATCTCCCCGGCCTTCACCGGATGCAGGATCGTCGTGGCGGCTGAGGCAAGCTGGAACGCATCGCGATCCCCGCTCGCCACCAGCGCCGTGCCGTGGCGACGCTCCTCGCTCGCCACGGCGGCTGCGAGGAAATCGTCGGCCTCGTAGCCGGCCGCTTTGGCATTGGCAAAGCCGCACGCGGCAACGAACTGCGGCAGCACGTCCAATTGCTCGATCAACGTCGGATCGAATTCGCGGCTGCTCTGGTAGGGCGGAAACAACTTCTGCCGGAAGTTCGGCGTATTCAGCGTGTCCCACCCTACCAGAACGGCGCGAGGCCGTTCGCTGTCGAACAGCCGCAGCAGGAGATTTGCGAAGCCGACAATGGCACCGCCCCCGCGCCCGTCGCGCCGCCGGATGGTTTTCGGCAAGGCGTGAAACGAGCGATGCGCAAACGAGTCGCCGTCGATAACGAGCAATGGCCTGTCCATGCCGTGATAACGCGCCGGCGGCCTATGCCGCTTCCTGCAGCGGCTCCATCACCTGCTTGCGCAACAGCTCGCGATACGGGCCGGGACGCACCGCCAACTCGCCCGGCGAGCCGTCGTCGATGATGTGGCCCTGATCCATCACGATGATGCGGTCGAAGCGCTGCAACGTGGACAGCCGGTGCGCAATGGCGATCACGGTGCGGCCGTGCATCAGCCGGTCCAGCGCCGCCTGGATCGCGCGCTCGGAATCGCTGTCCAGCGCGCTGGTCGCCTCGTCCAGCAGCAGGATCGGCGCGTCCTTCAGCAGCGCACGAGCGATCGCCAGGCGCTGGCGCTGGCCGCCGGACAGCTTGGTGCCACGGTCGCCGACCATGGTGGCGAAGCCGTCCGGCAACGCCTCGATGAACTCCCGGCAGTGCGCCATGTCCGCCGCCGCCAGCACCTGCGCCTCGGTCGCCTCGGGGCGCGCGTAGCGGATGTTCTCCAGCACCGAGCGGTGGAACAGCGAGATGTCCTGCGGCACGATCGCCATGGCCTGGCGCAGGCTGTCCTGCGTCACGTCGCGGATGTCCTGGCCGTCGATCGTGATGCGGCCGGCCTCCACGTCGTAGAAGCGCTGCAGCAGGGACAGCACGGTGGACTTGCCGGCGCCGGAGAAGCCTACCAGGCCGACGCGCTGGCCGGGCTCGATGGTCAGGTCGAATTCGCGCAGCACCGGCGAACGCGACGGATAGGCGAAGCGCACATGGTCGAACGTGACCTGGCCTGGGCCGGGTACCAGTGGCATGGCGTCGGCGCGGTCCGGCAGTTCATGCGGGATCAGCAGGGCGCCGATCGCTTCCTCCAACCGCGCCACGTGCTGGGTGAGATCGACCAGCGCCACCGCAAGGTCACGCGTGCTATGAAGAATGGTGAAGGCGAGGCTGGTCACCAGCACGATGTCGCCGACCGAGGCCCGCCCCGCTTGCCACAACAGCACGCCCCAGGCGATCACCCCGGCGCTGGCGATCACGGTCAGCACCGCGTGGATCAGCCGCAGCTTCTCCAGATAGAACAGGCTGCGCCGGCGCGCCGCCATCTCGTCCGCGATCGTCGCGCCGATGCGCCGCTGTTCGCGCAGCACCGCGCCGAACGCGCGCACCACGCTGAAATTGCCGATCACGTCCACCAGTTGGCCATCCACCCCGGCGGCCTTGCCGGCATAAGCGCGATGCAGCGGCGTGCCGCGCCGGGCGAGATGGTAGATCAGTGCGCCCAGAGCGACGGCAAAGCCGATTAGCACCGCGGCGAGCGTCGGGTTGACCGAGCCGATCAGGGCGATGGCGCAGAACACGGCGATGATCGGCGGCAGCACATTCCAGGAGCCGGTGTTCTCCACCGTGAAGGCGGCGTTGGCTGTGGCGCTGATGCGGCTCGCGAGGGCGCCTGGCAGGCGCTCGGCGAAGTAGGCCGGCGAATGGCCCGACAGGAAGGCGAACAGGTCGGCGCGGATGTCGCCGGTGACGGCAACGAAGGTGCGGGCGGCGGAGTAGCCGGCGACGCGCCACAGCAGGTTGTCGGCGGCGACCAGCACGGCAAGCAAGGCGAAGGCCCACCACACGCGCGTGCCGGCGGCGGCGGGGCCGCCCGAGATCACGTCGATCAGATGCTTCATGCCGTACTGGGTGGACACGCTGGCGCCGACAGCGAGCAGTACCGAGATCAGTACCACTGCATGGCCGAGCGGATGGCGGCGGAGGTAGTGGGCGAGGAACGCGAGCGGTCGCGTGCGCAAGCCGGGCAGCGCGTCGTAGTTCTGCCGCATTCCTGCCGCATTGTGTTCCGTCAAGCTTTGTAAAGTCGCCATTTGCGGCGCACTCCCGTTACCGGGAAGGAGAACGGCCCGGGCCGTTTGACTTGTTACCGGCAAGAAACTTGCCGGACTTTCGCCACATTCACGATCTATAACCTACAATTGATATGCGCCACCGTGTTGTGAAGTCAAGAGCCAATATAGCGGCGTTGAATGTCAGTAAACCTTAAGACAAAGGTCGGGGCCTGCCTGCATGCGTATAGCTCAGATCTCTCCGCTTTTCGAAGCGGTGCCGCCTAAACTGTACGGTGGCACTGAGCGCGTTGTTTACGCGCTGACCGAGGAACTGGTCGCGATGGGTCACGACGTGACCCTGTTCGCCAGTGGCGATTCCATAACGTCCGCGACCCTTGCGCCGATGCGCGACAAGGCGCTGCGGCTTGATCCCACGGTGGTTGACTGGATCGCCATCTACATGCGGATGATGGAACTGATCCGCCGTCGTGCACACGAGTTCGACGTGTTGCACTTCCACACCGACTACTTCCCGCTGTCGTTGTTCAGCCGGCAGGATACGCCGTTTGTGACTACGCTGCACGGGCGGCTCGACATTCCCGAGTTCAAGGAGGTCTACGAGACCTTCCCCGATGCGCCGTTCGTGTCGATTTCGGATGCGCAGCGGCGGCCGATCCCGGGGATCAACTGGGTGCGCACGGTGCTGCATGGGATGCCCTCGCAGTTGCTGACGCCGCAGCCGGTGGGTCAGCACTATGCAGCTTTCCTTGGCCGGATCTCGCCGGAGAAGGGCGTGGACAAGGCGATCCGCATTGCCGGCGCGGCTGGGCTGCGGCTGAAGATCGCGGCGAAGGTGGACAACGCCGACAAGAAGTACTGGAACGAGGAAATCAAGCCGCTGGTCGATGCCAGTCCGTGGGTGGAGTACATCGGCGAGATCAACGACTCGCAGAAGCCGGAATTCCTGTCCGGCGCGCACGCGCTGCTGTTTCCGATCGACTGGCCGGAGCCGTTCGGCCTGGTGATGATCGAGGCCATGGCCTGCGGCACGCCGGTGATCGCGTTCAATCGTGGTTCGGTGCCGGAGGTGATCGACCATGGCACCTCCGGGTTTATTGTGCCGGACGAGGCGTCGGCGATTACCGCGTTGAAGCGGGTGTCGGAGCTAGATCGGGCCACCGTGCGCCGCACGTTCGACCGCCGGTTCACCGCGCGGCGGATGGCAGAGGACTACGTGGATCTGTACGAGGAACTGTGCGAGCCGCAGATGCCGCTGCTGCGCGCCGTTGGGGACTAAGGGAAGGCCAGGGCTCTGCCCCCGGCCTTCGCCGGGGCAGGCTCTGGACCCGCCCCCAGGGGGCTTTGCCCCCTGGACCCCCAGCTAAGGCGCAGCCTTAGCAATCCATTCGTTGGAGAGGCTGGACGGGAGGGGGGACGTGGACCGAGAGGGTTAGTGACCGACCGACGATCGTCGGTTGGGCACTAACCCTCTTGGTCCACGTCCCCCCTCCCGTCCAACCTCTCCAGTAAAGGGTTCCAAGGGCTCCGCCCTTGGCGGGTCCAGAGCCTGCCCCGGCGAAGGCCGAGGGCAAAGCCCTGGCCTTCCTTCGTTGACCCGAACGCCCTAAACCCACCCTGAGCATGGAAACGCCAGCCAGCCGCAAGGCGCTCAACGCACTCAACTTCTTCATCGCCGCGGTGCAGGCCGGCTTCGGCCCGTTCGTCGCGGTGTGGCTGACGCGGCAGGGCTGGAGCCAGACCGACGTCGGCCTCGCCCTGAGCATCGGCTCCGGCGCCGCCCTGATCGGCCAGTTGCCGGGCGGCTGGCTGGTCGACGCGGTGCACCGGAAGCGCCCGGCGATGACCGTCGCCCTGGCCACCATCGCCCTGGCCGCCCTGGTGCTGGCGTTCATGCCAATGCGCTGGCCCGTCTCGATCGCCGAGGCGCTGGACGCGCTGGCCGCCTGCGTCGTCACCCCATCGATCGCCGCCATCACGTTCCGCCTGTGCGGTCACGCCGACTACGGCCAACGCCTGGGGGTGAATGCGCGCTATGCCTCGCTGGGCGCCGCCGCATCCGCGGCCTTGCTCGGCCTGTGCGCCTGGTATTTTTCCGAACGCGCGGTGTTCATCATGACCGCCGCCCTGGTCCTGCCCGCCCTCGCGGCGTTGTATTCCATCCGCGCCGAGGACGAGGCCGAAGGCGAGCCCCACCCGGCCTTGCTGCATCCGCGCGAGCGGCGCCGCCGCGCGATCCGTCCCCTACACATCTTCCGCGTACCGGCGCTGCACGTGTTCGCCGTATGCGCCGTGCTGTTCCACCTGGCCAACGCGGCGATGCTGCCACTCGCGCTGAACGAGTTCGAGAAGCGCACCCGGGCGGCCGGGTTGGTGGTGTCCGCCGCGATCATCGTGCCGCAGATCATTGTCGCCGCCATATCGCCATGGGTGGGCCGGATGGGGCGGACACTCGGTCGCCGGCCGGTGCTGCTGACGGGGTTCGCCGCCTTGCCGGCGCGCGGCCTGCTGTTCGCCTTGCTCGTCTGGGCTGGCCCGGCGGGGCTGCCACTTGTCGCGATCCAGGTGCTGGACGGGATCAGCGCCTCCGTCTTCGGGCTGGCGCTGCCGCTGATCGCCGCCGATGCCACGCGGCGCACCGGCTACCTCAACCTGGCGATCGGTTCGCTCGGCCTGGCGGCAGGCATTGGCGCCACGGTCAGCACGACTCTGGCCGGCGTGGTGACGGACAGGTTCGGCGCGCCCGCGGCCTTCATCAGCCTCGCCGCGGCGGGCGCGGTGGCGTGGCTGGCGATCCTGCTGGCGATGCCGGAGACACGGCCGGAGGAGCATCGAACACGCCCACGCGACCCTCGTCGCGGCATGAAGCGATCGCGGACCTGACGCCTGGCCGCAACCTGGATCCTGCTGCCGCGGGCGGTGGACCCGTCATCGCCAGAGCGATTTCACTGTGGGTGGAAACACCGGCTCTGCCTTGTCATTGCGAGGAGCGTAGCGACGAAGCAATCCTCCGCCTGACGAGCCGAGGAACGCTCGTCAGGCGGAGGATTGCTTCGTCGCTACGCTCCTCGCAATGACAGTGGTCTTCGCGACATTTCCGGTCAGGGTGGAAATGCTCTAACTCTCCGCGGTGGGCAAACTCTCCGCGGCGGAGCGTGTGCGATATTACGTCAGATGCGGCAGCGCCAGCCAGTCCTGGCTCTGCATCTCATCCAGTCGCGACGCGGTGCGCTCGAACATCTTCGCGTTCTCGCCGCGCAGGTACAATTGGTCCGGCATCGCCGCGGCCGATGCCACCAGCTTCACCCGGTGGTCGTACAGCATATCGATCAGCACGATGAAGCGCCGCGCCACGTCATAATTGTCCGGCGACAGACGCGGGATCGCGTCCAGGATCAGCGTGTGGAAATGCGTCGCCAGCGCCAGGTAATCGCCGGCACCCAATGCGGTGCCGCACAACGTTGCGAAGTCGAACCGCGCCACGCCCTCGGCCGCGAGCGGCACCACCAGCTTGCGGCCCATCACCGTCAGCGTCGTCGGCTTTTGCTCGGCACCCCCGGTGAGTTCGGCGAATGCGGCATCCAGCGCCCGATCGGCTCGCGCGTCGGCCGGCACGTGCCAGGTTCGCATCCCGCGCAGCCGGGCGCGGCGGAAATCCCGCCCGGCATCCATCATCAGTACGTCGAGCTTCTGCTTGATCAGCGCGATGAACGGCAGGAACGCGTCGCGTCCCGGCTGGCCCTTGAACAAATCGTCCGGCGCGGTGTTCGACGTCGCAACCACCACAACGCCACGGTCGAACAGCGCCTGGAACAGCCGGCCGAGAATCATCGCATCGGCGATGTCGTTCACCTGGAACTCATCGAAACACAGCAGTGCCGCCTCGGCGGCGATCGAGTCGGCAAGCGGTGGGATCGGGTCCTCGATCTCCGGGTGGGAGCGCTTGAAGGCGTGGAAGCGCATATGCACGTTCTGCATGAAGCGGTGGAAGTGGATGCGCTGTTTGCGGTGGACCTCGGCGGCGGCGAAGAACAGGTCCATCAGCATGGACTTGCCGCGGCCGACCTCGCCGACGAGGTAGAGGCCGTCGGGCCGGTCCTCGCCGCCTTCATCGGTGGGCCGCCGGCGCAGCAGGCGGCCGAGCAATCCACCGCCGTTGATTGGGCGTGGCGGCGGGTCGTAGCCGCGGAGCCGGGCCCAGAGGGCCTGTAGCCGCTCCGCCGCGAGTTGCTGCGCGGCGTCTGGCGCAAGTTCGCCCGCTGCGACTTTGGCCCGGTAGGCCGGCAGCGGGCCAAGCGACGCAGGGGGGATCGAGAGGGCGTCCATCACGTGGCGGCGCAGATAGCGCGTCCCGGCGGGGGCGGCTAGGGGTGGGGGACCCCGCCTGTTCCCGCCAATTCTCCACGTTCAGCAAGCTGATACGCCTGAACTCACCGACGCCGGCGCTGCTGGACACAGGGCGCGCCGCCCAGCCCGCCAGCAGCGGCAGAGCCGGTCTGCGTGAGGGTCATCGCCTGGTCCCACGACTCCCACTGTGCCACCCATCTTATGCAGAACGACCAGCGTGCGCTTGCCGCTGCTGCTCAGCTCACAACGCAGGCTGGTGCCGTTGACTTCGATGCAGTTCATGTCGAACGTCTCCTCCATTGCCGCGCGCGGGCCTATCCGCCGCATCAGCATGGTCAAGGAGACGCGCATGCCTGCTCAGATGACGCTGCATTGGTCGCCGCGCTCGCCCTATGTGCGCAAGGTGGTGATCGCAGCGCATGAGATGGGCTTGCAGGACCGGCTGCGCACGGTACGCACCGTGGTTGGTGGCACCACGCCGCATCGCGAGTTGATGCGGATCAATCCGCTCGGCAAAATTCCGACGCTGGAGCTGGAAGACGGATCGGTGTTGTATGACTCCCCGGTGATCTGCGAATATCTCGACACGCTGCATGACGGTCCGAAATTGTTCCCCGCCGCGTGGCCGGCGCGCGGCGTCGCATTGCGCCGCCTGGCATTGGGCGACGGCATGCTGGACGCAGCGCTGCCGTGGTTAGGCGAGCGCTTCCGTCCGGCGGAGAAACAGTCGCAGCCGCACATGGATTTGTGGCGAGCGAAGTTGCTGGCGTCTGTCGATGCGCTGGAGCAGGAGGCGGAGGTGCTGGCGGAAAGCCCCCTGACGATCGGGCATGTGGCGATCGGTGTCGCGCTGGGCTATCTGGATTTCCGCTTTGACGAGCTGCACTGGCGCGACGGCCGGCCACGACTGGCGGAATGGTATGCCACCTTTGATCAACGCCCGTCCGTGCTTGCCAACCCGCCGGTCGACGATCGCTGATTGCAATTAGCCCGCGTCTGCCATTTCAAGCTGCAATTCCCCAGGATCGCGGAACTCGATCCTGTCTGCGACGCCGGATTGAAGCGCGGCACGAAACACGGCGGTGGCAAAGCGTGGATCCTCGACCACTGCTGCTCTACTGCGTGCACTCCAGTTTGGGGTGTGCGCGACTGCCTCGGCCAGCGTGTCCACGTCCAGTGGAACGACCGCGCCGCAGGTCATCACGAAGTCATCGACAGCCTTCACGCGACCAGCGAGAACGCTGCCGACCGGGACGCTCGCCTCGAAACCTTCATCCATCAACCAGTGAGTCGTTTCCCGGGCAACATCCCAAATCGTCAGGCCCGCTGTTTCATGCCGGCCTTCAATGCGCCACACACCGAAGCGAGCGTTCTGTGCTGCCTTCAGCATGATAGCCGTGTCGCTGCCTGGTTCGGGATTCACGGTCCGTGCGTAACGATCGATCGCGCGCGACCGTCCTTCGCGGGATGTGTAGACCGCAAGGTCGAACACGAATGTCAGTTCGTCAGGGCTGTCGCAAACGAACGTGTTGCCCTGAACGATCCCGAGCCGCCGCCCATAGTCGAGCATCGTGGCCCGGCTGACGAATTTTATTGCGGCATTCTGATGCTGCTTGCCGATCGCGCGTAGGTGCCGGTAACGGGTGATCTTTTCCTCGCGGGTCATGGCACCACTGCTCCATTTGTGCGGGCCACGTTTATCGCCTCCCCGCCCGAGTCGCACTTAACCTCAGAAATAGTGCCAGAAATTTGACGCCCGGGCCTCCGCCGGCAGTCCGTCGAACACGATCTGTCCGTTGTTCATGATCACCACCCGATCGGCAATCTGCATCGCTGCCGCAACATTCTGTTCCACCAACACCGCCGTCATCGCGTGCGATTTGCATACCTCCTGCACCTGCCGGAACATCCGCTCCACCAGGTTCGGCGCGAGCCCGATCGACGGTTCGTCCAACAACAAACAGCGCGGCGTGCCGAGGATCGCCAGCGACAGCGCCAGCATCTGCTGCTGCCCGCCGCTCAGGCTGCCGGCGCGGGTGGCGCGGCGCTCGGTCAGCACGGGGAACAGCCCGTACACCGCGTCGATGCCGAACATCGCGCCGGCGACTACGTTGCGCGCCGCGACCACATCGATGTTCTCCGCAACCGTCAGGTCGGGGAATATGCCGCGTCCCTCCGGCAGCAACCGCAGCCCGCGCGCGACGCGGTCCGCCACACCCAGCCGGTCGATGCGCTGCCCGTCGAACGTTACGGACCCGGCGCGCGGCGGCAACAAGCCCATCACGCATCGCAACGTCGTGGTCTTGCCGGCGCCGTTATGACCGAGGAACGCCAGGATCTGCCCTGGCTCCAACGCGAACGACACGTCGGAGATGACCGTCTTCGCCCCATAACCCGCGGCGAGACCGGCGAGCTGCAACAGCATCAGATCGCCCCGCCGAAATAGATCTCCGCCAGCGCCGGGTCCGCGATGATGTCCGCCGGCGAGCCGCGCGCCATTAAGTGGCCCTGATGCAGGAACAAGACTTCGTCGGCGATCTGCTGCACCACGCGCGTGTTGTGCTCGACCACCAGCAAGGTCTTGCCTTCGCCTTGCAGCCGGCGCAGCAGCGTCATCACCGCGTCCAACGCGCCGGCGGACAAGCCCGACGCCGGCTCATCGAGCAATATCAGCTCCGCTCCGGTCGCCAGAACCCGAGCCACGGTCAGCAGTTTTTGCTCCCCGTAGGACAGGTTGCGCACCGTCTCGCGGGCCCGGTCCGCGAGCCCGACATGGTCCAGGATGCGCAACGCCTCCTCGCGCCGCCGCGTCAGGGAGCGCGCGGCGTGTAGCGGACGGAAGATGGCGCCGAGTGGTTCCTCGGCGAACTGCCGCGGTAGTCCCACCAGCACGTTGTCCAGCGCGGACAGTTCAGTGAACAGGCGCAGGTTCTGGAAGGTGCGCGCGATGCCGGCATGCACGATCGCCTGCGGCCGGAGCCCGTCGAGCGACTGGCCGCGAAACGTTACGTGGCCCTCGTCGGGCCGCAG
>DATHNI010000391.1:0-5032 GCA_035486135.1 Acetobacteraceae bacterium
ATGACCATGAAGCGCATGGTGCTGGAGATCGGCATGGGGACCGACATCCGCGGCGCCGAACCCACCAAGGCGGCGGTGCGCGCGTTGCGCGACGCGCTGTGGCACAACTCGCTCAGTGTCGCCGACGCGCTGGGGCAGGACGTCGATGCCATGCACGTGGAGGTCACCATCGGCGTGCCGCATCCCGAGCAAGTGGACAAGGCGGCGGTGCTGGCGATCCTGCCGCACGGCACCGGAACGGTGAACGTCGTCGAAGGCGGCCTGGAGATTCCCAACGACGCCGGCACCGGCAGCACCTTGCTCGCGCACGCGGCGGCGGTCGTGCGCCTCGATATCGCCTGACGGGGAGAGTGCGCGCATGCCATCCAAACGCGTCATCCTGGAGCTGGGCTCCGGCAACGACCTGCACGGCGGCGACTACACCAAGGCCGCGTTGCGGGCGGTGCAGGACGCGCTGCATCACAGCTCGCTCAGCCTGATCCGGTCGCTGGGGCTGGATTCGAAGAGCATGCTGGTGGAGGTCACGATCGGCGTGCAGCAGCCCGACAAGGTGGACGCCGCCAAGGTGCAGGCGTCGCTGCCACACGGCAAGGCAACGGTGAAGGTGGTGAAAGGCGGGCTGGACGTGCCGGACGATACCTCCGGCGACGTCGCGGTGATCGCCAGCGCGGCCGTCGCGGTGCGGTTCGAGGCACTGCCGCGCGCGGGCTGACAGCGGAATGCTCGATTTGTCATCGCCGTCACCGCTGTCATTCCAAGGAGCGCAGCGACGCGGCAATCCCCCGCCCGACGAGCCACTGTTGCTCGTCAGGCGGGGGATTGCCGCGTCGCTGCGCTCCTCGCAATGACAAGGGGGGCATCGAAGCAAACGCATCAACGACGGAGGCCTGAGTTATGAAGCGACGGACATTATTGGCCGGCAGTGCGGCGATCGCGGCGACCGGTCTGGCATCTCGCGCGATCGCCCAGAGTGGTTCGGCCAAGGTGTTGCGCTTTGTGCCGCAAGCGAACCTGGCGAATCCCGATCCGATCTGGACCACGGCGACGGTGGCGATCAACCACGGCTACATGGTGTGGGACACACTATATGGCATCGACGACTCGCTGACCGGCCAGCCGCAGATGTGTGCCGGCCACGAGGTGTCGGCCGACGAACTCACCTGGACCTTCACGCTGCGGGACGGCCTGAAGTTCCACGACAACGAACCGGTGCGGGCGATCGATTGCACCACCTCGATCGCGCGCTGGCAGGTCAAGGACCCGTTCGGCCAGACGCTGGCCGCGCGCACCGACGAGATGAAACCGCTCGACGACAAGCGGTTCCAGATCCGGTTGAAGCAGCGCTTCCGCCAGATGACCTACGCACTTGGGGCCACCAATTGCTTCGTCATGCCGGAACGCATGGCGAAGACTCCCGCCAGCGAGCAAATCAAGGAATATGTCGGCAGCGGACCGTTCGTGTTCAAGAAGGACGAGTGGGTATCCGGCGCCAGCGCGGCCTATGAGAAGTTCGCCGGCTACGTGCCGCGGCCGGAAAAGCCTGAATATTACTCGGGCGGCAAGGTGGCGCATTTCGACCGCGTCGAGTGGATCATCCAGCCGGACCCCGCCACTGCTGCCGCGGCGTTGCAGACCGGTGAGGTGGACTGGCTGGAATTCCCCTTGCTCGACCTGCTGCCGACCATCCGGCAGGCGGACGGCTGCACTGTGGTACGCTATGACCCGCTCGGCACATTGGCGCTGGTCGCGTTCAACCACCTGCATCCGCCGTTCGACAATCCGAAGCTGCTGCGTGCGCTTTTGCCCGCGATCGACCAGAAGGAATACGTCACGGCGTGGGTCGGCGAGCAGCAGGATCTGGGAAAATTGCCGGACGGGTTTTTTACCGCCGGGTCGCCGATGGCCAATGATGCAGGGATGGACGCGCTGACCTCGCCGCGCGATCTGGCGAAGGCGAGACAGCTTGTTGCGGAGAGCGGTTACAAGGGCGAGAAGATCGTGCTTATGGCGCCGTCGGATCAGCCGTCTCTGGTGGCGCCGTGCCAGGTCACCCGCGAATTGCTGGTGAAGCTCGGGATGAACGTGGATTACCAGGTGATGGACTGGGGCACGTTGGTGGCTCGCCGGGCGAAGCAGGACCCGCCGGCGCAGGGCGGCTGGAACATCTTTTGCACCACGTGGGGCGGGCTGGCGGTGTCAAACCCCGGCAGTTCCTATCCGTTGCGCGGCAACGGCAAGCAGGGCTGGTTCGGCTGGCCGACCGACGACAAGATCGAGGCGCTGCGGCAATCTTGGTTCGACGCGGCCGACGTGGCGGCGCAGAAGGATATCTGCAAGCAGATCCAGCTCGAGGCGTTTCAGAGCGTTCCGTTCATTCCGGTCGGCGGCTGGTACTATCCATGGGCGATCCGCAAGGACCTGGCCGATTTCGTGCAATGCGCCGCCGTATTGTTCTGGGGCGTGCGGCGGGCGTAGGCGCCGTAAGGATCAATGTGCTGCCATTGGCCACTCGTACCGTCGTGGCCGGGCGATTCAAGAAGTATTTGGAACACAGATAAGAAGGGATGAACACCGATAAGCGCGGATGTTCGGTGCCTGTGCCGCGAGCGGAGCCACATACGCACCCGCAAATTCGGTCATCCGCGCCTATCGGTGTTCATCCCTTCTTATCTGTGTTCCAAATACTTCCTTTGACCGACGCGACATAACTTCGCGGGCACCTCGTCCCATTTCTGCCGACCGCGGCCGTGTCGTTTCTCACAAAGTTCAAGAAGTCGAGCAAAAGGTCCGCGAATATCAGGCAGCGTTAGCATTGGACATTCGGACGAGCGTAAACGTCACATCGGCAAAAGCCTCCCCCGAGCGAAGGCCGGGGTCAGCGTCAATGACTTTCCTACTGCGTGCTGCGAAGTCGTGGATGGCGGGCCTTCGCCCGCCATGACGGAAAGGACGCATCAATGAGTTAGCCTGCCGCCCGCACGAAGGGGTTGCGCAGCGTGCCGAGACCGCTGATCTCCACGTCCACCACATCGCCATGCTTCAGGTCGGGCGAGGTGCCGTCGGTGCCCATCCAGATCACGTCACCCGGATACAGCGTCAGGTACTTCGTCATCGCCTCGATATAGGTCGGGATGTCGAAGATCATGTCGTTGGTCTTGAAGCGTAGGCTCTCCGCGCCGTTCACCCGCACGATGGTGGTCATCGCGTCGAGGTCGGCGTCGGTGTCGATCCACGGCCCCATCGGCTTGAACGTATCGGCATTCTTGCCGCGCCAGAAGGTGCGGTCGCCGCGCTGCCAGGTGCGCTCGCTGACGTCGTTGCCGATGGTGTAGCCGAACACGCAGGACATCGCGTCCGCCTTGGACAAATGCTTGACCTGCTTGCCGATCACCACGACCAGTTCGCCCTCGTAGTTCACCTTCTCTGTCGCGTCGGCCGGGATCACCACGTTCTGGCCGTGCGCGACCAGCGCGTTGTTGGCGCGGTAGCCGATATCCGCCTTGTCCGGGAACACCGGCTCGACGCCGCGCTTGGCCGCCATCTCGCGGATATGCGACGCGTAGTTGATCCCGGCGCAGTAGAAGGTGCGCGGGATCACCGGCACCTCCAGCGTCACGTCCGCCAGGCGGTGCTTGCTGCCGGTCGGCGCATGATCGCCCCACGGCTCGCCGCTGATCTCCGTGACGGTGTCGCCATCGAGCGAGCCATAGGCGGTGCGGCCAGCCTTCGAAAACCTGATCCAGCGCATCGTTCAGTTCGCCTCTGCCATGGCCAGTTCCCGCACCGGGCGCAGGAAGGCCGGATCGAACACCTTGGTTGCCATCACCTGGCAACGCCGCACCAGTCGGATCTCGTCCGGCCCGTAATCGGCGATGGCACGATGGATTGTGCCGAGGTGATCCCAGATCAGCAGGTCATTCTCGGTCCAGTCATGCGTCCAGCGGAAGCGCGGCTGGAGCTGGAAGTCGAACAGGAATTCCAGCATCGAATCGCTTTCATCGCGCGGCAACTCGTTGATGCGCGTCGCGTAGCCGGGATTGGCATACAGCACCTTCCGGCCGGTGATCGGATGCGGCAGGAACACCGGATGCACCACCGGCGGGCGGCGGCTGCGTTGCTCCTCGGTCAGCGCCGGGCGGTTGCTTGCGTGGTTCTGCCGCATGTTCTCCCAGAATTTCTCGAAGTCGTGCGTCGCGGTCATGCCGTCGAGGCGGGTCTTGATGTCGGCCGGCAGCGCTTCGTAAACCGCGTGCATATTCGAGAACTCGGTGCCGCCAAGCGGCTTGCCGTTGCGGCGCGGGATGCGGATGCCGTACAGCACGTTCACAAATCCCATCACGTCGCGATACGACATGTCGGTGTGCCAGTCCTGGCCGGCGTCCGGACTGCCGATGTATTTTCCGTCCTGCCGCAGGTTCGACAGGATGCCGACATTCGGGTGCTCGAGCTTGTCGGGGTCCGGCTTGCGGCTGATCGAGCCCTGGATCTCGCCGAACAATTCCGAGAACCGCTGCACGTCGCCGACATCGAGCACCTGGTCCGGGAAGCGCAGCACGCCATGCTGGCCAAGCGCCTGCAGGATGCGCGCGAAGGCCGGCGGCTCCAGTTCCTGGGCCAGGTCGATACCCCGCACGGTCGCCCCGAGCACCGCGCCTGTCGGTTCGATCGTCAGCATTGCGCTTCCTCCTGAAAGCTACGCGCGAGTCTAGGTCGGTCGGGCCGACCCGTCCACCTGGCGCGGCGGTCGGGGGATGGGAGAAGAGTTGATGAGGTGGTGCGACGCATCCGGTTTCCGTTAAGCGGGGCAGGCATGAGCGGCGCAGGGCTGCAACGTGCTTTCTGCTAGTCGTAATGGGGAAACCCCTGCATCGCACGAGTGCGCGGGCAGCACCGCAAAGCTTTTAGCACGGAGACAGAACGAGAGCACGGTGAACACGGAGACCGTGTGCGGCCGCAATTGACGAGGCCGCGCACGGTGTCCGTAGTCACGGCGCGTCCTAACATGAAAATAGCCGGCCCTGCTCGGTGTGGC
>DATHNI010000392.1:0-7246 GCA_035486135.1 Acetobacteraceae bacterium
CGCCACCACCAGGCCGATCGTGATCAGAAGTGTGTGCTGCACATCGGCGATCGAGGCGCGGATGGTGGTGGTGCGATCGGAAATGACGGAGATCTTGATGGCGGGCGGGATCGACATCTCGATCTGCGGCAGCGCGGCCTTGATCGCGTCCACCGTGCCGATGACGTTGGCCCCGGGAAGCCGTTCGACGGCCAGGACGATGCCGCGCTGCTGGTTCACCCAACCGCGCAGCGTGGTGTCCTGCGGCCCGACGATCGCCTTGCCGACATCGGACACCCGGATCGGTCCGCCGTTGCGGTAGGCGATGATCTGGTTGTTCCAGCCCTTCGCGCTCAGAACCTGGTCGTTCGTCTGCAGCGTGTAGGCACGTTGGTCGCCGTAAAGAGTGCCCTTCGGCTGGTCCACGCTGACATTGGTCAGCGCGTTCCGCACATCCTCCAGGTCAAGCCCGTTTTCGGCAAGCTGCGCGGGATCGAGTCGGATGCGAACGGCCGGGTGTTGCTCACCGCCGACGCCCACCAGTCCAACGCCGGGTAACTGCGAGATCTTCTGTGCGATAATGCTTTCGGCATAGTCGTCCACCGTGGTGATGGGCAGGGTGTCGGAGGTCAGCCCGAGCACCAGCACCGGCGCGTCGGCGGGATTGGTTTCATGATAGGTCGGCGGCGACGGCATGTCTTTGGGCAACTGACCGGCGGCGGCGTTGATCGCCGTCTGCACGAGCTGGGCCGCGGCATTGATGTCGTCGCTTAGCGTGAATTGCAGCGTGATTTGCGTGTAGCCCATCGAGCTGCTGGACGTCATCTGCGTGAGATAGGGTATCTCGCCAAACTGCTTTTCCAATGGTGTCGCGACGGAGGACGCCATGGTTTGCGGATCGGCGCCAGGCAATTGCGCAGTGACCGCGATGGTCGGGAACGACACGCTCGGCAGCGCGGCGACCGGCAATTTCGTGTAAGCGATGGCACCGAGCAATACGATCGCCACCATCAGCAGCGACGTGGCAACCGGCCGGCGAATGAAGCCTGATGAAAGGCTCATTACAGCATTCCCGCGCTGGCTTCGCTGCTGTTCTGTACACTCGGATCGCCGGCCGGCACCTCGGCGACTTTGACGCCGTCGCCCAGCCGGTACTGGCCTTGCGTCACGACCACGTCGCCGGGCTTCAGCCCGCTTTCGATCATTGCGCGGCCGTCCAGCGTTTCGCCGATCGTCACCGGGCGCTGCTGCGCGGTCCCGTTGGCGGCGACGACATAGACCAGCGCGCCCTTGTTGCCCTGCTGCAGAGCATCCAGCGGCACGCTGAGCGCGTTGTGCAATTGGTTGAGGATCAGTTGCACGTTGACGAACTCGCCGGGCCACAGAGTGCGATTGGCGTTGGGGAACGTCGCCTTGAGCTGGATGGCGCCGGAGTTCTGGTTGACCGTGTTGTTGACCAGCAGCAGCGTGCCTTCGTCCAGTTTCGCCTGGTCATTCTGGTCATACGCGACCACGCGCAACGGGCCCTTCTCCATCGCCTTCTGCACCGCGGGCACGTCGTCCTGCGGCAGCGTGAAGATGACCGAGATCGGTTGGATCTGTGTGATGGTAACGATCGGCGTGGTGGTGGACGGCTGTACGATGTTGCCGATATCGACTCTCTTGATGCCGGTCACGCCGTTGATCGGTGAGGTGATCGTGGTGTAGCCGAGTTGCGTCTGGGCATTGAAGATCGCGGCCTTGTCGCTGAAGATGGATGCCTGCAGTTCACTGACCGTGGCGGTCTGGTCGGAGAACTGTTGCTCTGTCGCGAAGCCCTGCTTCACCAGCGCAGCGTAGCGGCCCAGGTTTGCCTGGGCGGCAACCAGGTTGGCGGTATCGCGCGCCAGCGCTGCCTCGGCCTGCTGCAGGACTGCCTGGTACGGCCGCGGATCGAGTTGCGCGATCAGGCTGCCGGGATGCACGGTCTGCCCTTCGGTAAAGCCGATCTTGTCGATCGTGCCGGTCACCTGCGCGTGCATCTGCACCACGTTGTACGCCACCACGCTGCCGATGCCGGTCAGCACGTTCGGTACGTCGGAGACCCGAACCTTCTCCGCCACCACCGGCACGGGCGCCGGCGCAGAGGCGGGCGCCGCCGCGGCAGGGGCGTGCTGCGCATGCCAGACGGCCACGCCGCCGATGCCCGCCACGACACAAAGGCCGAGAATAACGCTTCGACTTCGCACGCGCGTGCCCTCCGCGGTTGTCTGCAACGCCTAAAGTGTGGGCGGGACGCTCCAGGGGGAAATCATGTTCGGACACCACGCCATGAATGGCGTGCATGGGCTTCGCGGCGCCGTGCCAGCGCCGCTTGTGGTCAGGCCTACGCCATGGCCCCCTGGGCGAGCGCTCCCCCGGAATTGGGCACATGGCTGCTGGATTTATGGCTTCCGCGGATCGCGATCTGTGCCTTCATCGACTTCCGCAGTTTTTCGATGGCGCGGACCTCGATCTGACGCACCCGCTCGCGCGAGACGCCATAGTGCCGCGCCAGATCTTCCAGCGTGACCGGATCGTCCTTCAGCCGGCGCTGCGTCAGGATTTCGAGTTCGCGCTTGTTCAGGGTCTTCATCGCGACGGTGAGCAATGCCGCGCGTCCGGTCAGCTCCTCGTGTTCGGCATAGGTGGTTTCCTGGCTCAAGGTCTCGTCCACCAGCCAGTCCTGCCACTCGCCCTCGTTGTCCTGGCGGACTTTCGCGTTCAGGCTGTGGTCCGGCACGGCGAGGCGGCGGTTCATGCTGACCACCTCCTGTTCGGGCACGTCCAGCAACTGCGCGACCTTCGCCACTTGCTCCGGCTGCAGATCGCCCTCGTCGAGGGCCTGCATCTGGCTTTTCAGCCGGCGCAGGTTGAAGAACAGCTTCTTCTGGGCCGCCGTGGTGCCGATCTTCACCAGCGACCAACTGTGCAGAACGTATTCCTGGATCGCCGCGCGGATCCACCACATCGAGTAGGTCGCAAGGCGGAACCCGCGATCCGGATCGAACCGCTGCACCGCCTGCATCATGCCAATGTTGCCCTCGGAGATCAGGTCCCCGATGGGCAGGCCGTAGCCGCGGTAGCGCATGGCGATCTTCGCCACCAGCCGGAGATGTGACGTGACAAGCTTGTGGGCCGCTTCCACATCCTTCCCGTCGCGCCAGCGCCTGGAGAGCGAGAACTCCTCCTCCGCCGAAAGCATCGGGAATTTGTGAATCTCCTGGAAATACCGTGACAGATTTCCCTCGGGAGCAATGTTGATAACGGCAGAACCCATGGTAGTTTCCTTCGATCTTGCAGCGACTGATCCGATGCGGGACGGCACGAGGAGCAATGCCGCGCGTGACGCCCTGTGGCTTGATGGCAAGGTCGTTGCTCCGGCACTTTGACTCCAATGCTCAGTGCTAATGGCGCCATGAACTCGGGGCATCCGCGCCGAACACGCGCCGCTGCTCCGGGGCACAGGACGCGGGCCGCAACGTCGCCATCACGTCCTGTGGCGAGGCATTCCCCATCTCGCATGAAGACAGCGGCGGCAGCCTGACACGGTCGCAACCCACGGCAGCGCGGCGCCCGTGATGTCGCGACCACGATCCACGCGGCCAATCCAGGTCAGGTCGCCGGCGGGGCCGTTATCGGCGCTGTCGTCCGCCGCATCGTCGTGGCCGAAGAAATGCTCGGTGCATTGCGGGGTCGCCGGGGTGTGCATCGGCGACGGCACCACAAGCGGCCCCGGCTGGCGCGGATCGGCGCCGCCGAACCGTGGGGGAGCTGGCCCGGCGCGAGCCGGCGGGGCGGGCCGGACGCGTGCGCAGAGTCGCGGCGGGAGACCCAGGACATCCGCCCGGTGGCGGACCATGCCGGGTCGAAGAACATCCGCGGTACGAGCGCCGTCACGGCGGCGACCTGGCGGGGTACGGCCGTGCCAGAGCTTTCCCGGCATCAGCCGGCAAAAAAAATCGCTCGTGGTTACAGTGGCGTGGAAAGTGGGGCCTTCTCGCAAACCTTCTCTTAATGCGGTTATGGTCCTCTGTCCCCTCGTTCACAGGAGGGGCTGCCGTGCCGGTCAGTCGTCTGATCAACCGCAATGTGGTCGCCGAGAGGGGCCGCACCAGTATGCGGCTGGAGCCCGAGCTGTGGGATGCGTTGCTCGAGATATGCGAGCGCGAGAGCCAGGACATGAGCACGCTGGTCCGCCAGGTCGAGCAAGCCGGCCACCAGGGCGGCCGCACCAGCGCCGTGCGGGTGTTCGTCCTGGGCTATTATCGCGCCGCCGCAACCGAGCAAGGGCATGGCATGGCGGGACACGGCGGGTTGCCGCGTTCCCGGCTGCCACGTTCGGCCCGGTCGGCGGCATGAATCGCCGACCGCGCCATCCTGTCGCGCGAGATGCCGGTCGGGCGATGTCCCGGTCGGGCGATGTGCCAGCCGCGCCACGTGCCGGCCGCGCGCTGTCCTGGTCGCGCACTGTCCTGATCGCGCAATGTCCAGGACGCGTGATGTCCCGGCCGCGCGGTGTGCCGGCGCGCGGCGTGACGTGCCGGGCGTTGCTGGCCGGGCGGGCTCCGCCTGCGTCCCAATGAGATTCCCGCGTTCCCGTGCGGCCGGCAGAAACCACACCGTTGCGTGCCCCAAACTCTGCCATTACGGGGAGGTACCGGGGGTGCCATCGGAGCTATGCGGGAATCGGTTCGTCGCGCTGCCGGCTGGGGTGTCAGCGCGATAGCACTGCTGGCGCTGGCCGGCTGCGACCTCGGACCTGACTATCACCGGCCGGACCTGGAGATCCCACCCGCCTATCGCGCCAGCACGGCGACCGCCGCAGCGGCCTGGCCCGCCGAGGATTGGTGGCGCGGCTTCGGCTCACCCGAACTCACCAGTCTGGTCGATCAGGCCCGCCGGGAGAACTTCGATCTGCTGGCGGCGATCGCGCGCGTCCGGCAGGCCGACGCCCAGGTGCGCATTGCCGGCGCCGGATTGCTCCCCAGCCTCGGCGTCACCGCGAACGCGAACTGGCTGCAGGAGAGCTTGGCCAACGCCGGCGTCGGCGGCCGCGGCCGCACGACCAATGTTGACGTGCACGACTATACGGCGGGGCTCAACATCTCCTACGTGCTGGACTTCTGGGGCAAGATCACGGCGAACCGCCAGGCGGCGGTGGCGAACGCCATGTTCAGCCGGTTCGACCAGCAAACGGTGGCGCTGACCGTGGTGACCAGCGTCGCCAGCACCTGGTTCACCGCCCTCGGTGACGCGGATCTGCTCGTGGTGCAGCAACACAACCTCGCCGATTCCGAGCAAACCCTGGCGGTGATCCGCGGCCGGCTGGACGTCGGCACCGCTTCGGCGCTCGACCTCGCGCAGCAGGAGGCGCTGGTCGATGGCCTGCGCGCCACCATTCCTGCCCTGCGCAGCCAGTTGGAGCAACAGGTCATCGGGCTGGGGATCCTGATCGGGCAGCCGCCGGAGGCGGTGACAGTGCAGCCGGGTACACTCGACACGCTCGCCCTGCCGCCGGTTGGCGCCGGCCTGCCATCCGAATTGCTCCAGCGCCGGCCGGACGTGGCCAGTGCCGAGGCGCAGCTCATCGCTGCGAATTTCGACGTGAAGGTGGCGCGGGCGGCGTTCTTCCCGCAGATCCAGCTCACCGGCTCGGCCGGCTTCGAGGCCACCGCACTCGGTGTACTGTTCGGCCCGGGCGGATTCCTGACCACGGCCGCGGCCGGGCTGTCGCAGCCGATCTTCGACGGCGGCGTGCTGCGCGGCCAGTTGGAACAGGCCAGGGGGCGCCAAGCGGAGTTGCTCGAGGATTATCGCAAGGCGGTGGTGCAGGCCTTCACCGACGTGGACAATGCCCTGGTCGCGTGGCGATACGCGACCGAACAGGAAGCACTGCAGCGCGTGGCGGTGGACACCGCGCGCCGTGCCGCGGACATCGCGCGGGCCCAGATGGCGGCCGGCACGGTGGACATCACCACGGTGCTAACCGCCGAGACGACGTATTTCACCGACGAGACCACGCTGGTTCAGGTGCGCTTGGCGCGTGCTCAGGCATTGCTAAGTCTGTATAAAGCGCTGGGCGGCGGCTGGAACGAGCCGCCCGGTCCGGTGCCGGATCAGTTTCCCGGCCTGTCGCCCGGTGTGGTGCCGGGTGGCGTCGCCCTGCCGATCGGGGGAAATTTGCGGTGACTGGTGACAGAGCATGGTCATGGACGCCCTGACGCGCGGACCCGTCGAGGTGGAGACGCGCGGCCGGTCCCGGCCGTGGGCGATGATCGCACTGTGCCTGCTGGTGTTAGCGGCAATCGCCGGGGCGGTCTGGTTCTGGCCGGCCGGCTGGCTCAACCAGTCGGCCCGCAACCACAAACCGAACGAGCCGATCCCCGTGTTGGTCGCGCCGGCCACGCGGCTTGACGTGCCGATCTGGCTCGACGGGCTGGGGACGGTGCAGGCGTTCTATACCGTTACCATGCACACGATGGTCGATGGGCCGCTGGTCGCCGTGGACTTCAAGGAAGGCCAGGACGTGCACAAGGGCGACGTGCTGGCGCAGGTCGACCCGCGCACCTTCCAGGCGGCGCTGGACCAGGTGACGGCAAAGAAGGCGCAGGACGAGGCGTTGCTGGCCAATGCGCGGGTGGACCTCGCGCGCTACCAGAAGCTGGTCGCGACCAACTACACCACAGCGCAGCAGGCCGACACGCAGAAGTCGCTGGTGGCGCAGCTCGAGGCGCAGGTGCGGCAGGACCAGGCGCAGATCGACACCGCGCGCACCCAGCTCGGCTACTGCACGATCGTCTCGCCGATCGATGGCCGGACCGGCATCCGCCAGGTCGATCCGGGGAATATCGTGCATGCGGTGGATATCACCGGGTTGGTGGTGATCACCCAGTTGCAGCCGATCTCGGTGCTGTTCACGCTGCCGCAGCAGTCGCTGCCGGCGGTGGCGGATGCGATGCATCGGGGGACCGCGACGGTGCTGGCCTACGCGCAGGGCCCGGCCGGGAGCCGGGGGCCGATCCTGGATACCGGCGTGCTATCGGTGCTGGACAACCAGGTCGATCCGACCACCGGCACGATCAAGCTGAAGGCGACGTTCCTCAATAAGGACCGCCGGCTGTGGCCCGGAGGGTTCGTCGGCGTGCGGCTGCAGGTGGACACCGCGCGCGACGCGATCGTGGTGCCGCCGGCGGGGATCCAGCGCGGCCCCAGCGGTACGTATGTTTTCGTCGCGACGGGGACGACG